>NZ_JBFBLP010000004.1:0-524349 GCF_040686775.1 Streptomyces sp. NPDC079141 | reverse complement strand
TCCGAATAGTCCTTCATCGCCATCGGCGGTCTTCTCGCTTCCTCCGGATCAAGCAGATCCAGTATCAGCGTGTCCACCACTCAGGGGGAGGCCCCGTCCGTTCCACGTCATCCGCTCACGCATCGCTCACGCACGACCAGCCCCGGCGTCATCGCTTCCGCAGGTCCTCGTGAGGCACGAGAAGGGTGCTACCTCCCGCCCACTTCGTTCCACACACGTGGCAGATCACGTACCAGTCGTCGCCCGGCGCGCTCTCGTCCATGCGCCCGCGCTGCCCCGTTCCAGGGCACTCGTTGGCGATCTCTTCTTGACGCATTGCATCTCCCCTGTATCTGGTTGATCAAGCCGCACCTTCGCCCGCGACAGCAGTGGAGCGGATCGAGTGGATGACGGACACCATCGCGTCCACTTCGGTGTCGGGAAAGATCGCCTCGGGGCCGGTCGGCGCGAGCGCGGTGAACGGCGACTCATACAGTGCGTCGACGTCAATGGTGCCGTTTCGCGCAAGATAGTCGATCAGCTCGTTGAGGAAGCGGAGCTGGTTGGCTGTGAACGTCTTGCCCTGCTGGAAGGTGTCGAATGCCAAGGCTGCCGCTTCCCGCTCCAACCCCGTCAGCGACCGTAGGAAAAGGCCGAGGCCGCCCTTGGCATCCTTGATGTAGTCGATGTCTGCAGTGGTGCCGAGGCTGGCCTCCACGAAGATCTGTTCCAACTGTGACAGGTCAGTCGCGGTGATCTGCTTGTTGCGACGGATCTTCTGGACGGCGAGCTGGTCCTGATGCGTGTTGAGGTAGATACGGATCTTCTGCTCGAAACGTGTGAGATCGGTACCGATCTCCATGCCGCTGAGCGTGGCAGCGGTCAGCTCGCCGAGCTCGTCCTCGAAGTCGGTGTAAACAATGCTGCGCTTGGTCTTCTCGATCAGCCGGACGAGCCCGCGCAGACGGCGGCGCATCGTCTCCAGCAGGGGAAGCGTCACATCCTGCCACCACTCATCGCCGGCCACTTCGTCGAGCAGGGGCCGCTGGGCCTTGACCGCCGGGATAGTCAGATGGTCGAGCAGTGTGGACGCGATCTCCTGGACTTGGTCCCGCAGGCGAGTAAAACTCGGGTCGCCGTTCAGAACGGCGAGTTGGAGTCGGAGCGAAAGCAGGTCGAATCGCTTGGCCTCCTCCCCGGTGTCGCCCTTGTCGCGGAATGCCGTCGGAAGTCCTGACAGGTGATCGACGACTTGGCTGTGAGCGTCAGGCGTGAATGCAAGCCACGCATCGAAGTCCGCGAAGGTTTCAATCTGCTCGCGGTGCGGACGGACAAGGAAGTTGTCCGGATTCATCGCCGTCACCTCGTCATGCAGGCGTGTGGCGAGGTCCCAGCGCAGGCCCTCATCACTGACCGTGCCATCGGACTCTGGACGTACGGCGGACTCCGCTGCCTCTTGGCCAGGGTCTTCTGCTTCGTCGAGGGCGAGGAGCAGGTCGGCGCGGCGTTCGAAGATCCGCTGGCTCAGAGAGGGAGCGACCTTGCCTTCAGCGCGCATCAGGTTCTGGTTGAAGAACTCGATGTTCTGACACAGGTCAAAAACCAGGAAGCCGTCCTTGCTGCGGTTCGGGCCGAACAGGTCGGGTGCGAGGCGAGTGCCGCGGCCGACCATCTGCCAGAACTTTGTCTTGGACCGCACCAGCTTGAAGAAGACGAGGTTGACGACCTCAGGCACATCGATGCCGGTGTCCAGCATGTCCACGGAGATGGCGATCTGGGGAAGCTCCGCCGCGTCGGAGAACTTGTCGATGAGGCTCTGGGCGTACTCGGTGCGGTACGTGATGACCTGGGCGAAGGCGCCCTTGAGATGCGGGTAGTTCTTGTCGAACCGCTCTGCGATGAACTCCGCGTGGCGGTTGTTGGCGGCGAAGATGATGGTTTTGCCGAGCTTGTCGCCGCCGTCGACCTTCAGGCCGTGCGTCATGAGGGTCTGCAGGACCTTGTCGACGGTGTCGGCGTTGAAGAGGTACTTGTTCAGTTCCTCTGTCGTGATCTCGTCCGGGATTTGCCCGTCCTCGCTCCACTCCGTCTCGTCCCACTTCTCCTTGTCCTCGTCGGAAAGGTCGTCGTACTTGATGCCGCCCCTCTGGAACTTCAGCGGGACATCGACAGCACGCGGCGCCACCAGGTAGCCCTCTGCCACCGCCTCGTCCAGGCTGTAGACATCAGTGGGCACGCCATCCTCAAGCTCGAAGCGACGATAGGTGTTCCGGTCGACTTCGTCCTTAGGCGTCGCTGTCAGGCCAACAAGGAGCGCATCGAAGTAGTCGAAGATCGCGCCGTATCGCTGGTAGATCGAGCGATGTGCCTCATCGATGATGATCAGGTCGAAGAAGCCAGGGCCGAAGGGACGGCGGCCCGAAGCGTCGGTCTGATCGATCAGATTCATCATCGTCGGATAGGTGGAGACGAACACCCGCGCGTTGGGGTCCTTCTCCTCCAGAAGGTTAACGACGGGGGCACCAGGCAGATGCTTCTTGAACGCGTTGGTGGCTTGCTTGACCAAAGCGGTGCGGTCGGCGAGGAAGAGGACGCGCTTGGCCCAGTTTGCGCGCATCATCAAGTCGCTCAGCGCGATTACGGTGCGAGTTTTGCCGGATCCGGTTGCCATCACGAGCAGGGCGTGGCGCAGTGAGTCCTTTTCAAAGGAGTCAGCAATCCGTCTTATTGCGCGGGACTGGTAATGGCGGCCGGCGATCTGCTCGTTGATCGGCATCTTGGCGAGGCTGCGGCGGCTGGCTCGCCGTTGAGCCAGGAGACGAAGTTCATCCTTGGTGTAAAAGCCTTGCACCTCACGGGGAGGGTAGCTGAGGTCATCGAAAAAGTAGGTGCGGTAGCCATTGGTGTAGAAGATCACTGGCCGCTGCTTGAACTGATCTTCCAGGGCCTTAGCGTAGACGGTCGCTTGATACTTGCCCTGCTGCGGGTCGCGGGTGGTTCGCTTGGCCTCGACGACGGCCAGGGGTTTGCCGTCGTCGTCCCACAGAACGTAGTCAACCTTGCCCTTGCCAGAGGGCGCGGCCGAGGGCGGCAACCCAGTGACCGGGTATTCGCGGTCCCTCGGCTGGTCCAGGTCCCAGCCAGCCTCCTTGAGGAGGAGGTCAATGATCAGGGTGCGGGTCTGGGCTTCGTTGTAGTCGTGCGTGTCCGGCTGTGCCTCGTTCGCGACCTTGGCCGCCTTGATCTGTGAACGCAGCTCGGCGATCTCCGCGTCCAGATCCTCGTTCTTCTTCCGCTCTGCGACAAGCGCGGCATCCTGCTCGGCGTGCTTCTCTGCCTGGGCCTTCAGCTCGGCCTGCTTGGTAATGCGCACCTCTGCAGGGACCGGTCGAGGTATCAGCGCGGCATCGAAAGCGAGCGTGGACGGGGGCAGTTGGGTCTGGTCGCGGGTATAGGTCCGGGCCATCCAGTACAGGACATGGAATAGCTCCGTGAGCGTGCGCACCGCGTCCTGGGGAGTTATAGGTGTCTTGCGGTGCACAGCGATATTGCCTTGCCGACGGATTACATCCATCTTCGCCCGGACCGCAGGGCCAGACACCCGCACCAGTGTCGGCTCGGCAATCAGCGCCGCTAAGTCACGTCGATAGGGCAACCTAAGCGTGTCATCGGCATCGAACATCCAGGCCACCGCGATTTCCAGCACCCGACGCGCATAGAACGCGGATGCCCTCGGGTCTGCATGCGCCAGCCGCTCAGCGTGTACGGCTTCGCGGTGCAGGTCAGGCCACTCGGCCTGGAGAAAATCGAAGTTGCTCACGGTGGTGCCCCTTCGCAAGTGCGGGTGGATAGCGGTACTGAGGGCAGCGCTTAACCGACGGCTGCGGCCTCATCCGGCCACAGCTCCCCGCAGAATGCGCGGTGTTGGAGTGAGATTGTCAGGGCATCAAGCTCGGCCAGATGGGCATAATGTGATGACTTCGCGCTCTCAAGCATGTTTACTTTCGCCGCATACTGACGTTGGAGCACAAGAGGTGGCAGCTCGCATTCAAGACTTAGTAGCTTCGCCTTTGAAATATTAGGCATTGAGGCGGCACTTCCACTCGCGAGCGAGCGAACCTTTTCGCGCTTTGATGGATATGTCAGCAAACCGTGCAGATAGGCCTTGTCGACCTGTGCACCTCGCTTCGGGACGAGGCGGAAAATAAGATCCGGAATGAGCAGACGCTCTCTCGTATTCCGAACATAGGCAACTGCCGCAACAAGCTCGGAAGTGTTCTTACGAGAGAACAGGAGGTCACCGACCCTCACTTCGTTCTCGATTTCCTTTGCCGCACCTTCGGGCAGAGCCTTATTTTCAGCGGGGCGATATACGCATTGCGTAACGGCTCCGAGCTTCAACACCCCCCATTCCTCTTTGGCGGCGGGGCGATCCAGGCAGACGGGGCTTCTTCCGCTATCGATCCGATCCAGCACCGAGCCCAGAGGGAGGCGTTCCCAACTCTTCGGATTAGCGACGGGGTCGCCGAACATGTCAAGAAAGATGGATTGGGCGAGATCGTCGAGCAGGGCGATAGCTTCACCACGCTTGGCGCGAAGTGCGTCTACACGATCCAGTACTTGAGCGATCCGTCGCTGGACCGGAATGGAGGGCAGTGGAATGCGAAGTGGAGCCAGATCCTTCTTATTGAGCTGAGGAACGCTGCTACCGTTCGCGATCGAGGAGAGATCGAACGATTTGAACCAGTGATACAGGTACCCGCTGTCCAGCCGACCGGGAAGAGGTTCGACAGCCATCACGTTCGGATCGAGGACGCAGGGGCGTTCCACGAGCCTCTTTTTATTCGTCCCAATGGCGCCGCCTCGTTTCGGAAAAATTACCGAACCAGGCGGACATGTTGCCGATTTGGCCCCAGGTTTGGCGCTCCAACGCTGGGACTCCCCAAGGATTCGCTCGTTTCCGGGCAGGTTCATATCAGAAACTCTCACGAGGAGATAGCCGCCAGGCTGCCCCTCGAAGGTTTCACCAGCGGGAAGCGATGCTCCAGCGTAGAAATTCGACACGTCCCCGAGCAAGGATGTCTGCATTTAGAGCATCCCTTTCAACTCGCTCATACCCTGCTGAATTTCCGCTTCAATCCGGGCCAGTTCGTCCATAATCTCGGCTGGCTCTCGATGTTCGACCTCTTCGTGGACGATCTCCTTGTACCGGTTGAGGCTCAAGTCGTAGCCTTGATTGGCGATGTCGGACTTGGCAACGCAGAAGCTCTGCTCGGTTCGTGGCCGCTCCTGTTCGCTACCGTTACGGCGTTTCCACCGAGTCAGCACGTCGGGCAGGTTGTTCTTCGCGTGCTCGGTTTCACTCAGCGTGCCGTCGCCTACTAGCGGCCCAAGCTTGTCCTCCGCTAGAAGCGGCATGCGCTTGTCATCGAGGCTCCAGCCGTCTGCCGTGGCCTCGTAGAACCAGACGTTGTCCGTGCCCCCGCTATTGGTCTTGGTGAAGAACAGGATGGCCGTGGAAACCCCGGCATACGGTTTGAAGACACCGGCCGGCAGTTTGACCACGGCATCCAGTTTGTGGCCCTCGACGAGCAACTTCCGCAGATCCTGGTGCGCCTTGCTGGAGCCGAACAACACCCCCTCTGGGACAATGACCGCAGCCCGGCCGCCAGGCTTGAGGAGGCGCAGAAACAGGGCCAAGAAAAGCAGCTCGGTCTTCTTGGTCTTGACGACCTTTTGCAGGTCGCCGGCCGTAGCGTCGTAATCGAGGCTGCCGGCGAAGGGTGGGTTGGCGAGGATGAGCGAGTACCGGTCAGCCTCACCCGCCGCGCTCTGGGCGAGCGAGTCGCGGTAGCGGATATCGGGGTTCTCGACCGAGTGCAGCAGCATGTTCATGCTGCCGATGCGGAGCATGGTGCTGTCGAAGTCAAAACCGTGGAACATGCTCTCGTTGAAGTGCTGCCGCTGACGCGGCTCGAATAGCGCCTCACGGTGTGTGCGCTCGACGTACTCGGCAGATGCCACCAGGAAGCCAGCCGTACCGCATGCCGGGTCGCAGATCTCATCGCCCGGCTGCGGGGCCATCATCTCGACCATTAGCTGGATGATGTGCCGGGGCGTCCGGAACTGGCCGTTCTGCCCAGCCGTGGCGATCTTGCCGAGCATGTACTCGTACAGGTCGCCCTTGGTGTCCTTATCGCCCATGTCGATGCCGTTGATCATGTCGACGGCCTTGGTGAGCAGGTTCGAGGTCGTGATGGTGAAGCGTGCGTCCTTCATGTGATGCGCATAGGTGGACTCCTCACCACCCAGCGTGCGCAGCCAGGGGAAGACGCCGTCGCGTACCCGAGTGAGCATGTTCCCGGGGGACTCGTTGATGAACACGGACCAGCGCAGGACCTGGGTATCGTCCGTGTAGATCGGGTTCTCGACCGGCCGCCCGGAGCGGTTGGCCTTGTTCTCCTTGGCCTGCTCCAGGATGTCGAGGCGCCGGATGAACATCAGGTAGGTGATCTGTTCGATGACCTCCAGTGGGTTGGAGATACCTCCTGACCAGAAGGCGTCCCACAGTCGATCGATCTTGCTCTTCAGCTCACCTGTAATCACGGATGCAGGCTAGCGCAGCCCAAGGACACGAGCAGGGCACCCGAAGAATCGTTGGTCGCGAGACTCTGACGTCCATAGCAACGTGTTCTCCACAGAGTCGACAAAGATCGCCAAGCATCGCGACGGTTACCCCGGCTGGCAGCCGCGTATGGTGCACGGCTCCATCTGGCGGGCGGACGGGTTGTGGGCTCGCCCGCAGCACGCTCCGGCTGGCCCGCCTCGTCGCCGAACCTGTGCGCGATGCAGTCACACAATGGGGATGACAGGTTGGATTCCACGCACGCGAACGCGAAAGACCGCGTCAACAGGGCCTCCTGGTGCTCGGTTTGGTTCGCACCCCCGAGCTACCAAGAAGCCCTGCTGTCATGCCCAGACTCTCGCGCGACCACCCGATCAGGAATCCTGTTCGACCAGACCAGCCTAATGATCGGTAAGTGGACGGCGTCTCATAGATGTACCCCGGTCAACTTGCGGTCGATCCGCTTGTTGCAGATGACGTCGCAGGTGTCTCCGCCGAGGTCAACTGGGGCTCGGACCGTTGCGTGCTTGCCGCCGTCATCGGTTCGCCAACTGGCGGTTTGGCGGGTGTCGCCGGTTCCTGCGGCCGGTCCTGATGCGCGAGCCGTTCCTGATATCGCAGCGCGGCGAGTTCTTCCTTGAACTTGTCGTAGTCCGGCACGGGCTGCAACGGCTCATTGCCGAGGTCGTAGCGGCGCCGCATGTCAGCGAGCCGCGTTCGCCGAGCGTCACCTTCGTCTGTGTCTTCCAGAGCCTTCTCGATCTCACGGAAGAGGATGCGGGCCTGGTCGCGGATGACACCATCTGGGTGATCGTGCAGGAAGCCCCGTACGAGCCGGGTCACGCGGTCTCGCTGCTGAGCGTCGTCCTCGGCGGTCCTGGCGTCGTGCAGCAGGTCGGCAAGGTGTCCGAGTAGCTGCCCGAAGTTCTCTCTGGTGGCTTCGGCTGCCTCCCTGAGCACGCTGTCCTCGTCATCTGTCGTCGTGGCGTGAAGCACCGAGACGACTTCACGCGCGAAGCCCACCTTCTCGACGTGTTCTCCGGGAAAGGCCAGGGCGAATGCCTTGACGGTCGCATCCCAGACGTGCGGCGCACCTGTCAGGCTCTTCTGGATGGTGTCGGGGGTGAGCTTGGCGGTGGCATCGCGATCGAGACCGATCACGTGCTCGGCGTAATGGCGAGCAGCTGCCGCGGCGACCGGGAGTGCAATGAGATCTTCCGGCTCCTCGACGGCCACACTGGGTTCGACGGCCAGGTGGACGTCTTTCGTCCACTGGCCGACGGAAAGGATGAACTTGGAATTGATGTAGGCCCGTCGGCCGACCGGGCTTTTACGGAGACGCGACAACGCGTCGTTGCCGGACTTGTCGCTGTCTAGCAAGACCACGCACGGTGGTTTGATCTCGTCTCGCCCTCGGGCCAGGAAGACCAGATAGGGGATGGCGCCGGCCGATCCAGCGGGCACGATCGTGACCTCATTGAGGTTGAGCGTCTGGCTGGGGGCCGCGCCCCGGCCGCGCAGATGCGAAGAGACTCCGGCGAGCAAGACCTGGTCGGCGAGCCCTTCCACAAACAGATTGGCGCCACCGATGAACGCTGTTTCGGCAACAAAGGGGCCCAGCGAGGAGCGCAGCGGTTCGTAGTGGTTCCGGCTGGCGTCGGTGACAACGCGTGTGCCTTCGTCGTGGCTGCCCTTATCAAGTACACGGATGCGGTGCGCGGCATTGCGGTTGATGAGATAGGGCGAGTGCGTCACATAGATGACCTGCCCACCTGGGGAGGAGTCTTCCGGCCTCGCGAACTCTTCCAAGATGCGCAGGAGATCCTGCTGGCCGACGCCGGACAGGTAGGCGTCAGGCTCGTCGAGCAGCAGGAGCTGCTCGCGTCCGCTCGGGCGCTGGTTGGCGCGAAGCTGAACATAGTAGGAAAGGAAGTACCGTAGGCCCCGGCTGCGTTCGGCGAATGAGTACTCCGTCTCAGTGCGGTCACGAATTGTGAACGCGACTTCCCGCTCTCGTGGCGACAGAAGAAGCCGAAAGTCGCGATCTTGTGCCCACCACTTCGGGAAGTTGAGGTGTTTGGCGATGGCGTCGTTCATTCGCTGAATGATCGCGTTGACCTCGCCTTCGCGCTCAGCAGTGAGCGCGGCGTCGAGATCACGGAACGCGGCGGGATCGATCCGCGCGACATCGAGTAGGAGGCTGCGCCCAAGCTGGAACTCCTTCTCGCGGGCCCGGGCGATATCGGGATCAACTGCCCGCGGCGTGAGGAAGTCGGAGATCGTGGACCACAGGGCAGGGAATTCATTCTCGGCAACCTTGGACTTGGGGAGGGAGTCCAGAAGCTGGCGACGACCCGCGCGGTCCGGGTGACCATCGACGGGCTGCCCGGCCAGCCGGCCGATCGGCATGCTTGCAGGCAGGGCGACTTCCGTCTCCAGCCGAAATACCTGCGGGAACGTCGCGCGAAGATCCTTCTCCTCGTCGGCCGTCAGATCACGGCGCGCAGGATTGCGCGCACTGAACACGAACGAGGTTCCGCTGCCCGAACGGACGTAGTGGAACCCGCTGGCATCGTCCCCGGAGTAGCCCAGCGACTCCATCATCTCGACATCTTCGTCAGTCTCAGCCGAGAAACGACCGGCGAAATCCGAGACGCGGCGTCCCCCTTGCTCCACCGAGTAGAGATCCGAGTAGCGGCAGAAGTCACGACGGTCAACGGGTTCGTCGGTCAGCAGCCTGCCCACGGCATCGAGAAGGTGGCTCTTACCCGACTCATTGGCACCGACTACCGCGGTGACGTAAGGATCGACGTCCAATCGTACGAACGGGTACCACCCGAGGCTGGTTCGTTCCCACTCCAGAGCGTTTCCCTCCCGGTGGGCCTTGCGCTCGTAGTCGAAGTTGAACGAACGGAAGAACCGGACGTAGACGCGGTCCAGCTTCATCTGCCCTCCCCCGGTTGACGTGTTGATCTCCGCATTCTGGCACCGAAGCCCGACAATTGTGTCCACATTGCGCACGCTGCAGTGATCCAACGGAGCGCGCCGGGCTTACAGCCTTCGAAGCCGCCAAGCCGTCCTCTTCCTCCGGTGCACCTCCCTCCGATGTATTGGCCCATACGACCCCAGCTTGTGCGCGCACGATGAATGCATCGAGCCTGCCCCTGGTGCAGCGCCGTTGGGCCGTAAGCTCCCATGCGCCCTCCGGGAGACAGACGGCACCAGCCACCCTCACGAGCCAGACGAGCGGACGAACTACGCCCATCTCTCCCGCCAGCGACCGGAGCTCATGCCCACCTACCCCGAACCAACCGATCGCGTGCGGAAAGCGGACGGCGTCTAAAGTCAGCGGATGTCGCGGATCATCACGGTGAGGACCGGTGAGGCCGGTGACGGCTGGCTCTGCCCGATGTCCTCGTATCCCCACGACTTGTAGAGCGCGTGGACCTTTCCGTCGCCAGCGGCCGGGTTGACCATGAGCGTGACGTACGGCTCGTCGCGGGTGGCGAGGAGGGCGTCGTGAATGCGGCGGGCGGTGCCGGTTTTCCGCCAGGTCGGCCGGACGCCGATCTCCTTCAGGGCCACTGCCGGGCGCTCGGTGTACTTCTCCGCCGGCGTCGGGCTGGTGCGCTGCCAGTAGCGGTCGCCGTGCTCGATGGTGTTGCCGTAGGCGTAGCCGACCGGGTGCCCGTCCGCGTACGCGAGGACGGCCGTAAACCCCGGTTCGGTGCCGTGTCGGTCCAGGCGTTCGCCGAACGCGGTGACGGCGTAGTTCGGCAGGTGGAGGAGTGGGGCGCGCACGTCGGCGTACACGTCGAGGAGGTCGCTGCGGGCGGTGTCGAGAGTGGTGAAGGAGCGTAGTTCGATGGCGGGCGCCGTGGTCATGCGGCCATCCTCCAGGCGGTGGTGTGCTCGGTCCAGGTCTGCACGGTGGAGCTGCCCGGCGCGGTGGCGCGCAGTGCGGCCCCGAACTCCTGCAGCATGCGCGTGACGCGGGCGTGCTGGGTGGCGGCTTCGGCGGGGACCTTCATCGCGGTGGCCGTGGCGGCGTCGGGGGCGCCTTGGGCGAGCTGGGCGTGGGCGAGGCGGGTCGTGGTGATGGCGCGGGAGCGGATCATGTGAGTTCGGAGGGCTGACAGGCAGCGGTGGGCGTGGTACTCGGCGGTCGAGTAGTCGCCGAGCGCCAAGTGTGCGGAGAGGGCCAGGGAGTCCAGTTCGGCCTGGTCGTAGAAGGCGAGCATCCACACCGGCCGGTAGTCGGTGGGGTCGGCACGCAGCATGGCGTCCTGGGCCTGATCGAAGGCGCGGCGGGTGCCGGTGCGGTCCTGTGCCGTGCCGTGGATGGCGCCCTGGCGGGCCAGGCCGAGGGAGGCGAACAGGGGGTCTCGGCGGGTGAGGTGCAGGTTGCGGGCGACGTCGTTGGCGGCGAACGCGTCGGCGGGGCGGCCCATGTGGCGGTACATGGTGCCCGCGTGGCTCCAGATGCGGAACTTGATCGCCTGGTCGCCGGACATCTCGGCGAGGGCCTGGGCCTCGCGCATGTGCGCCTTGGCGACGTCGTAGCGCCGGCCGTCGATGGCAGCCCACATCGCGGAGGAACGGAAGGCGGCTGCTGAGGCGTAGAGGTTGCTTCGTACGCGCTGGGTGGCGCTGCCTGCGTTCTGGAGGTTGAGCGCCTCGTCGGCGAGGGCGGCGGCCCGCTGTTCGATGCCGAGTTGTCCGCCGTGGCGGTGGTCGCTGGCGATGATCTCGGCGAAGCGCTTGTTCAGGCGGTTGACGTCACTCATGCCGATACGGCGCGGTGACGCGGTGCCGGGAGCGGCTGCTGCTGCCGCAGCGGCTGCCGCTGCGATCCCGCCGACGAGGGTACGGCGCTTCATGTCGGGGTCCTCCTGCTGCGGTAGGGCCGGGGTGGACGAAGGCCGGCCCCGTGGCACGAACCCTAAAGCGACGGCGGGTAGTCCGGTGACGTCCTCAAGTGCCGTGCGGGCGGCTGACTTTGGCCAGGTCACCCGGCCCGCTTTCCATGCCCGGACCGATGAGCCGTCGAGTCCACCAGGGCGCCCGGTCAACCGTTCAATGGCCCTGTTCACGGCCTCGGCGAGGCTGTTGGAGCTGTAGCCGTGTTCGGTCATCCACGCCTCAAGAACGGTGTTGCGGGTGGTGTCCATGCGGGCACGGTAGCCCTCGCTATCCCCGCCCGTCAGGCAAAGGAGAGGTCAAAACGCCCTAGGCGGGTCCGTCGACTGAGCACCTGAACGTCCTAACCAACCTGCTGGGAAAGGGAGTTGTCTGGGTGCTGGTCGCCCGCCGCGCCCCACCATGCGGGTGGCTGTTGACGGCCCGGTCCGCCCCTGAGGTTCCCCCGCGGGGGCGGGCCGGGCGCCGAGACGACACGAAGGCTCCACCCCAATGACGAGTCTGAGAACACAAGTTGAGGCCCTGTCCGTCGGCCATCCCACGTACAGCCAGACCTTCCCGTGCGAGCCGTCCACGGCCGAGCTCGGCCGCGAACTCGTTCGGGACGTCCTCGGCGTGTGGCACCTCGACGGTCTCGCCGACCGTGCCGCGCTGATCATCACGGAGCTCATCGCGAACGCCTCCAGGCACACTCCGTGTCCCGAGATTCGCCTCATGGTTGGGCGGCCGAGTGCGACTCGACTGCGTGTCGGGGTCCTGGATCGGGAACCATCGCGTCTTCCCATACTCGGCCAGGCGGCTGACGACGACGAGTCGGGGCGCGGGCTGCTCCTCGTCGACGCTGTCGCCGACCGCTGGGGCTACGACCTGCACGGCTCGGACAGGCGCCCTTGGGGCAAAGAGGTCTGGGCGGAACTCCGTACCGAAGGTGGCAAGTGAGCATCCCGGCCACGGCATCCTCGCCCCTTCCGGATCTGGCACGACTCCGGCCCCGCCAGCAGATGGCCATGGACTGCGCCCTCTGCGCCTGGCCGTTGGGAGCGAGCGACGACGGCTGGGCGAGATGCGCCACAGGGGCGTGCCGTTCCAGCTCGGGGCCTGCGCTCCCAACTGCCTGGCCGCCAGATCGACCATCCCGACCAGCTGAGAAAAGGGGACGTTCCTCCATGGAGTGGCCGTGGTTCACCGGCGACTGCTGGCTCGGCTGCGGGCGTACCGGAGTCCTGGTGGTCTGGCTCGGCCCGGTGCAGTGGGACGGGCAGCACGCTCCCTTCTACGCGTGCGAGCCGTGCCTCGATCGTCTCAAGGCCCAGGCACTCGCCTACTTCATGGAGCGGCGGCCGGCATCCGCTTGATCGGACTCCCGGCACACGACTTCCCGGCGCGAGCCAGACAGCCCGCGAGGACTTCCTACGCGGAGCACGTCCCTTCGCGCCGGGTGACCAGGAGCCCACCGCGGAGCAGCCATTCGGCAACGCTCCCGTGACGGCACCTGGTGGGCGCTCCAGCCCAGTAACACCACAACGATTACGAGGAGTTGAAGCATGACGCGCAGCACCGTAGTTCCCAGCCGCACCGAAGTACGCCCGCACATCCCTGGGGCATCGGACGGCTTCGACCTGGACGTCTCCCTCGTCGAGATCGCCGATCCGGCGGGCCTGGTGAACCTGACCGACGACAACTGTGGGTCCACCTGCGGCGCCTGCACCACCAACGTCGCCTGACCTGGACCCCAGGTCACCCCGGCCTGGTGCCGCCGCGTCTCCGCGCGGCGGCACCAGCCGCCCGTCCCCTCGCCTACGGAGGTACTTGGTGGTTGCTTCGCCCGCAGCGTTCCGCACCGGTTCCACCGCTCTCGTGCGCGCAGTGGCCCGGCCATCGCTGCCGTTCCCGCCATGCCCTGACCTCGATGACAGCTCGCCCAGTGGTTCGTCTGCTCGGATGGCGTGGCTACGCGCGGTGTGGGTGGACAAGGACGTCGCCGAGGCGCTCCAGCACTCCAGCCCCGTCCTGGCCGCGCGGGTAGGGGCCCTGTGCACGGCTGAGCATCCCGCCCCCCGAGATGTGCAGCGCGCGGCGCTGTCCGTGGCCCGCTACCTGCTGCGGGCCCAGCACCGGGCGACACCCTTCGGCCTATTCGCCGGCGTGGCCACCGCGGAGTTCGGCCCGCAGGCACGGGCCGACTGGGGCGAGGAGCACATGGTCGTCGGCCGCGCGGGGGCAGAGTGGCTGGCGGCCCTGGTCGAACGGCTGGAGTCGTGCCCGGACCTCCTCGAACGGCTGCCCGTCGTCGTCAACAACACCGTGACATACCGGGGAGACCGGCTCATCGTGCCGTTCCAGCCCGGCATCCAGGACGACCGGACTCGCGCGGTCGAGGCGTCCTTGGCCCTGACCGAACCGGTGCGCGCCGTCCTTGCCGCGGGCCGACTACCGATCCGGTTCGGCACCCTCGTGGAAAAGCTCCAGGCGGAGTTCCCCGAGGCCGGTCCCGAGAAGGCGCGTCAACTGCTGGCGGAGTTGATCCGGCGGCGGGTGCTGATCACGGGCCTGCACTCTCCGAGCACCGAGACCGATGCCCTCGGGCATCTGGTGGGCCAACTCGACGCGATCGACGCTGGAAGCCTCGCCCCGGTCGCGGAGACCGCACGCGAACTCCACGCGGTCCGGGCTGGCCTGGAGGCGTGCGCCACGCACGGCGGCCGGGATAGCGTCGCGGCGCGGATGCGAGACCTCGTCCCTGGCCTGCGTCGCCACCCCGTCGCGCTCGACCTCCGCCTGGACGCGCAGATCGTTCTGCCGGAAGTGGTCGCCCGAGAGAGCGAGCGCGCCGCTCTTATCCTGACCCGCTTGAGCAGCCGCCCGTACGGGACCGCCGCCTGGAACGAGTACCACCAGCGGTTCTACGAGCGGTACGGCATCGGCACGATGGTCCCGCTCGCGGAGGTCGTCGCGGACAGCGGCACCGGCTATCCCGACGGCTACCCAGGCGCTCCGGCCAGCCCACACAGGCCCCGCGTCTCCGCTCGGGATGACGTCCTTATACGGCTGGCCCAGGCCGCTGCGCTCGACGTCCGTGACGAAGTGCTCCTCACGGACGAACAGATTGAGGCCCTGGACGTGGGGCCTGACGAGCCTCGGCTGCCGCCGCACTTGGAGATCGGGGTGCGGGTGCATGCGGTCAGCCTGGAGGAGTTGCAGCGCGGGCGGTTCCGGCTCGAGGTCGTGAGCGTGTCCCGTGGTGTCGGCGTTTCCACGGGCCGGTTCCTCAGCGTCCTGGCCCCCGCCGACCGGGAGGCTCTGGCCGCCGAGCTTGCCGACCTCCCGGCCGCAGACGGCAACACCGTGCCCGCGCAGCTCTCTTTCCCGCCCCTGCTCTCCGAGAGCGCCCACGTCACCCGCTCCCCACAGGTTCTCCCCACCGTGATCAGCCTTCAGGAGCACCGCACCCCGCAGGACACCGTCCTCACCCCGGAGGACTTGGCTGTGGGGTGCGACGGCCGCCGCATGTACCTCGCCGTCCCCGAGCGGGGCCACCGCGTGGAGGTCGTCGGAATGCACGCGCTGAACCTGCGCACCCACACGCCGCCGCTCGTGCGGTTCCTCACCGAACTGTCCCGCGCCCAGTGCGCGCAGGTCACCGTCTTCGACTGGGGCGCCGCAGCTGCGATGCCGTTCCTGCCACGTCTGCGGTACGGCCGGATCGTGCTGGCCCCGGCGCGCTGGCGGCTGGAAGCGTCCGAACTGCCCGGCCATGCCCACCCTCGGGCCGAGTGGGACGCCGCACTCAGCGACTGGCGTGCCCGGCGGAGGCTGCCGCGCCGCGTCTTCCTCGTAGAGGACGACCGGCGCCTCTTCCTCGACCTCGACGAGGCTGGCCACTGTGCACTCCTGCGTCGGCACCTCGACCATTCGCGCTTGGCCGTGCTCGTTGAGGCCCCGGAACCCGAGGCGTATGGCTGGTGCGGTGGGCGAGCCCACGAGGTCGTGGTGCCCCTCAAAGCAACCGGGCCGTCGGCATGGCCGCCACTGCCGGCCCCCAGCCGGGCCCGTGCCCTGTCTGCGGCCCAGCGGCAGACGCCTGTCGCTTCCTCGGTACTTCTGGCCGCCCTGTACGGCGACCCCCGCCGCCAAGACGTCTTGCTCTCCCGGCACTTGCCCCGCCTCCTCGAACAACTCGGCAACCCGCCATGGTGGTTCATCCGCTTCCGCGACCCGGACCAACACCTCCGCGTACGCATCGCCCTCCCCGACGCGCAAGCCTTCGCCGACACGGCCCGAACGGTGAGCGCCTGGGCCGACGAGCTACGAAGCATCGGCCTGCTGGCCGATCTGCGCTATCCCACCTCCTACCGTGAGATGGGCCGCTGGGGCTCCGGCGCCGCATGGGAGGCGGCCGAGGAGGTGTTCCGGGCGGACTCGCGCGCCGTCCTGGCCCAGCTCGCACAGCCACAGCACCCCAGTCAGCGCACGCTGGTGGCGGCCCACACGGTCGCCATCGCCTCCGCGTTCCTCGGCACCACCGAGGCCGGGGTGCGGTGGCTGATCGACCATGTCTCGCCGACCGCACCCGTGCCCGTTCCTCGCCCGCAGTTCACCGAGGCCGTACGGCTCGCCGACCCGAGCGACGGCTGGTCGGCCTTGCGCATGGTCCCGGGAGGGGACGCCATCGTGTCCGGATGGGTCGACCGGGAAGCGGCACTCGCTACGTACCGGCCGCATCTGCCCGGCCCGGACACCCAGGGCATCGCCATCGACGACGTCCTGACATCCCTGCTGCACGTCCACTTCGTGCGCCACGTCGCCGTGAACTTCCCGGAGGAAGAGGTGTGCCTATACCTGGCGCGTGCCGCCGCCCTGGCCTGGACCGCCCGCATCAAGGGGAGGGCCTCGTGAACGCGCACCCCACGCTCCGCCTGGTCGACGCCATCGCCGCCCAACTCGCCGACCCCGACACCGTGCCCCTCGGCTCCAGAACGCTGTCCTCGGACCGGCAGCACCTTGCCTACGGTCCGCCCGGCATCGCGCTCCTGCACATCGAGCTGGCTGCGAATGGCCTCAGCCCGTGGCACCGCGCCCACGACTGGCTCGCCGCCGCCTCCCGGCAGCCGCTCACCAGCGGCCCAGACAGCCACCCGTTCTACGGAGTGCCTGCCTTCGCCCACGCCCTGTCCTGTGCGGCCGACCACCTTCCCGGCTCCTACCAGCGCGCCCTCGACGCGATGGACGCCCAGATCGCGGTCGACGTCGGACGCCGTCTCGACGCCGCACACCGCCGCATCGACGCCGGACGCCTGCCACAGCTCGCTGAGTTCGACGCTATCCGGGGCCTCACCGGATACGGCGCCTACCTACTACGCCGAAGCCCCGGCAGCTCCACGACGCGCGCCGTTCTCGACTACTGCGTACGCCTCACCGAACCGATCACCCACCACGGCGAGAGCGTGCCGGGCTGGTGGGCGGAGACCGGGCCCTCGGGCAGCCCGGACGACCGATTCCCCGGCGGGCACGCCAACACCGGTATGGCACACGGCATCGGCGGCGTGCTCGCGCTCCTGGCCCTCGCCGCTCGGAACGGCTCCGTCACCGATGGGCACCACGCAGCACTACACACCATCCTGGCCTGGTTGGACCGCTGGAAGGAGGAGGCCGACGGCGGACCGGTCTGGCCGTACTGGGTCACTCAGGGCGAGCTGCGAAGCCGGCGTCTCGCCCCGTCCGCGCCCCGGCGGCCATCCTGGTGCTACGGCACCGCCGGCCTCGCCCGCGCCCAGCAACTCGCCGCGCTCGCGCTCGGCGACACCCGCCGCCAGATCGACGCGGAGAACGCACTCGTGGCCGCCCTCACCGACCCCGAGCAGCTGAAGGCCACGACGGACAACGGCCTCTGCCACGGGTTCGCCGGCCTCGCCCACGTCGCCGCGCGTATGGCCGACGACGCCCACCCCTCGCCCGCGGAGAAACTCCGCGCCGCGATCCCGGCCCTCCTGGCTGCGGTCATCCCACCGGGCACCGACCCCGAACTCACGGCCACGGAGCTCATCCAGGACGAGGAAGGCGGCCCCGGCCTACTCGACGGCGCCGCCGGCATAGCCCTGGCGCTCCTCGCGCCCAGCACCGCCGCACCACCCCGGTCCGCCTGGGACGCATGCCTCCTCATCGCCTGATCCACCGACCGAAGGACCTCAATGCCTCCTGACCGCTGGCAGCAGCACAACATCACCTTCGTCGACCGCGAGATTGCCCAGCGCACCATCGCCGAACGCCTCGGCCCCACCCTGATCGAGGCCGAGGCCGACGGGCAGCTCACCGACTGGTGGTTCATGAACAAGCAGCCCTGGCCGCTGCGTTACCTCGCCGACAAGCCCTCACCAGCCATTGAGTCGCTCTTGAGCGATCTAGTCGGCGACGGCGTGGCCGCGTCGTGCCTGCCCAGCGTCTACGAGCCCGAGACCGACACGTTCGGCGGACCCGAGGCCATGGACACAGCCCACGAACTGTTCCACAGCGATTCCCGCCACCTGCTCACCTACCAGCCGAGCCAGATGCACCTGGGACGCCGGGAGACCGCCGTCCTGCTGACGAGCGCCATGATGCGCGGCGCGGGACTCGACTGGTTCGAACAAGGCGACGTATGGGCGAAGGTCGCGGCCCTTCGCCCAGCCACCGCTCCACGACCGCCCGAACGAACCGCCGAACTGGCTCCGCCCATGCGCAAGCTCATGACCGCCGACGCCCACAGCCTCTGCCGCCCGGATGGCCCACTCCACGCTCACGAGGAATGGGTGACCGCCTTCCAACGGGCCGGCGCCACGCTCGCAGACCTCGCAGGCCGCGGCGCCCTCACCCGCGGCCTGCGAGCCGTCATCGCCCACCACGTGATCTTCCACGCCAACCGCGCCGGTCTCCTCCGAGACGACCAGAGCGCCCTGTCCCACATCGCACGAGAGGTAGTCATGGGAACGAGTGACCACACCGAACCGCCCACCGAGGCAACGGCCGACACCGATAGCTTCAGCGCGGTGAACACCGACACGATCACCACCCCCACGGCGGACGCCGAGCGCCTCCGCAACGCCCTGGTCGACCAGCTCCGCGCGGACGGACACGCCCGCACACCCGCCGTCGAAACCGCGTTGCGGACCGTACCCCGCCACGTGTTCGTGCCCGACGCGTCACTCGAAGACGCCTACGCCAACGCACCCGTGCACATCAAGTACGACACCGACGGCACCTCCATCTCCTGCGCCTCCCAGCCCGGCGTCGTCGCCCTCATGCTGGACCAGCTCGAAGCCCAGCCCGGCGAGCGCATCCTCGAACTCGGCGCCGGCACCGGCTACAACGCCGGCCTGCTCGCCCACCTGGTCGGCGAGAACGGACATGTGACCACCCTCGACGTCGACGACGACCTCGTGGAAGGCGCCCGCACGCACCTCGCCGCTGCCGGGATCACCAACGTAGAGGCCCTGACCCGCGACGGGGCGCTCGGCTACGCCGAAGCAGCGCCGTACGACCGGATCATCGCCACCGTGGGCGCGCACGGCGTGCCGCACGCCTGGCTGCAGCAGCTTGCCCCCGGCGGCCGGCTTCTCGTCCCCCAGCGTCTCAAGGGCACGGTGTCCCGCTCCATTACCTACGAGCAGCATGACGGCCGTTGGGTCTCCCTCGGCAGCGAGATGAACACCTTCATGCCGCTTCGGCGGGGCATCGCCGACGACGACCGCCGAGTGATCCCGCTCAGCACGGACGGCACCGTACGACTCCAGGCCCCCGCCGGACTCAACATCGACGCCGACGCCCTCGCAGGTGTACTCGACCAGCCGCGCACCGAGGAGTGGACCGGCATGACGGTCCGCGCCATGGAATCGCCGGAGTGGATGGAACTGTTCCTCACCTGCTCCCTCCCCTCCGGTCTCATCCGGATGCTGTTCCCCCAGAGCGCCAAGGGCACGCTACTCACGGAGGACCCCTACCCCTCGTCGACTGCGGTCGTCGACAAGGGCGCCGTCACCTACCTCGCCCGGCGCGTGTCCAAGAAGACGACCTCCGAGGGCGACAAGCTCTGGGAGTTCGGCGTCATCGGCCACGGCCCCGGCAGCGACGAGCTGGCCGCGAAAGTCGCCGACACCATCCGTACCTGGGACAGGAAGTACCGAGGTCGTGAGGCCACGTTCGAGATCCAGCCCCTCGACGCCCCCGCCATCGAGCAGCGCCCCGACCTCTTCGCCCTCGACACGCCGCTGAACCGCATCGTCGTCGACTGGCGTTGACGCCCCACGCGTAGCGGACGGTGCCCGTCGACACATGGCTGGCGGGCACCGCCGCCTCAGCATTTCCTCACTCTCGACAAGGGGGATCCATGGACCCACACGGCTCCACAGCCCAGCGCTTCCCGCTCGTCGCCCGATTCCGACCCGCCTGCCTGCCCCTGCCTGAACGCGTACGCGCACTCGTCGACCTGGCCGACACCGCGGTGAAAGAGACTGACCAGGGGCTCGCATCGGCCGTCTACAACCAGGCCGCGCTCATCGCCTCCGACCTCGATCTCCCCGACCTCGCCCACGAGATGTGCCACCAGCACGCCGCCGCCTACCTTCATGCCTGCCCCCTGCCCGGCATGAGCGCAATCCGAGGACTGGAACCGGTCGTCAACCTCGCTCGCCTCCAGATCCGCGCCGGTCACGCCGATGAGGGTCGGCAGCGACTCCTCAACTTGTACAAGGCCGTCGAGGCGGGCGCAGCCGCCCGGTTCGAGCGCGTCACCGTACCCGCGAGCCTCACTGCGACCGGCGAAGACCGCCAGGAGGTTCGCGCGTGGCTGTGGCGCGTCCTCCTCGCAGACGGCACGCGCACCCTCACCACCGAGGGGCGATGGGCCGAAGCGCTGGCGCACATCGAAGCCCACCATGGCATCGGAAAACGGATGCTCGACGGTCGGCAGGTCGCCGTCCTCGCTGCTCTCGTTTCGGGTGACACCGCGTGGGCCGCTGCCCTCCTTGCCGACACGATGCCCGGCGACCCATGGGAACAAGCCGTCACCACATGCCTGACCGTCCTATGCCGCCGCGACGCCGGGCGGCCGATCGACGGGCACCTGGCGGACCTGGTGACGGTCTACTCCGGACGGAAGACCGAACCCGGGATGACCGTCTTCGACACCCGGCTCGGACTTACGGTCCTCGACGCGATCGGTTCCGCCAAGGCGCTCGCCGCGCACCGCATCGTCGAGGACCTCCACCGCAGGACGACAGACGCCGAAGACGGCTATGCGGCTCGCGAGAGCTTGGCTCATGCTCTGTTCACCGAGACCGCCACGGACCGGCAAGTGCAGGACTGTCACGCGCTGGTACGCGACTGCGCCCTTGGCTCAGGGACCCTCCCGAACGAGCTGCGAGGAGAACTGACGGCGGCTCTGCGCGCCAGCGACCGCGTGATCCGGGAAAGCCTCGCACGTTCCTCCGATCCCCGAGGAACGCAACCCCTGCGGCTCTGACGGTGTCTAACGGCGCCGTCGGTGCTGCTGTTCGGCAGGCGTCGTAGTCGTCGATGGAGTCTGACCGTTTTGGATCTGCTGGACGCGGACCGAGGGTGTGATGGTCGAGCGTCGGCGGGCAGCTTCAGCGCGGCGGTTCGGAGCAGGGTTCCGGCCGGTGTGCTGAATACGGGTGATCAGCACCCGGGCGGGTTGGCGGGCGCTGGTCAACTCGCGCTGTGCAGCGGCCTCCTTGAGGAGCTGGTGGGGTTGGTGGCCGCGGGCTTCGGCGTCGGAGAGGACGGTGGCAAGTGCCGGCCAGGCCGGGTCGGCGAGGATGCGCTCGGCGTGGTCGGGGACGGCTGCTCGTACGTCGTTCGCGAGAACGCGGCGGGTTTGCTCCCTGGGCGGTCGGGCTGTGAGTTCGGCGAGAGTCGGAGCAAGGGCACGGTCGGCGGCCATCTGGAGGTGCTGGACAGCCTGGCGGGCGGCGTCAGCCTGGTGGGCGTGGTTCTTCGCTTCGTGCCAGCGCCTGGCGACGATGGCGGCCCAGACGAGGGCTGCAACCATGGCTGCCAGTGCGCTGCCGTCGGGGCCGGTGGCGGTGTGGACGATGTCGCGGGCCGCGCTGCGCAGGGCGTGGGCGGCTCGGTCTTCAGCTCGGATCTGAGAGCGCTGGGCTCGGGCGAACGCCTTGGCGGCGGCCTGGAGTTCGGTGCGCAGGTTGGCGGGTGCCTTCTGGGCGGTGGCTTCGAGCAGTTCACCCAGGGCGGTGATGTGGGCCTGGGCGTGGGTGTCGTCGGCAAGGTCGCTGTGGAGGGTGTCGAGCGCGTCGGTCGCCTGCTGCCAGGGGGTGCTGGGGTGGTTGCGGCGGGCGGTGGGGTGTTCCTCGGGCCGGCTGGATTCGAGGCGGGTCGTGATCTTGGGCAGGGAGAGGTCAGGGGAGATCTTGCTTCCGGGGTGGTAGATCTGCTCGCCGGCCTCGTTGAGGTCGCCGGGGCGGCCGGCGGCGTAGCCGAGGAGGTCGCCTGACGGGCCGCGCCGGACCTGGACCTCGACGCCGCTGGCTTCGAGGTAGGCGATGAATTCCTCGGCGTTGGTCGCGTGGGGGATGGCGGCGCGGATGCGGTCCTGGAGCCATGCGGGGCTGGGCTGTTCCCAGCCGAGGCGTTCGGCCTTGTGCATCTCGGCCTGGGTGGGGCGGCGGGTGCCGGTGCGGTCGCCCTTCTTCAGCTGCCTGAGCCCGTAGTTCTTTTCGATCTCGCGGCAGGCGTCGCCGACGCGGATGCCGCTGTCGTGGAGTTTGGGGCGGCGGCCGTCTTCGCGGACGGTGGTGGCGAGGATGTGGATGTGGTCGTCGGCGTGGCGTACGGCGATCCAGCGGCAGGCCAGGTCATCGCCTGCGGGGGCGATGCCGGCAGCCTGGACGATGCGCTGGGCGATCTCGCCCCACTCGGTGTCGGAGAGGTAGCGGTCCTCGGGGGCAGCGCGCACGGGGCAGTGCCAGACGTGGTCGGTGGCCTTCTTGCCGAACTCGCTGTTGCGCAGCCGCACGGGCTGGTCGAGGTAGCGGGCGAGTTCGGTGAGGGTGGCGTTCTCGTCGCGGCCGGGGTCGGGCATGCCGAGCATCGCGAATCCGGCGACGATGTGCGGGTCGAGGTGCTCGTCGTGGTCGCCGGGGCCATAGAGGTAGGCGAGCAGGCCGCGGGTGTTGGACCCGGCCGGTTTGATTGCGGCGATCACGCGGCTGCCTCCGTGTCCGGGTCGGTGGGCTGGCGCAGGGCCTCGGCGATCAGCTCCAGGAGTTGGCGGAGTTCGGTCAGATGCTGGCGGATGTCGGGTGGGGTGTGGTCGCTGTTGAGGGCGCGTGCGATCTGGTTGACGTTGACGCCGATCCGGTTGAGCTGGCGCAGGACCTGGGCGCGGAAGTGGTGGGTGCGGCGGCGGTCCTCGGACAGGGGCAGGTTGGCGGTGAACCGGCCGGTGATGAAGGCGACGACGACGTCGGCGGCGAAGCCGCCCTCGCCCTTGTAGCCGTGCTCGGCAGTGGCCTCCTGGAGGAGGGCGAGCTGATCGGTCGTGAAGCGCAGGGGGCCGACACGCTCCTTGCGTTTGTCTCCTGTGAAGCGGCGGATCGTGGGCTGGACGCTCTTCACGACGGGCTCACCGCCGATGCTCTCGGCGGTGTCGGTGGCACGTACGGGGCGCAGGGTCTCGCGCTGGAAGGTGCGGAGCGTGTCCTCGTCGGGGCTGCCCTCGGTCCCGACGTCCTGGCCTGGCGCCCCCTGGCGCTGGGCCTCCTCCGCCACCCCCAGGGCGGAGACCCCCGAAGGCCGGCTGTGAGTCGGACTCGGGGTACTACTGGCTCCGCCCGGGGCAGCCCGTCCGAACGCGCGGCGCCAACGGTCCAGCAGCGTAGGGGACTTCGTCAGCGTCGGCAGCTCGTCGGGCGTGTCCTCGGGGTGGAGCGGGTCGTGCGTCATGGACGGTTCTCCGGAGAAGGTGGGAGGGCGTGCGGGTCACCGCAGAGATCAAATGGAGTTCGGGCGGCTGCCGCCTCGTCCACAGGTGTGGACGCTCGCGCGTTGCGCGGGGCGGTGGCTGGCGGGCCGGGTGACCGGAAGGGTTCCGGTCACCCGGTGGCGGTTCCGGTCAGTCGTCGGGCCGGTCGGTCTCGGCTGGGGCTTCGGGTTCGGCCCGGAGGATGTCCATCACGTCGGTCAGCCGCTTGCTGCCGATCGTCAGTCCTTTGTCCTCAACTGCCGTTCGGACGACCGTCCGGGTGAGCTTGCCCTGCTCAGCGGCTGCAGCCCGGCCGATCTCCATGAGTACCTCAAGCGGGGCGCCGGGCGGACGCCCACCGCGCGGCTTGCCTGCTGCGGCATCGGCGGGCGATTCCGGCGGCTGGACGGATGCGGCGGTCGGCGGCTCGGTGATCCGACCGGGCTGAACCAGTAGGCCGGCAGGCCGGACGCCCTCGGCCGGAACCTCGGCAGACGGGCCGACCGCGGTCGCCGACGCCTCGGCGGGGTGGACGGATGGAGTGGCCGGTGGTTGCGGCACGTGCGCAGAACCGGGGGCCGGATGGCCGACAGCAGGCTGTGCGACGAGTTCGTGGATCTGCCTCATCAGCACACCGAAGGCCACCATCGCGGCGGCCGGGGGAACCGCGGCGACCACGTAGTCGAGCAACGGCACGCTGCCGACGTCCCGCGTGCCGGTCACCCCGGCCACGTTGAGCCCGATGGAGCCGACTGAACCGATGGCGGTGACGCCGATGGCCCACAAGTCGGTGACGCGGCGCAGGCCCGCACGGAGCATGAGCAGCTCACCCGCGACGATGAACGCGTCCACTGTCGCGGGCCACGCCCACCGGCGGGTCGGCGAGTCACGGAGTCCATGCTGGGCGGCGACCTCGGCCAAGTGTGCGTAGGAGAGCCAGAACGCACCAGCGGTAAGGGCCACGATGACGATGCCGGCCGCACGGAGCACGAACTGCTCCACAGTCAACTTCGTCTTCGCCGGCTGCTCCTGACCGGGCTGGTCGTCCAGCGGCGGGCGGTCTCGGCGACGGAATATGAGAGGGATCCTCAAGCGGGGTACTCCTGGGGTAGTGGTGTGGTGCGTCTTTGCCGTCTTGGCCGTTGCAAGCGCAGGTCAGAGCAGGTACGGCAACCGCCTCGGCTCTCCGTCCTGGCGGGTGCCGCCTGTGTCGTGTTCCGAGTCGGAACACGACACAGGGGCGTCCTGCAGGGCTTGGTTGCGGATGGACCGTGTCCCGAGTCGGGACAGAGGCGGTGCGTCGTCCGTCCCAGCGGGCGGGGCTGTGACCTGCGGTGATACGGCAGGACGGCGGGGGACGGCGCAAGACGGATGAGGGCGGCGTCTTGGCGGCGGGCTGCGATGGTCGATCGCGGTGCCGTCTTGGCCCCGGTTCCCGTCTTGGCTGCATGCCCTTTGACCTGCAAGATCACGGCAGGGACGGCAGGTACGGCAACCGGGGGAGGGCCTCAGCCCTCGCCGCGCGTGGTGTCGGCGTTGATGGGGTGGACGGCGGGGCAGTACCGGCGCCAGGCATCGAGGAACTTGTTGCGCATGTAGCCCTTGCGCTGGGTCCGGTCGGCCATGCGCACGTTGCCGGACTTGATCTCGTACGCGCGCAGCATCCTGCCCAGTTCGCGGGCGTCCAGCCCGCCGCGTCCCCATTCCGCCCACGGTGCCTCGGGGTCCTGGCGCAGGTGGTGGAGGAGTTCCTCGGTGGACAGGCTGTCCACCTCGCGCTGGGCGACGAAGACCCGGCGGATGTCGGCGAGGATCCGCGCACCGCTGGGGTGGTCCTCCTCGGCCGCCTCTTCGGCGGCAACCATCCGCGCACAGGCGACCCGCGCCAGCCGGGGCCAGCAGCCACCGGCCAGGTCGGCGACGATAACCAGGGGTTCCCAGGTGTCCGCGGCGCGGTCCTCGACCGGCATGTCCGGCTCCAGGTCCGCGGCCTCGTCCAGCAGCGGCCTGGCCCACGCGTGCAGACGGTCGCGCAGCTCATTCAGAGCCGGGATGTCACGCCGCGACCGGAACGGCTTGACCTTCTCACCCTCGGCCCGGCGCCGCATACGGATCACCACTGCCCGGTCCATGACCGTGTCGGGCAGGTCGCCGATCCCCGCGATGGCCGCCATGGCGAACGTAGCGAAGCGGTGCGGGGTGTGGTCGTTGCCGACGACCCGGGTGACGTACCGGTTGCGCTGGTGGCCTGCGTTGAGCAGGCCGCGCATCTCCTCGTTCTTCTCGGCCATCTTCGGTGTGCCGAAGATGGTGTCGGCCTCGTCCACCAGGAGCGTGGGCGGGTTCTCTTCGGTGATCGACCGGAAGATGGCCGCCGGTGTGGTGTTGATGGTGAGCATCGGTTCGTGGACCGTCTCGGTCAGCACGTCGAGGAGACGCGACTTGCCGCACCGCTTCGCAGGCCCCACCACCGCCAGGCGCGGTGCGTGCTGCCACGCGGGCTGTAGGTGCGTCGCCGCCACCCACAACGTGATCGCGTCCAGGGCCTCCGGCGAGGGCGGGATCACGAACTGGGCGATCTGCGACCGCAGTTCATCCAGCAGCTTGGAGCCGTGGGTCGGTTCCGCATCGGGTATCGCCTCCAAGCCGCTCGGCGTCTCCACCGCGTCGGCGCCGTCAGCCTGCGCGGCGCGCAGGTGGGCGCCGGGTCGGCCGGGGATGGCCGCTGCGGGCCAGACAGCCTGGGCTGGGGCGGAATAGGACTCGGGGATCTCGGGTTGCACTCGGCAGCTCCTCGTCTGGCGGTGGCGGGCTCGCACGCCCTTGCCGCCGGGTTGGTTCTTCCAGGGCCGTTCGGGGTTGCTCGGGCCTCTGGCGTTGCACCGCCGGGGGCCCACCCCTTTCTCGCTGGCGCCAGGCCATCGCGAGGGAACACGGACCGTACGTCCACGCCCGGCAACAGTCCAGCATTTCTGTGTCAGCTCAGCGCAGAACGGTCTGCTACAGCTCCCCGCTCTCACGCGGCCAGGCCCAACAGGGCCAACAGGTCTGCAGTCACCACCCGGTAGGCGTTGCCCAGCCGCAGCACCCTGCACGGGTACTGGCCGCGCTTCGCCAGCTCGTACCCCTTGCTCCGCCCAAGCCCCAACGCCCGATTGCCTGTCTCCAGGTCAACGGCAGCGGGAAGCTCTAGCAGCTCCTCGCGGCTCATGCCCTTCACCCGGTCCGCGGTTTCGTTCTCGCGCATACACGCTCCATCTATGACTGAGCCCTCGGCGAACACGGCGATCGCGCTCGTCTCCAAGCCACGGAATCAACGTTAGGGAAGTTAATGTGTCTGCATGACACAACGTGGTTTGGATGCTGAAAGGGACGAAGACGACGTCCCGGAGTGGGTGGACCAGGTGATGGCCACCGTGGCCGCCGAGGTCCGCAGACGCAGGAAGGAGCTAGGCATGAGCGCCCAGGACCTGGCGGACCGCTGCGAGGAGATCGGCCACCCGATCCCACGCAACGTGATCGCCAACATGGAATCTGGCCGCCGCGCCAACCTGCCCTTGGTCGACGTCATCGTCCTCGCCGAAGCCCTGCGGACCTACCCGATCTGCCTGCTCTACCCCGTCGGCTACGTCGACCGAGTCCAGCGCCTGCCCTTGCAGTACTCCGAACAGACCTGGGACGCCATGCGCTGGTTCACCGGCGATACAGAGGACTTCGGCATGGAAGACGACATGCTCCGTTCCTTTCGCGCCCACATTCGCCACCAGCGCGCCGCCCTGGCCGCCCTGAAGGGCGAGAAGCACGAGCGCTGGAAGGCCGAGACCGCACCCAACCGCGCAGAGCGCGAGGAAGCCGTACTCGCTCAAGCCGACTACGCAGAAAGGGCGTTGGAAGCCAAGTACCGGCTCCGCAGCGCCCGCGCCTTCATCCGCGAAGACGGCGGCACCCCACCGCACCTGCCGTCGGAACTCGCCGACGTCGACCCACCCGAGACCGACCCCAGCACCACCGAGGAGAACGATCTTTGAAGGGTTCCACCCACCGCCGCTGCTACTGCCGCGACCCCCACACCGGCAAGCCGCTGGGCAAGAAGTGCCCGAAGCTCTCCAGCCGCAAGCACGGCTCGTACTCCATACGCCAGGAGCTCCCGCCCCACGAAGACGGCACCCGCCGCTCCTTCAGCCGCGCCGGCTACGAGTCCCTGAAGGATGCACAGGCCGACCTCGACCACCTCCGCTCCCTGCTCGCCCTGGCCGAGAAGGACGACCCTGACAGCCTTCAGCGCCTCGTCGACATGCTGGAGGAGGTCGCGGTCGAGAAGGCTCCGCTCCCGGCCATCGAGGAGACCCGACGCCGTTTGAGGGCGGGCCTGGCCCTCCGCGGCAGCCTCACCGTCGGTGAGTGGCTCGACCAGTGGTTCGCCGCGAAGAAGCGCCGCAAGACCACGCTCAACGGCTACGCCTCCCACATCCACGTCCACCTGAAGCCGCGTATCGGCGGCGTACGCCTTGACCGTCTCAACGTCGGCCACTTGGTGGAGATGTTCGACGGGATAGCCGACGACAACGAGGTCATCGCGACCGAGAACGAGGCCCGCCGCGAACAGATCGCCCGCTGCAAACCGAGCAAGCCCGGCCGCCCCGTAGGAGCCGAGCGAAAACTACTCGCGGTCGAGCGCGCCAAGCTGGCAGAGATGAAGCCGTTCCGGAAGATCACCGGCCCGGCGTCCCGCCAGGCGATCCGCCGCACCTTGCGCGCGGCCCTGAACTCCGCGATCGCCCAGCAGCTCATCACCTTCAACCCGGCGTCCCACGTCGAGTTGGAGTCCGGCAAGCGCCCGAAGCCCCTTCTCTGGACCGATGAACGAGTCCGGCGCTGGCGCGAGACGGGCGAGATCCCCGGCCCCGTGATGGTGTGGACCCCGCAGCAGTTCGGCGCCTTCCTTGACACGGCCGAAGGAGACCGCCTGTACGCGATCTTCCACCTCATGGGCACCCGCGGCCTCCGGCGCGGCGAGGCGGTCGGCCAGGACTGGCACGAGATCGACCTCGACGCCGGCCTCATCACGCCCGCCAAGGAGATCGTGGTGGACGGCTGGGACCCCTACGAATCCGAGCCCAAGACGGACGGCAGCGCCAACACGATCGCACTCGACAGCACGACCATCTCCGAACTGCGCGACCACAAAGCCCGCCAGGACAAGGAGCGCGCGAAGTGGGGCGAAGCCTGGCAGGACACCGGCAAGGTCTTCACGAAGGAAGACGGCTCGTGGCTCCACCCCGGGACGGTCTCCGAGACCTTCCGCCGCATCCTCGCCACGACCGACCTCCCGCCCATCACCCTGCGGGATCTGCGTCACGTAGCCGCGACCCTCACGCACGGAGGCGGCGGCGATATCCACACGATCAAGGAGACCCTGCGGCACTCCACGATCACCCTGACGTCGGACACGTATACGAGCCTTCTCCCCGAGGTCGACCGTGCCGCGGCAGAGGCAGCTGCACGACTCATTCCTCGCCAACGCGGGAATCGGCGCTAACGACAGCCGTGTTCCACGGCTTGGATACGGGCCCGGACGCGAGCATCCTTGGCGATTTCCAGTGGGAGCTTCGTAGTCGCTGTGGGGCGCGCACTGACGATCTGTTCAACGGTGATCCCTCGCGCCCTCAGCAGGTCCGTTCCTTCCAGCAGCGCCCCTTCGAGGCTAGCGGCACGTAGATTTGCATCGAAGAAATTGGCACCTTTTAGATTTGCTCCGTCAAGATCCGCACCTTGGAGATCAGCAGCATCAAATACTGCCCCCTTCAGGTCAGCTTTCACGAGGAGTGAACTCGTCAGGCGCGCCCCGGAGAAATTCGCATCTTCGGCGTCGACCTTGGAGAGGTCCGCATTACTCAATTCGGCAGAAAGGCCGTATACGCGCACTAGTTTAGCCCCAGCCAGCTGCGCCTCCTCAAGGCGAGCGCTGGCCAGGACCGTGCGCGTTAGATCGGCTCCTTGCAGCCTGGCATATTGAAGGTTCGCCCCGAAGAGTTGGGTTCCCGGAAGGTATATTCCACTCAGGTCAGGTCCGAAGAAATCGTCGTCGATTGGCTTACTGATCGGGCGAGCTGTGACGATCCTGGCTGCCGCTTGAGCGTCCTCTCCAGCCTTCGGCACCCCGCTACTGGCGACCAGTTTAGGTTTCGTCGCATGGGTGTGAATGAAGGCCGTGAGCACTTCAAGTATCACCTGTCGATCTTCCGGCGAGTCGTTCATGATTCTGCGAAGTGAGTAGATCCCACCCAGGCGAACGTCGACGGTCTCGCTACCGAGTTGTTCAGTCGCCGCGGTGAAGCGTTCGGTGACTTGCCCCTGCTCCGAGATGTTGAGCTCTCGATTCCTGTTTTTGAGTTCATCACGCGCCTGAATGGACGAGATCCCTGCGAATAGGAGAGCGGCGACGGCGGCGAAGGCGGTGACTGCATGCACAATGATCTCGAATCGTTGGCTCCAATCCATGCGCCTGCTGGTGGGCGACTGTCCGACAGCAGTTTCAGGCGAGTCGCCATCGGGGGTGTCCTCATCTGGCGAGAGGTTGCTCCTGGTGGACATTTCACCATTGCACCGGTCTGATTCGACGGAAGGTAGGAGTCCGGCAGGATCAGTGAGATGAACGCCTGCGCTGCCCACCTCTCCGCCAACAGCAGTTGCAGGGGCGGCTGGACCTGGCGTCCGAGCACCTACGGGAGTGCCCCCGACCTGCGCGCGTCGTTGCCCTGGATTCAACGACCTCACCTGAACCAGTCGTTGGATCGCGGCTCTAGTTAATGCGTCTAGCGCCCCCACACCGACGCTCGACGAGGCGGCCTGCGTCGGAACGGCGGGCCCACATGCATGCTCACATGCCGGGGCGCGGCTATCTCCTGTGGTTCAGTCACGACGCCAGGCTGCTCGTTTCTATCGCGGTTGGGCGCCTCAGTCACCGAGCGGAATCCACACCGCCGGATAGATCCGACCCGGCAGCTGGACAGCTTGCTGACACGACGGTATAGCTGACTCAAAGCACCCTCCGACTGGGAGAAGCCATGGGTGGTGACTCGCGGTCTCGATTGACCGACAGTTTTCGCAACGACCCGACGCTCGCCGAATTCCTGTTGCCCTTTCCGCAATTGCCCCATGCAGAGGACGGTGACCCTGGCTCGGCGTTCGAGCGGCTCGGGGAGCTGGTTGCTGGCTCTACGCTCCGCGCGCGCGTGCACTTCCGTATCTCAGCCGACGACGCGGCCCGGTCGTGGACGCTGGAGTTGGGGCCCGATGCCTGCACCGTGAGCAGCGAGCGGGCTCACCGCCCCGACCTCGAGGTGCTGGTCGGGGCTGAGACCTGGCGGCAGCTGGCGACGGGCAGCCTCTCACCGTTGGAGGCGTTCGCCCTCGGCGACATGCGCGTACGCGGCGATATTCGAGTGGCTTTACATCTGATGCAGCTGCTCAGGCAGCAGTAGCCGTATGCAGGCGAAGACGGTCCAGGGACGGTGACGACATGGCTGCGATGACCGGGAATGTAACCTGTCTACGAGTCTTTGATGACGCCGGTTTCGTACAACTGAGCGGCGCAGGTGGGGTGAAGGAGACCTTCATCTTGTGGTTTGCGCCACCGGAGATCTCGGCTTTCGAGCGGATCATGCACACGATGTGGATCTCCCTGCTCCGTGATGCGCTCGTCAGTGGACTGCCGGTGACCGTGCTCCATCCAGACGGGAACGCGCGGCTCACCACCGTGCAACTCGGGGAATTCCAATGAGTTCTGCCGATGCCGATGGTGAGATGCTGCTGGGCCGCGTCCTTGCGGTGAAGCAGGATGCCGCCGAGCGGTTGCGTACCTATCCGCGCGTGACCGGCGTTGGCGTAGGGCTCAAGTTGATCGGAGGCGTCCGTACGGACCGGGTGGCTATCCGCGTCTATGTCGAACGCAAGCTCCCCGAGTCCGAGTTGGCCACAGCCGACATCCTGCCCCGGGAGATCGAAGGGATCCCAGTCGATGTAATCGAAGCACGCTTCCATGTGCACGGTGCTCCAAGCGACATCGACGAGCACCGAGCCCGGCACAACCCCATGATCGGCGGCATCAGCATCGGCAACGAAGTCATGGGCGGCTCCGGCACGCTGGGCGGATCGGTCTTCGACCGGCACACACAGCAGGACCTGATCCTCAGCAACTGGCACGTGCTGTGTGGCAGCCCCGTCTGCCAACCCGGCGAGACCATCATTCAGCCCGGGACGGGCGGCGGCGACACTGGAACGGGTGCGGATGTCGTTGGGCTGCTACACCGCTTCGCGCTTACGGACGAGGTCGATGGCGCGGTCGCCGTCCTGTCCGGTCACCGCTTCCTGCTGCGTGAACTGCTTGAGCAAGGTTCGTTCGCCGGCATGGCTGATCCGGTCTTGGGCGGGGAGGTCCGCAAGTCGGGCCGGACATCCGGTGCGACGTCTGCCGTCGTCACCGATGTCAGTGCAGAGGTCGACGTGCGGGGCTACCCTCAGGGCACGCTGAGGTTCAGGAACCAGATCGTCATCGAGAACACTGATCCGAGTCTCCCTGGTGATTCCGGGAGCTTGTGGATCGACGGGGCCAGTCGGGTGGTCGGACTCAATTTCGCTGGCTCTGAGGGCATGGGCATCGCTAATCCCATCACTGCAGTCGTAGCAGCGCTCGACATCGACATCGACCGGGGCATTTCCATGCACCACTTCCTCGCTGCGACTGGGTCGCTGTGGCGCTGACCGCTATTAGCCGTGCCGGTCGGTATTCCCGGTTGTCGCATCGGGTGGGCGCCAGGTTCCACTGGCCGGTGTAGGCCCCGATTGGTGCTTCACCTGGGAAGTGCCTCCGGCTGTGACAGGAACAAGGACCTCGAAAATCCTCATTCTTACTGGTCAGGGGCACTTCTCGATTTCCTGACCGCCTGCCGGACAGCCCGCTTCATGAAAGCGCGGGGCTAGAAGCGCCCAGGACCGCGGCGAGCCAGTACTCCGGCAGCCGTATCAGGCCGTCGACCAAACTTATCGTTCTCAGCCGTTCCCCCTCCCCGAAGCGGGCTCGGGCCTCATGCTCGGTCCATGGGACGAAACAGCCAGCGCCGCCGGAGCGCACGAGCCTCTCGGACGGGGCACAACGTCGCGCCTGATGTCTCCGAGATCTCCCGTGTCCGCACCGCAAAGCGTCTGCGCGCCGATATAGCGTCGTGGATGCGGAACCCCTCCCAGGGGCCTGGGGCCTCGTTCACGGAGGGTGAGCATCCTTCAGATCCCACCGCGGTCTGGGCAATCCTGATGGGGTGGCTTGTCGGGGCGCGGGAGCAGATTACTGAGGAACAGGCGCGCGACGCCGTCAGGTGGGTCTCCGACAGCCTGGGGATCCAGCACGACGACCTCCTCCACGCAGCAGGGTTCATCGGTCACCCGGACGCGCCAGATGTGACCCTCAACGAGGCAGTCGAGCGCTACGGGGACGACCCGATGCTCTTCACCGTGTACATGGTGATGCTCTGCGGCGGGCTGGTCGCCACGGTGGGCGATGCCGATCCGGATTGGCTCAAGCAGTTCGATCTGACAGCTTGAGCAAGTCGGCGCTCTCCAGTGCGGGGGTGCCTCCAGCCCATCCGCTCACGCATCGCTCACGCATACAACCGAAAACTAGTCAGCGCCCGAGTCAGCCGAAGCCGACCCGAGCGCTGCACAGCAGGTCAGAGGGGTTACCCCCGCCACCCGCACCGTAGGCCCTGTGGGACTCGAACCCACAACCAATGGATTAAAAGTCCACTGCTCTGCCAATTGAGCTAAGGGCCCAGGCGATGTTGCCTCCACGAGCATAGCCGGAGGCGGCCGCGTCTCCGATCGGGTATTGGCGACGCGGCCGCGTCCGACTGCGAAAGGCTACGGATCTAGCGGCGCCGACGGCCGCGAATCACCGCAGACCGGGCGCTCCGCCGGTCACCTCGATGGTGCCGGTGAGCCGCAGGTCCGGGCCCTGGCCGTCCGCGGGGGCGGCGGTCAACTCCCAGGTGTACGTGCCGTCGTGGGCGTATTCGCGGCCGGAGGCGTCGTCGACCGTGCCGTCCCACACCGCGTCGAGAGCGGCCCCGCCGCGCACCGCGTCCAGGGTCCGCACGGTCGCGCCCGAGGCGTCCTTGATCACGACGCGGGCACCGGCCGCGGCCGGCTTGGACAGCTGCCAGGCGCCGCTCCACCGCGTGTCCGTGGCCGACCCCAGGTCGACCGCGTTCTCCGGGTGCGCCTCGATCCCGGCGAGCGGGGAGGTGGGCACATCGGAGGCGACGGCACGCAGTGCGCCCGGCCGGCCCCGCTCGGGGAGGTAGGCCACGCCGCCGCCGAAGCGGTCGACGGCGTAGTGGCCGTGGGCGAGGTAGCCCGGCAGGTCGGCCAGGGTGCGGGTCTGCACCGAGTCGACGGTGTGGAAGTCCAGCAGGCGCAGCTGTCCGGCGCTCTCGTCGTGGACGACGACATAGCCGTCGCCGAGCTCGCCGTTGCCCGGCACGTCGATCATGCGTCCGGTCGTGCGGTCCCAGACACCGGAGCCCGCCGGATCGCCGGAGGCCTCGCACGTCCAGTAGACCCAGCGGCCCACCGCCTGAAGATCGGTCGGCGTGCACTCCTTGCCGAGCGAGAAGGACTCGGTGTCGCCGGACTTCAGGTCGGTCGCCTTGACCGTGCCCTTGCTGTCGCCCGGCGTCCAGAAGGTGCTGCCCCAGACGGCCGCCGCCGACGCCGCCCGGGTCAGCAGGACCTCGCCGGGCTTCTCCCGGTCGATGACGTACTGCTGGTACGTCCCGAACCCGGACATGTAGCCGTGGCCGAAGACGACGTAGCGCCCCGACGCGTCCACGATCTGGCCGCCGCCCGGCGTGGTGATCGACACCGCGTCGTCCGGCGTCGACCGTACGTCGATCCCGCTGCCCTTCGGATAGGCGAAGGCACCGTCGCCCAGTGCGAACGCCCCGCTGCCCGCCGAACCGCCGGTGCCGTCGGTGCTCAGCGGCGGCTGGGCGACCAGGCTGCGCCCGCCCGCCGACGCGTTCGCGCCGAGCTCGACGTGGCGCTTGTAGAGGGAGGGCAGGTAGTTGGTGTCCGGCTCGTAGGTGGCCAGGTCCCCGGCCGCCAGCGTCACCGCGCCGTACGAGCCCGCCTTCGGCGACACCGACCGCACCGTGCTCACCGCGAGCGTCCCGTCGGTCTGCGCGCTCACCTTGCGCACGCCCCAGTCGCCCGCCGAGGCACCGCCCGCCACCAGCACCCCGCCGTCCGGAGTGGCGTTCAGCCCGTAGGTCCCGCCGAGCCGCGCGTGCGGCAGCAGGGTCCGCGCCTCGCCCCCGCCGACCGGCGCGGCGAGCAGCGGCTCGCCCCGGTCCTTGGGCGCGTCGCTGTTGCGGAAGGACTCGGTCTGGCGCAGCGACACGACCCAGTCGCCCACCAGCGCGATGTATGCCCGCTGCTCGTACGACGAGGCCACGTCCACCGTGGTCTCCGCACCGCCGAGCGCGTCCCGGCGCAGCACGTGCGCCCTCTGGTCGCCGTAGGCCGGATCGAACCAGGCGACGTGCGTGGCGCCGACCGCCACCTGCGTGTACCCGCTGCCCCACGTGCCCTTGAGCACGCCGGTGATCCTCCCGCTCGCCGTGTCCACCAGACCGACCTGGCCGGTCGAGTCGCCGGAGACCCAGATCGCGAGGGCGCCGTCGCCGGCGCCGAGCACCTTGTACGACGCCGGCCGCACACCGTTGTCACCGGTCACCGGCGTGTCCACCAGCTGCCCGTCGCGGTGGCGCAGCAGGTGCAGGGAGTCGACGGAGCCGTCCGCGGTCCAGGTCGCGGTCACCACGGTGTCGCCGTAGGTGCCGTGGTACGTCTGCCCCTCGGGGAGCGTGAAGCGGGTGGACGTACCCGCCTTGGTGTCCTTGAGCTCCACCGACCGGTCGGCCGGGGTGTAGACGCCCACGACGTCCGAGGCGTGTCCGCCGATGCGTTCGGCGGAGGCGTCGGCCGGGTCCTTGCCGACGGCCAGCGGGTCACCGGACAGCGGGCTCCAGCGGTACCCGGTGAAGTCCTCGGAAGCGTCGCGTTCCACGCGGTTGAGGTCGCCGGCGCTCCCCGCCGACTCCAGGTTGTAGCCACGCGGCAGATAGCGGTCGGGGGCGTCGATCGTGAGGGACACCGGAGCCGTCTCGGCATGGGCGTCGGACGCGAGGAAGGGGAGCGCTCCGCCGGTCACCGCGAGCGCCACGGACGCGGCGAGCGCGCCCGGCAGGAGGGAACGAGTGCGGTTGGGCCTGTGGCGTGGGGCCACTGGACACCTCCAACTGGTCTGGGAGGCGCGGAAGTTAACACAGGGGACCCAAAGAATTCGAACACGTTCGCGAATCATCAGCAGTCAGGCAAACCGGTCCACGGAACGCCGAAGGGCCCGTACGACCGCAGTCGTACGGGCCCTTCGAGGTGAGTCAGATGCTCAGCAGGCGTCAGCCGTTGCGCTTCCAGCGCGGCTTGTCCTCGCGGCGCTGGAAGGAGCCGCCACCGCGGTGGTCGTCACGGCGGCCGTAGGGACGCTCGTGGCCGCCGGAGCGGAAGCCGGGGCGGTCGCCCTGGCGGTCACGGTTGAACGGACGGTCGCTGCCACGGTGCCCACCGCGGTCGTCACGGCGCTCGAACGAACGGCCACCGCGGTCGTCACGGCGCTCGAACGAACGGCCGCCACGGTCGTCGCGACGCTCGAACGAACGGCCGCCACGGTCGTCACGGCGCTCGAAGGAGCGACCACCACGGTCGTCACGGCGCTCGAAGGAGCCACCGCGGTCGTCACGGCGGAAGCCGCCACGGTCGTTGTCCCGACGCTCGAACGAACGCCCACCACGGTCGTCACGACGGTCATCGCGACGGAAACCACCGCGGTCGTTGTCGCGACGCTCGAAGGAACGCCCACCACGGTCGTCACGACGGTCGTCGCGACGGAAGCCGCCACGGTCGTTGTCCCGACGCTCGAACGAACGGCCACCACGGTCGTCACGGCGCTCACGACGCTCGTACGGCGCCGAAGACTCCGTACGGTGCTCCCGCTCGCCCCGGTCGATGTCCTGCGCCTCCGGCTGCTCCGGCACCGCGAGCTCGGCGGCGGCCACCGCCGCCTGCGCCTCGGCCACCGCGGCCTCCGGGTCCTCGCCGCGCTCGCGGGCGACCCGGGCCACCAGACGGTCGGCCTCCTCGCGCAGCTCGGCCGCACGCCGCTGCGCACGCTCCAGCTGCTTGGTGAGCTGGGAGACCTCGCGCTCGGCCTGCTGCGCCGCGTTGCCCGCGGACTCGGCCTGGACCTCCGTCATCGAACGGGCGCCGGTGATCTCGGCGACCTCCGGGTCGAAGGCGGCGCCGCCCTGGATGATGTGACGCCCGGCGTCGACGCCTGCGTCCTCCATCAGGCGGAAGATCTGGCGGCGCTGGTGCGGCAGCGACAGCGACACGACCGTGCCGGTGCGGCCGGCCCGGGCCGTACGGCCGGCGCGGTGCAGGTAGTCCTTGTGGTCACCGGCCGGGTCCACGTTCAGCACCAGGTCGATGCCGTCGACGTGGATACCGCGGGCGGCGACGTCGGTGGCGACGAGGACGTTGACGTAACCGTCCTTGAAGTCGGCCAGCGTCCGCGTCCGCGCACCCTGCGTCATACCGCCGTGCAGCGCGTCGGCCTTCACACCGGCGTCCCGCAGCTGCTCGGCGACACGGTCGGCGCCCAGCTGGGTGCGGACGAAGATGATCGTGCGGCCCTTGCGGGAGGCGATCGCGGCCGTGACCGGCGCCTTGTCCTTGGGCTTCACGATGAGGATGTGGTGCGACATGGTCGTCACCGCGCCCTGGGCGGCGTCGACCTCGTGCAGGACCGGGTCCGCGAGGTACCGGTCGACGAGCGTCTTGATCTCGTTCTCCATCGTGGCGGAGAACAGCATCCGCTGACCGCCCGACGGGACCTGGTCCAGCAGCTCGGTGACCTCGGGCAGGAAGCCCAGGTCCGACATCTGGTCGGCCTCGTCCAGAACGGCGACCTCGACGTCCTCCAGGGAGCAGGCGCCGCGGTTGATGATGTCGCGCAGGCGGCCGGGGGTGGCGACCAGCACGTCCACGCCGCGCTCAAGGGCGTAGATCTGGTTGCCCATCGACGTACCGCCGCAGACGACCTTCATCTTCAGGCCGAGCTGGTCGCCGTAGGGCTGGAGCGCGTCCGCGACCTGCATCGCGAGCTCACGGGTCGGGGTGAGGATGACCGCGCGCGGCTTGTGCTTCTCGGTGCGGCCGCCGGACAGACGGGCCAGCGTCGGCAGACCGAAGGACAGCGTCTTGCCGGAGCCGGTACGGCCGCGGCCCAGGATGTCCTTGCCCGCCAGCGCGTCCGGAATGGTCGCGGCCTGGATCGGGAAGGGGGTGGTCACACCGTTCTGCGCGAGCTTGCGCACAACGGCCTCGGGCAGACCGAGATCGGCGAACGTGATCTCGGGGGTGCTGGTCTCGTCGTTCTCGCCGTTCTCGGGCACGACAACGTGATCAGTACTGGAAATGGACATGCGTATGCGAAACCTTCCGGAGTCTCGTCGGCACGCGCCCGTCAACTCCGTGTTCGCAATACGACCGCCTCAATGCGGTCAGCCACGGCAAGGGAGAGAACGCGCCACACGGCGCGCTCTGCAGTGGCGCCGGGCAAATGAATCAAACGATCTATAACCATACGCACCCCCCACCCTCGAAGGCAAACCGAGCGCATAAGACCTCGGTCACACCGGCGATCCCGCCTCCGGTGCCGGCTCCCGCTGCATCAGCTGCGGCTCCGCGTCCCCGTGCGCCGACGACGACGGCTCCGCCACCGTCGGCTCAGGCGTAGGAGTCGGCTCGGGCGGCGTGGACGTCGGCTCCGGTTCCACCGGCCGGGTCGGCGTCGGCGGCACCTTCGTCGGCGTCGGCTCCGCCGGCTTCTCCGTCTTCCCCGGCTTGCCCGGCGCCGGAGCCCCGCTCGCCGGCGCGGACGCGGAGGGCGAGGCGGACGCGGACTCCCCGTCCTTGTCCTTCCCCTTGCCCTTCCGCTTGCCCTTGCCCTTCCCGTCCCCGTGCTCACCGCCGGCCGCCACGCCCCCGTACCCGGCCCCACCGCCCGACACCGCGGACCCCCCGTCGGGCTCCTCCCCGCCACGCTGCCCCGCGGAGTGTGACGGCTTGGCACTCCCGCCGCCGTCGTCTCCCACGCTCATACAGCCGGCGGCAGCGGCGACGGCCATGACGGTGGCGGCCAGACGGACGGGTACGTACAAGGGGCGCACGGGCAGCCACCTCCGGGGAGGGTGAAGGAGTCAACCTGCCCAACTCCCGCCGCCCACAAGAGGACACGCGCGGCGCTCATCCGTACCCGAGGGCATGCAGCCGCGCGTCGTCGATCCCGAAGTGATGCGCGATCTCGTGCACGACCGTCACCTCGGTCTCCGCGACCACGTCCTCCCGCGACTCGCACATCCGCAGCGTCGGCCCGCGGTAGATCGTGATCCGGTCCGGCAGCACACCCGCGTACCACTCGCCCCGGTCCGTCAACGGCGTCCCCTCGTAGAGCCCGAGCAGCTCGGGATCGTCCGCGGGCGGTTCGTCCTCGACGAACACCGCGACGTTGTCCATCAGCCGCGTCAGCTCCGGCGGGATCCGGTCCAGCGCCTCGGCGACCAGTTCCTCGAACTCCTCGCGCGTCATCTCCAGCACAGAGCCATTGTCGTTCACGACCCGTCCGTACGAGAGCCGTGAACACCCCGCATATCAACCCCAGGACTTGGGCATACGGGACCAATGGCCCGCGTCCGTGTCGCCGTCCTGACCGTCCCCCACCGGATACGAAGGGCCCCGCGCGCCCTCGCCCGCCACTACCGCGCCCGCCAGGCACCCACCACGGTCGAACTCGTCCCGCAGCCGCACCCGTGGAGCCGCGCCCTGGGCCTGGTCACCGTCGTCCTCCTCGGCGCCTGGCTCGGCCTGCTGATCGTCGGCAACGTCCGCGTGCCCGTCGGCCCCATGGACACGACGATGACGCTCCGCCCGTCGGCCACCGGCGGCACGAAGATCAACGTCTCACCGCTCGGCGCACTGCGGCTGGACAGCCACCACGCCCCGGTCCGCCTGGACGTGAACGTCGACCAGCTCGACCCGGTCCGCTCGCAGGCCCTGATCGACCACCCCGAACGCATCTCCGGCCTCCAGGACGAGGTCACCCAGGACATCGCCCACGGCACCCGCGACCTCGCCCTGCGCTCCTGCGTCGCCGTCGTCTCCGGCGCCACCGCGCTCGGCCTCGCCGTCTACCGCCGCCCCCGCCGCGCCCTCGCCGCCGGCGGCCTCGCCCTGACCCTCCTGGCGGCGTCCGGCGGCACCGCGGCGGCGACCTGGAACCCGAACTCCGTCCTGGAGCCGAAATTCTCCGGCCTGCTCTCCTCCGCGCCGTCCCTCGTCGGCGACGCCCGCAGCATCGTCACCGAATTCGACGTCTACCAGAAGGAGTTGGCCCGCCTGGTGACGAACGTGACCAAGCTCTACGACGCCACGTCCACGCTCCCCGCCTACCAGCCCGACCCGACCACGATCCGCGTCCTGCACGTGTCCGACATCCACCTCAACCCGGCGAGCTGGAAGATCATCGCCTCGCTGGTGGACCAGTACCAGGTGAACGTGATCGTCGACTCCGGCGACACGATGGACCACGGCACGGCCGCCGAGAACGGCTTCCTGGACCCCGTCGAGGACCTCGGCGCCCCCTACGTCTGGGTCCGCGGCAACCACGACTCGATGATCACCCAGCAGTACCTGGAGGACCTGAAGAACGTGCACGTCCTGGACAACGGCAAGGCCCGGACGGTCTCCGGCCTGCGCTTCGCGGGCATCGGCGACCCCCAGTTCACCCCCGACCGCACGAACAAGCCCGGCGCCGAGGCCTCTCAGGAACTGGCCGGCGCCCGCCTCGCCTCGGCCCTGCGCGACCAGCAGGCCGCCGGCACCCCGGTCGACATCGCCGTCGCCCACGAACCCTCGGCGGCCCGCGAGGTCGACGGCGAGGTCCCCCTGGTCCTGGCCGGCCACCTCCACCACGACGAGATGGAGATCCTGGACCACGGCACCCGCCTGCGCATCGAGGGCTCCACGGGTGGCAGCGGCCTCCGCGCGATCGAAGGCAAGTACCCCGACCCCATCGAGACGTCGATCCTCTACTTCGACCGCGAGACCAAGCGCCTCCAGGCCTGGGACGAGATCGAACTGGGCGGCCTGGGCCTGACGACGGCCGAGGTCAGCCGACACCTCCCGGAGGAGAACCACCCGGGCAACTCCCCCACCCCCACCCCCACCCCGTAAACCGTTTTGGCGATCCCTCCCGCCATCCCATATGCTTCTCACGTCCCCGACGCGCTGAGAAGCGCCCAGGCGGGCCGATAGCCCTCATCGTCTAGCGGCCTAGGACGCCGCCCTTTCAAGGCGGTAGCACGGGTTCGAATCCCGTTGGGGGCACGCAAAACCGTGTGCGACACTAGTGGTCGCCCACACAGCTTGGTCCTGTGGAGCAGTTTGGAGTGCTCGCCACCCTGTCAAGGTGGAGGCCGCGGGTTCAAATCCCGTCAGGACCGCTGAGATCCACTTGTGGATCTCGTGGCTGGGTAGCTCAGTTGGTACGAGCGATCGCCTGAAAAGCGATAGGTCGCCGGTTCGACCCCGGCCCCAGCCACCAGCCCGAGGGCCCCGACCAGACGGTCGGGGCCCTCGGTGTTTTCCTCGGGTGTGACGGGCGCTGCGGGGAGGCGGCGTCAAATCGTTCGCCACGGATTTCCCCGGGATGAGATCCTGGATCGCGTATGTCTACGCAATCTGCCCCCGCCCTCGGCTCCCTCGCCGCCCGCCTGACCGAGCTGTCCCTGCGTGATGCGCACCGGCTCGGGCGCAGGCTCGAAGGTGCGCGCAAGATCCGTAAGCCGGAGGCGCGTGCCGCTGTTCTTGCTGAGATCGAGGCCGAGGCTGTGCGGGCCGAGGAGCGGATGGGTGCGCGGCGGGCCCGGATGCCGGCCGTCTCGTATCCCGAGCAGCTGCCCGTCAGCCAGAAGAAGGACGTCATCGCGGAGGCGATCCGGGATCACCAGGTGGTGATCGTCGCCGGTGAGACCGGGTCCGGGAAGACGACGCAGATTCCGAAGATCTGTCTGGAGCTCGGGCGTGGCGTGCGCGGCATGATCGGGCACACTCAGCCGCGCCGGATCGCCGCCCGTACGGTCGCCGAGCGCGTGGCCGAGGAGATGCGCACCCCGCTCGGCGAGGCCGTCGGCTGGAAGGTGCGCTTCACCGACCAGGTCAGTCAGGACTCCACCTTCATCAAGCTGATGACGGACGGCATCCTGCTCGCCGAGATCCAGACCGACCGCGAGCTGCGCGCCTACGACACGATCATCATCGACGAGGCGCACGAGCGGTCCCTCAACATCGACTTCCTGCTCGGGTATCTGGCGCAGCTGCTGCCGAAGCGGCCCGATCTCAAGGTCGTCATCACCTCCGCGACCATCGACCCCGAGCGGTTCTCCCGGCACTTCGGTGACGCGCCGATCATCGAGGTCAGCGGGCGGACGTATCCGGTGGAGGTGCGGTACCGGCCGCTCCTCGAAGAGGACTCCGAGGACGCCGACCGGGACCAGATCACCGCGATCTGCGATGCCGTGGAGGAGCTCCAGGCCGAGGGGAAGGGCGACATCCTCGTCTTTCTCTCCGGTGAGCGGGAAATCCGAGACACCGCGGACGCGCTGGAGAAGAAGAAATACCGGTTCACGGAGGTACTGCCCCTCTACGCCCGGCTCTCGCACGCTGAGCAGCATCGCGTCTTCCAGCCGCACACCGGTCGCAGGATCGTTCTGGCGACCAACGTCGCCGAGACCTCGCTGACCGTCCCCGGCATCAAGTACGTCATCGACCCCGGCTTCGCCCGCATCAGCCGCTACAGCCACCGCACCAAGGTCCAGCGGCTGCCCATCGAGGCGATCTCGCAGGCCAGCGCCAACCAGCGCAAGGGCCGCTGCGGCCGTACCAGTGACGGCATCTGTATCCGGCTGTACAGCGAGGACGACTTCGTCGCCCGCCCGGAGTTCACGGACGCCGAGATCCTCCGTACGAATCTCGCGTCCGTCATCCTCCAGATGACCGCGGCCGGCCTCGGCGACATCGAGAAGTTCCCGTTCATCGATCCGCCGGACCACCGCAACATCCGTGACGGCGTGCAGCTCCTGCAGGAACTCGGGGCGCTGGATCCGCAGCAGAAAGACCCGCGCAAGCGGCTCACGGACTCGGGCCGCAAGCTGGCGCAGCTCCCCGTGGACCCCCGGCTGGCCCGGATGGTCCTGGAGGCCGACCGCAACGGCTGTGTCCGCGAGGTCATGGTGATAGCCGCCGCGCTGTCCATCCAGGATCCGCGCGAGCGCCCCGCCGACAAGCAGGCCCAGGCCGATCAGCAGCACGCCCGCTTCAAGGACGAGACGAGCGATTTCCTCGCGTATCTCAATCTCTGGCGGTACATCCGTGAGCAGCAGAAGGAGCGCGGTTCCAGCTCCTTCCGGCGCATGTGCAAGCAGGAGTACCTGAATTTCCTTCGCATCCGCGAATGGCAGGACATCTACGTCCAGCTGCGCACGGTCGCCAAGCAGATGGGCATCCATCTCGACGAGAACGACGCCCCCGCCGACCGTATCCACGTCTCCCTCCTGGCCGGTCTGCTCTCGCACATCGGCATGAAGGACGTGAAGGACGGCAACAAGAACGAGTACCTGGGGGCGCGGAGCGCCAAGTTCGCGATCTTCCCGGGCTCGGCGCTGTTCAAGAAGCAGCCGCGTTTCGTGATGTCGGCCGAGCTCGTCGAGACCTCCCGCCTCTGGGCGCGGGTGAACGCGAAGATCGAGCCGGAGTGGGTCGAGCCGCTGGCCGAGCACCTGCTCAAGCGCACGTACAGCGAGCCGCACTGGGAGAAGGACCAGGCGGCGGTGATGGCGTACGAGAAGGTCACGCTCTACGGCGTCCCGATCGTCGCGCAGCGCAAGGTGAACTACGGGCGCATCGACCCGGAGGTCTCCCGGGAACTGTTCATCCGCAACGCGCTCGTCGAGGGCGACTGGCGCACGCACCACAAGTTCTTCGCCGACAACCGCAAGCTGCTCAGCGAGGTCGAGGAGCTGGAGCACCGGGCGCGGCGCCGGGACATCGTGGTCGACGACGAGACCCTGTTCGACTTCTACGAGCAGCGGGTGCCCGAACACGTCGTGTCCGGCGCCCACTTCGACTCCTGGTGGAAGCGCAAGCGGCACGAGCAGCCGGACTTCCTGGACTTCGAGCGGGAGATGCTCATCCGGGAGTCGGCGGAGGCAGTCACGAAGGCCGACTATCCGGACTCCTGGCGGCAGGGGCAGCTCAAGTTCCGTGTCACGTACCAGTTCGAGCCGGGCGCGGACGCAGACGGTGTGACGGTCCATGTCCCGCTCCAGGTGCTGAACCAGGTTACGGACGAGGGCTTCGACTGGCAGATCCCGGGCCTGCGGGAGGAGCTGGTCACCGAGCTGATCCGGTCCCTGCCGAAGCCGATCCGCCGCAACTACGTGCCGGCTCCGAACTTCGCGAGGCGCTTCCTGGACGCGGCGGTGCCGCTTCAGGAGCCGTTGACGGTGACGATGGCGCGTGAGCTGAAGCGCATGGTCGGGGTGCCGTTCGAGGCGGAGGACTTCGACCGGTCGAAGGTGCCGGACCATCTGCGCATCACGTTCCGGATCGTCGACGAGCGGCGCCGCAAGCTGGCCGAGGACAAGGACCTGGAGGCGCTGAAGCTCAGGCTGCGGCCGAAGGCGCGCCAGGCCCTGTCCCAGGCCGCGGCGGCGACCGCGGAACGCCAGGGCGGCGAGTCCCTGGAGCGCAAGGGGCTGACGGACTGGACGATCGGCACGCTCACCCGGGTCTTCGAGACCCGCCGTGCCGGTCAGCCGGTCAAGGCGTATCCGGCGCTGGTGGACGACGGCGACACGGTCTCCGTACGCCTCTTCGACACGGAGGCGGAGCAGGCGGAGGCGATGTGGCAGGGCACGCGCCGGCTGGTCCTGCGCAACATCCCGGTGAATCCGGCGAAGTTCGCGTCCGAGAAGCTGACGAACCCGCAGAAGCTGGCTCTGTCGGCGAATCCGCACGGTTCGATCCAGGCGCTGTTCGACGACTGCGCGATGGCGGCCGCGGACAAGCTGATCGGCGACTTCGGGGGTCCGGCGTGGGACGAGGAGTCGTATCGGAAGCTGTACGACAAGGTCCGCGCCGAGATCGTCGACACGACGGTCCGTACGGTCGGGCAGGTGCAGCAGGTGCTGGCGGCCTGGCAGGCCTGTGAGCGCCGCCTGAAGGGCGTTCAGAGCCCCGCGCTGCTCGCGAACCTGACAGACGTGCGCAAGCAGCTGAACGCCCTCGTGAAGCCCGGTTTCGTCACGGCGACGGGCATTCGGCGGCTGCCGGACCTGATGCGCTATCTGGTCGCAGCGGACCGCCGGCTCCAGCAGATGCCGACGAACGTCCAGCGGGACACGACCCGCATGGAGAAGGTCCACGAGATGCAGGACGAGTACGCCTGGCTGCTGGAGCAGATGCCGCAGGGCCGTCCCGTTCCGCAGCAGGTCCTCGATGTCCGCTGGATGATCGAGGAGCTCCGGGTCAGCTATTTCGCCCATGCGCTCGGCACGGCGTACCCGGTCTCCGACAAGCGCATCGTGAAGGCGATCGACACGCTGGCGCCGTAACGGATCACGTACGGAGGGTGAGTTCGACCAGGACACCCACCCTCCTGTACAGTCTCTTCTCGCAGCGCAACGCACGAATAGCGCGGCAAAACCTGGTCCTGTGGAGCAGTTTGGAGTGCTCGCCACCCTGTCAAGGTGGAGGCCGCGGGTTCAAATCCCGTCAGGACCGCATCGATAGAAGAGCCCGGGTCGAAAGACCCGGGCTCTTCTGCGTGCGCCCGCACGAGCCCTTGAGCCGCCTCACGCGGCCTTGACGGCGTCACATTCGCTCGGTACCCAGGAAACCAGGGCCCGTTCTCCGTACGGCCCCTGGAGGTGGCGTATGGCGGCATCGGCTAGGCACGAGACGCGGGCGTTGCTCCGTGCGCACCTGTCGGCCGCTTCCTCCTATCGACATCTCACCCGTCACTGCCCGATCTGCCATCACCTGCTGCGGCTGGCGATGGCTTCCCCGCCTCTCGCCGTGGAGGAGGCGGCGGAGGTGGTCGGGGCGGCCGAGGTCGTCGGGGACGAAAGTCCCTCGCCCGCGTGACCTTCGCCGGCCCCAACACCCGTTCCGCCGTGGGACGCTGGAACGCGCGCCTCCTCTAGCGCACATACGCCAGAGGCAACAAGCTCCGTGGCATGTGACGGGTGTCACCGGATGAGTTTCCGAAACCTCGGTGCTTACACCCCGCCTACAACTGGTCAATTTAATATGTGCAATTGCACCACCCGGGCGGGGGCACCCACAGGAGATCCGACACCCCTCCCCAGGCTCCGACAAGGCCACACACAGAGCCCCCCGGCAGCCTGGGTTCAGCGCACAAAAAAGATCGCGCTGGACCCGGCGGAGTCCAGCGCGATCTACGACGCACCCTGTCAGTTGCCTGAAGCCTTGGGCGTGGGCTCTGTTGGGGCAGAACCCGCGTCGCTTGTAGCTGTGGTTCCGGAACGCCTCGGCACGTTGGGGGACCTGCCGACTTGCCCGGTTATGAAGTTGTTCAGGCCTCGCTGCGCTGCTGCGGGATACCCGCGAGCAGGGCGCGGACCTCAGCCTCGCGATAACGGCGGTGTCCGCCGAGCGTACGGATGGACGTGAGCTTTCCGGCCTTCGCCCACCGCGTGACCGTCTTGGGGTCGACGCGGAACATGGTGGCGACCTCAGCCGGGGTCAGCAGCGGCTCGGCATCAGGGGTGCGAGCGGTCATGAGCGGCCTCCTCGGGAGAACCGAACCTTCTCGGTTCTTTCCTCTAAATTCTGCACCTTGACCCGCGTTGCCCGAAATGGCGGACGCGAGTCGAGTCGGTTATAGGACGAACGGCTTGTCCTCGGCACTACAACTACACCATCTGTCCAGCCGCGTCGGCCAAACCGATGGAATTGCCCCTCCAGGTGTTCATCAGCGACGGAAGCCGATGGACCATGCCATAGCGGACAGTCACGCCACTGTGACGATCAGTCACAGAGCGATCAGGAGTCACCAGACCCCCCAAAGCGTGCAATGCGAGCGGAGTCCTCCCCGGACTCCTTGTCCTATTTTGGCATGAGGAGGGGCAAGGGACGCAAGGGCCGCGTACGTGCGGTCCGTCACGCTTGACACGTCTTGAGCCGAACGCCCGGATCGGGACCTACGTCCCTTGTTGACGAAAGCTCAGGAACTCCCCGCGCATCAGAAGGAGGACGAAACCCCAAAACGGGCGCCTGGTCAAACGTCAGTTCGTGATGTGGAGCACACTCAGTTCGCCGAGCGGCGGTCCCGCACCGCCCGCCACCGCTCCACGAGCCGCCCGTACGCGGCCCCCGCGGCCGCCCCGTCCCCGGACCGCAGCGCCGCGATGCCCTCGGCCACATCGGCCGCCGAGTGGTCGTCCTCCAGCTCGCCGGCCGGCAGCACATGCACCAGGCCGGCGTAGTCGAGCTCGACCAGGGATCGCGGATGGAACTCCTCCAGCCAGCGCCCCACGTCCAGCAGGCCGTCGATGAGCGGCCCCTCCTCGATGGTGTCCTTCAGCGTCCTGAGCGCCCGCGCGACCCGGCGCCGCGCCTGCACCATCGGCGTCCGGTAGCGCAGCATCGGCGGAATCTCGCCCGTGCCCTTGTCGTAGCGCCGCTCCTCGTCGGAGACCAGCACGAACCAGTGCAGCGGCACCTGCCAGGTCGAGGTGCGGATCCACGGGCGCGCGTCCGGGTTGCGCACCAGCCAGCGCTCGTAGTCCTGGGTGGCCTGGCGCCGTACGACGGGCGGCAGCACCGCGTCCAGGACGGACGACGGAAGTTCCTCGGCCAGGTCGCCGAGCGCCTGCCAGCCGCGCAGCCGGGTGCGCCAGGGGCAGACGCACACCACCCCGTCCACCTCCAGCACGAAGGCGTCGCTGCTCTCGTGCACCGGCACCGCGACGGGGGGCGTGGGCAGCAAGTCGGCGAGGGCGCGGTGCAGTTCGTCCTGGTACGAGGGACGGTCGGCGCGCCGGGCGTAGCGCGCCCAGTGGGTGCGCTCCGGCTCCGGGAAGGCGGCCAGCGGCTCGTACACGCGCAGATAGGTCGCGTACGGGACGATCAGCGAGGACACCTTGGGCACGCCTGCTCCCTCCCCCGCCGTCTGCCAGGAAAACCTGCGAAACCCGCTCACAAACCGGCGGGAAAACTATGCAAATCGTCGCACGGGGGTACTCCGGGAGTAGGTGATCCTGAGCACGGCGCGGTGGGCGGGCACCCCCAGGCTCTACCCTCATGCTCACAGCGCCCGCCACCCGCACGGGAGCTGGTCTCCAACCGCCGCTACTTACCCAGGAGTCACCACAGTGACCGAAGTATCAGCCGGCGTCCTGCACACCCTGTTCCACTCGGACCAGGGGGGTCATGAGCAAGTCGTGCTCTGCCAGGACCGTGCCAGCGGCCTCAAGGCCGTCATCGCCATCCACTCCACCGCTCTGGGCCCCGCCCTCGGCGGCACGCGCTTCTACCCGTACGCGACCGAGGAGGAGGCCGTCGCCGACGCCCTGAACCTCGCGCGCGGGATGTCGTACAAGAACGCCATGGCCGGGCTCGACCACGGCGGCGGCAAGGCCGTGATCATCGGCGACCCGGAGAAGATCAAGACGGAGGAGCTGCTGCTCGCCTACGGGCGGTTCGTGGCCTCGCTCGGCGGGCGCTACGTCACCGCCTGCGACGTCGGCACCTATGTGGCCGACATGGACGTCGTGGCGCGCGAGTGCCGCTGGACGACCGGGCGCTCCCCCGAGAACGGCGGCGCCGGCGACTCCTCCGTACTCACCGCCTTCGGCGTCTACCAGGGCATGCGGGCCTCCGCCCAGCACCTGTGGGGCGACCCGTCGCTGCGCGGCCGCAAGGTCGGCATCGCGGGCGTCGGCAAGGTCGGCCACCACCTGGTGGAGCACCTGGTCGCGGAGGGCGCCGAGGTCGTGATCACGGATGTGCGGGAGGACGCCGTGGGGCGGATCCTCGCGGCGCACCCGACGGGCGTGACGGCCGTCGCCGACACCGCGACCCTGATCCGCGCCGAGGGCCTGGACATCTACGCCCCCTGCGCGCTCGGCGGCGCCCTGAACGACGACACCGTCCCGGCGCTGACCGCGAAGGTGGTCTGCGGCGCCGCGAACAACCAGCTCGCCCACCCGGGCGTCGAGAAGGACCTCGCCGACCGCGGGATCCTCTACGCGCCGGACTACGTGGTGAACGCCGGCGGTGTCATCCAGGTCGCCGACGAGCTGCACGGCTTCGACTTCGAGCGGTGCAAGGCGAAGGCGGCGAAGATCTACGACACCACGCTGGCCATATTCGCGCGTGCGAAGGCGGACGGTATCCCGCCGGCCGCCGCGGCCGACCGGATCGCCGAGCAGCGGATGGCGGAGGCGCGCCGGGCGCGCTGACGGGCGCTCGCCGGAGCTGTCCGGTACCCGCCGACGGGCACTTCGAGAGAACTCTCACGTTCGTCGGCGGGTCGCCCGCGCAGAAGTAGTTAAAATCGCTGTTGACCAGCGGGGACGGGGCGCCCCGAGGGTTCTGGGTCCAGGCACGTCCTGCGGGCGACGTACCGTATGCGCGTGGGCTCAGGTACCGTGGAAGCCCTACGGGCCGGTCTCTCCACGGAGAGCCCGTTCCGGATCATGAACGCGTGTCAAGACTCTGGGGCCGTCGAGCCCCGTCACCGAGGGGGTCGAGCCATGGGGCGCGGCCGGGCCAAGGCCAAGCAGACGAAGGTCGCCCGCCAGCTGAAGTACAACAGCGGCGGGACTGACCTGTCGCGTCTGGCCAACGAGCTGGGCGCTTCGACTTCGAACCAGCCGCCGAATGGCGAGCCGTTCGAGGACGACGACGACGAAGACGACCCGTACGCCCAGTACGCGGATCTGTACAACGACGACGATGAGGACGAGGACGACGAGTCCGGTCCCGCGTCGCAACGCCGCGGCGCTTGACGCTCTAGCTGCGCTCAGCCCGGTCCGAGGCGGTTCCCGCCGCCGGACCGGGTTTTGCGCTGCCTTTGCGAACGTCAGCTCGCGTAGTCACTCACCAGGGCGGCACCCGTCTCGTGCTCGCCCCTGTCCGTGATCTCGCCGGCGATCCAGGACTCGACCCCGCGGTCGGCCAGGGTCGCCAGGGCCACGTCCGCGGACTCCTGCGGCACGATCGCGATCATGCCGACGCCCATGTTCAGGGTCTTCTCCAGCTCCAGGCGTTCGACCTGACCCGTCCTGCCGACGAGGTCGAAGATCGGAGCCGGGGTCCAGGTGGAGCGGTCGACAATCGCGTGCAGGTGGTCCGGGATCACGCGGGCCAGGTTGGCCGCGAGACCGCCGCCCGTGACGTGCGAGAAGGCGTGCACCTGGGCCGTCCGGGTCAGCGCCAGACAGTCCAGCGAGTAGATCTTGGTCGGCTCCAGGAGCTCCTCGCCGAGGGTGCGGCCCAGGTCCTCGACGTGGGCGTCGAGGGCGAGACCGGCCTGGTTCAGCAGCACGTGCCGGACCAGCGAGTACCCGTTCGAGTGAAGACCGGACGCCGCCATGGCGATCACGGCGTCACCCTTACGGATGCGATCCGGGCCGAGCAGGTCGTCGGCCTCCACGACGCCCGTACCGGCCCCGGCGACGTCGAAGTCGTCCGGACCCAGCAGACCGGGGTGTTCGGCCGTCTCGCCGCCCACCAGGGCGCAGCCGGCGAGCACGCAGCCCTCGGCGATGCCCTTCACGATCGCGGCGACGCGCTCGGGGTGGACCTTGCCGACGCAGATGTAGTCGGTCATGAACAGCGGCTCGGCGCCGCACACCACGATGTCGTCCATCACCATCGCGACCAGGTCGTGGCCGATGGTGTCGTAGACGCCCATCTGGCGCGCGATGTCGACCTTGGTGCCGACGCCGTCCGTGGCGGAGGCGAGGAGGGGGCGCTCGTAGCGCTTGAGGGCGGAGGCGTCGAAGAGGCCGGCGAAACCGCCGAGGCCGCCGAGGACCTCGGGGCGCTGCGTCTTCTTCACCCACTCCTTCATGAGCTCCACAGCGCGGTCGCCGGCTTCGATGTCGACGCCCGCGGCTGCGTAGCTGGCACCAGTCGTCTCAGACATGGGGTGAGAACCTTCGTGTCGTACGGCAGAACTTAGGGGCGGCGGATCGCGTCCGCGGCAGCCGTGGCGGCCGGGCCGGCGGCCAGCTCGGTCTCCAGGAGCTGCTTGCCGAGCAGCTCGGGATCCGGGAGCTCCATCGGGTATTCGCCGTCGAAGCAGGCGCGGCACAGGTTCGGCTTGGCGATGGTGGTCGCCTCGATCATGCCGTCGATGGAGATGTACGCCAGCGAATCGGCGCCCAGCGACGTGCCGATCTCCTCGATCGTCATGCCGTTGGCGATGAGCTCCGCTCGGGTGGCGAAGTCGATGCCGAAGAAGCAGGGCCACTTCACGGGCGGCGAGGAGATCCGGATGTGGACCTCGGCGGCGCCCGCCTCGCGGAGCATGCGCACCAGGGCGCGCTGGGTGTTGCCGCGCACGATCGAGTCGTCGACGACGACCAGGCGCTTGCCCTTGATGACTTCCTTCAGCGGGTTCAGCTTGAGGCGGATACCGAGCTGCCGGATGGTCTGCGAGGGCTGGATGAACGTACGGCCGACGTACGCGTTCTTCACGAGACCCGCGCCGAAGGGGATGCCGGACGCCTCCGCGTAGCCGATGGCGGCCGGGGTGCCGGATTCCGGGGTCGCTATGACCAGGTCGGCCTCGACCGGGGCCTCCTTCGCCAGGCGGCGGCCCATCTCCACGCGGGAGAGGTACACGTTCCGGCCGGCGATGTCGGTGTCGGGGCGGGCCAGGTACACGTACTCGAAGACACAGCCCTTGGGCTTCGCTTCCGCGAAGCGGGAGGTGCGCAGGCCGTTCTCGTCGATGGCGACGAACTCGCCCGGCTCGATCTCGCGGACGTAGCTGGCGCCGCAGATGTCGAGGGCGGCGGACTCCGAGGCGACCACCCAGCCGCGCTCCAGGCGGCCGAGGACCAGCGGGCGAATGCCCTGCGGGTCGCGGGCGGCGTACAGCGTGTGCTCGTCCATGAAGACGAGTGAGAAGGCGCCCTTGACCTGCGGGAGGATCTGGTGGGCGGCCTCCTCGATGGTCAGCGGCTTGCCGTCGGCGTCGACCTGGGCCGCGAGCAGCGCGGTCAGCAGGTCGGTGTCGTTGGTCGCCGCGACGCGCGGAGAACGCCCCTCCTGCTTGGGCAGGTCGGCGACCATTTCGGCGAGCTGGGCCGTGTTGACCAGGTTGCCGTTGTGGCCGAGCGCGATCGAGCCGTGCGCGGTGGCACGGAACGTCGGCTGGGCGTTCTCCCACACGGAGGCGCCGGTGGTCGAGTAGCGGGCGTGACCGACCGCGATATGACCCTGGAGCGAACCGAGAGAGGTCTCGTCGAAGACCTGGGAAACGAGGCCCATGTCCTTGAAGACGAGGATCTGGGAGCCGTTGCTGACCGCGATTCCCGCGGATTCCTGGCCCCGATGCTGGAGGGCGTAGAGCCCGAAGTACGTGAGCTTTGCGACCTCTTCGCCCGGAGCCCAGACACCGAAGACGCCACAAGCGTCCTGGGGGCCTTTCTCGCCGGGGAGCAGATCGTGATTGAGTCGACCGTCACCACGTGGCACGGCTCCGAGTGTAGGCGAGATCGACCACTGGTCCGAATTCGCTGGGAGTGGGCTTTCTTACTTCTTGTCGGGCTCCGCATGGGCGACGAGACCGTCACCGGAGGCCGCCGTGATCGTCAGCGACTTGTCTTTCTGCTGGTAGGACACCTTGCCGGAGAGGATGTCGATCAGCTTCAGCTCGGTCTCCCGCGCCGGGCCCTCGCAGGCCATCTTCGTGGAGGAGAGCCGACCGAAGTCGATCGTGCCGTTCTTGACGACGGCCTCGCCGCGGAACGTGTTGCACCCGTAATTGCCGCTCACGCTGCCGTCCTCGGCCAGGGTGAGGTGCGGCTCCACCCCGCTCGGCAGGGACTGGGCCGTGCCGTCGTCGCCCTTGCCGGAGACGAGGGTGTCGATGTTCCACTTGGTTCCCTTGAGCGGCACGGCCCAGTCGGCCGCTCCGCCGGTCTCGGTCTCGCTCAGGGTGATGCTGTCGCCGTTGGTGCTGGTCAGGGTGAGGGTGCGGGCGCCGTCGCGTCCTTCGAGCGCGGCCTTGAGGGAGCCGTCGAAGACGCTCATGAACTTCTGCTCGAAGGTCCCCACCGGCTCCGGGCAGCCCATCGCGGTCGAGACGACGTCGGTGATCTTCAGGGTGTCGCCGTCCATCTCGACGTCGCCGCCGATCCGGTTGCAGCCGACCGAGCCGCCGGACTCGCCGCCGTCGACGTCCTGCTTGGCCGCGCCGGGCTTGAAGACGATGTGGGCGTCGTCGACGGGGAAGTCCTTCACCCCGACCGGCAGGGGGTACTCCTTGCCGTCCACGGTCACCTTCCGCGGCACCCAGTTGATGCCCTCTATGTCGGTGGCCTTGAGGGTCTTGGTGGACTTGCCGCCGTCCTCGACCCCGCTGCTGCCGGCGTCGCCGGACTCCGTGCCGCAGGCGGCCAGCACCGCGGTGCCGGCCAGGGCCACGGCTGCGTACTTCACACGTGTCGTCCGCTTCATGTCTCTTCGACGCAGGAGACGGGTGTTGGGTTCGGTGTCGTTACCGGTCCGTTGTGACCTCAGGCCATCAGGGGCAGCAGCCCGCCGAGATCGGCGCGCTCGCCGCTCGCGCCGACCTTCGCCTCGTCCAGGGCGTCCCGCCAGGCCAGCCGCCCGGTCGCGAGCCGGATCCAGGTCAGCGGGTCGGTCTCGACGACGTTGGGCGGGGTGCCACGGGTGTGCCGAGGCCCCTCGACGCACTGCACGACGGCGTACGGCGGGATCCGCACCTCCGTCGAGCCGCCGGGCGCCTTCACCGCGAGCGCGTCGGCGAGGAGCCGGGTGCAGACGGCGAGGGCCTGGCGGTCGTACGGGATGTCCAGGCCGGGGACGGCGGCGTTCAGGTCGTCGGTGTGGACGACCAGCTCGACGGCGCGGGTGACCAGGTAGTCGGCGAGCGGCAGGGCGCCCGCGTTGGTCGCGAGCAGCCGTGTCCCGGGGTGGCTGTCGAGCTGCTCGGCGAGGTTGCGGGCGATGTCGGCGAGGTAGGTGTCGAGGTCGGGGTGGCGCTGCACGACCCCTCGGGTGAACTCGTCGATGGCCGAGGAGCTCGCCGCCGTCGCGAACGGCCAGTCGAGCAGTACAGCGTCCTGCTTCGGCGGCTCCGGCAGGGCGAGGGAGCGCTCGATCGCCGTGAGGGCCATCCCGATGTGCGCGACCAGTTCCCGTACGGTCCATTCGCCGAGCCGGGTGGGAAGCGCGAGCTGCTCGGGCGGAAGCGCGCGCACGGCGTCCTGGACGTGGGCGAGCTGGGCGAGGACCGCCGTACGGGTTTTGACGGGGTCGTAGCTGCGGGTGCGCTTCTTGGTCTTGGCCGGCATGGGGCGAGCCTATGGTCCGGCGGCGGGCCGCCGCAGGCCCGTTTTTGGGGGCGCGGCGGGCCTGCCGCGCCCCCTCGGGGTCACAGTCCGATGGCCGGCGCGACGATCGGCGCCAGGCGGTCGGCGATCTTCTGGTTGCCGGACTCGTTGGGGTGGCCGTTGCCGTCCTCGTAGTCGGCGCCGTCGACGAGCCAGCCGGTGGTGTCGACGAAGTGCACGTGCTCGTCCCCGGCGGCGTTGGCGGCGGCGACGGCCGCCTGTGTCTCGGCGGTGTAGCGGTGCTTGAGGGTGTCCATCGCGAAGATCGCCGCTCCCGGGAACCTGGCGCGGATGTCCGCGATGAAGGCGGTGTAGGCGTCCTGGAAGGTCGCGGAGGGCACGCCGTGGCCGAAGTCGTTGGTGCCCAGGTTGATGACGACCGCGTCGGCGGTGTACCGGGAGAAGTCCCAGTCGATCGTGGAGAGGCTGTCCTGCTTGAAGTACTGCGTGGACTGGCCGGTGCAGCCGGTGTACGCCACCAGGCAGTAGCCGGAGCGGGCGATACGGGTGTGCGCCGTCCCGAGCTGTTCGCCGAGGCGCCAGCCGTACGAGTCCAGGGCGAGCCGGTCGGTGAGCGCTCCGGCGGTGATGGAGTCGCCGACGAACTCCACGAGTTTCGTCGGCGCCTGGGACGCGACGGTGGCGGCGCCGTCGTCCAGGACCAGTCCCTGGAAGACGACGTCGGCCGAGCGGTAGGACACCCGCAGGGTGTGGGTGCCCGGTGCCAGCGGGGCCGGGGTCAGATCCACGATGCCGGTGGCGCTGCCGTAGAACACGAACTCGCCACCGTCGACGCTCGCGTAGAAGTTGACCGGACCGCGCTGCACCAGCTTCACCGTCGTGCCCGTGAAGTCGGTGGTCAGGTAGGCCCCGGACCAGGCGGGGACGTAGGCGGTGGGCACGGTGGTGTCCCAGCGGCCCGTGTAGCGGATGTTCGCGTCGGTGGGCAGGACCGTGGTGTCCAGGGCGTGTGCGGACGGGGCCTGGACGGACAGCAGGCCCAGCAGGGCGAGCGCTGTCACCATCAGCGCGCGACAGAAACCCGTGATCATGGTCATGCCAGACGACCCTAGAGGAGACCGGACCCTCCGCAATAGAGAGCGCTTTCTGGCCAGGGAGCACAAAGGTCCCGCCCGCAGGAACGGACGGGACCTTCGCCGGCTCTTTAGGCCAGCAGCGCCGGGATCGTGCCCTCGTGCGTCTCGCGCAGTTCCGCCAGGGTGAGTGCGAACTCGCCCTGGACGTCCACCGAGTCGCCGTCGACGACGCCGATCCGCGTGACCGGGAGGCCGCGCGCACCGCACATGTCGTTGAAGCGGACCTCCTCCGAACGCGGGACGGCGACGACCGCACGGCCCGCCGACTCCGAGAAGAGGAAGGTGAAGGCGTCGAGGCCGTCCGGTACGACCAGACGCGCGCCCTTCTCGCCCAGCAGCGCCGACTCGACGACCGCCTGGATCAGACCGCCGTCGGACAGGTCGTGCGCGGAGTCGATCATGCCGTCGCGGGAGGCGGAGATCAGGATCTCGGCGAGCAGGCGCTCGCGCTCCAGGTCCACCTGCGGGGGCAGACCGCCGAGGTGGTCATGGACCACCTGCGACCAGGCCGAACCGCCGAACTCCGCACGCGTGTCGCCGAGGAGGTACAGCAGCTGGCCCTCCTCCTGGAAGGCGACCGGCGTACGGCGGGCGACATCGTCGATGACGCCCAGGACCGCCACGACCGGCGTCGGGTGGATGGCGACCTCGCCCGTCTGGTTGTAGAGCGAGACGTTGCCGCCGGTCACCGGGGTGCCCAGCTGCTGGCAGGCGTCCGCCAGGCCGCGGATGGCCTCCGCGAACTGCCACATCACCGCCGGGTCCTCGGGCGAGCCGAAGTTCAGGCAGTCGGAGACCGCGAGCGGCTTGGCGCCGGTCGTGGCCACGTTCCGGTAGGCCTCGGCGAGGGCCAGCTGCGCACCCGTGTACGGGTCGAGCTTGGCGTACCGGCCGTTGCCGTCCGTCGCGATGGCGACGCCGAGGCCGGTCTCCTCGTCGATGCGGATCATGCCGGAGTCCTCGGGCTGGGCGAGAACCGTGTTGCCCTGCACGAAGTGGTCGTACTGCGAGGTGATCCACTTCTTGGAGGCCTGGTTCGGGGAACCCACCAGCTTCAGGACCTGGTCCTTCAGCTCCTCGCCCGACGTCGGCCGCGGCAGCTTGCCTGCGTCGTCCGCCTGGAGCTCGTCCTGCCAGGACGGGCGGGCGTACGGGCGCTCGTAGGTCGGGCCCTCGTGGGCGACCGTGCGCGGGTCGACGTCGACGATCTTGCCGCCGTGCCAGAAGATCTCCAGCCGGTCGCCGTCGGTGACCTCACCGATCACCGTGGCGATGACGTCCCACTTCTCGCAGATCGCGAGGAAGCGGTCGACCTTCTCCGGCTCGACGACCGCGCACATGCGTTCCTGCGACTCGCTCATGAGGATTTCCTCGGGCGAGAGCGTGGAGTCACGCAGGGGTACGTCGTCCAGCGTCACGCGCATGCCGCCGGAGCCGTTGGAGGCGAGCTCGCTCGTCGCACACGACAGACCGGCCGCACCCAGGTCCTGGATGCCGACGACCAGCTTCTCCTGGAAGGCCTCCAGGGTGCACTCGATGAGGAGCTTCTCCTGGAAGGGGTCGCCGACCTGGACGGCCGGACGCTTCGAGGGCTTGGCGTCGTCGAAGGTCTCGGAGGCCAGGATCGAGGCGCCGCCGATGCCGTCGCCACCGGTCCGGGCCCCGTACAGGATGACCTTGTTGCCCGCGCCGGACGCCTTCGCAAGGTGGATGTCCTCGTGCCGCATGACGCCGATGGCACCGGCGTTGACCAGCGGGTTGCCCTGGTAGCAGGAGTCGAAGACGACCTCGCCGCCGATGTTGGGCAGGCCCAGGCAGTTGCCGTAGCCACCGATGCCGGCGACGACGCCCGGCAGGACGCGCTTGGTGTCGGGGTGGTCGGCCGCGCCGAAGCGCAGCGGGTCCACGACCGCCACCGGCCGCGCGCCCATCGCGATGATGTCGCGCACGATGCCGCCGACGCCCGTGGCCGCGCCCTGGTAGGGCTCGACGTAGGAGGGGTGGTTGTGCGACTCCACCTTGAAGGTGACCGCGTAGCCCTGGCCGACGTCCACGACACCGGCGTTCTCACCGATGCCGACCAGCAGGGCGTCGTTCTCGGGGGCCTTCTCGCCGAACTGGCGGAGGTGGACCTTGGAGGACTTGTACGAGCAGTGCTCGGACCACATGACGGAGTACATGGCGAGCTCGGCACCGGTGGGCCGGCGGCCGAGGATCTCCACGACCCGCTCGTACTCGTCCTTCTTCAGACCGAGTTCGGCCCAGGGCAGCTCGACGTCGGGGGTCGCGGCCGCGTGCTCGACCGTGTCCAGAGGCGTCCGGCTCATGCGTTGACCAGCTTCTTGAGGATCGAGGTGAAGAAGGGGAGGCCGTCGGTGCGGCCGCTGCCGATGAGCGGCTCCACGGCGTGCTCCGGGTGCGGCATCAGGCCCACGACGTTGCCGGCCTCGTTGGTGATGCCGGCGATGTCGTTCAGCGAGCCGTTGGGGTTGAAGTCGAGGTACCGGAACGCGACCCGGCCCTCGGCCTCCAGCTTGTCCAGCGTGTACTGGTCGGCGACGTAACGGCCGTCCATGTTCTTGAGCGGGATGTGGATCTCCTGCCCGCTCTCGTAGTCGCTGGTCCAGGCCGTCTCCGCGTTCTCCACCCGCAGCTTCTGGTCGCGGCAGATGAAGTGGAGGTGGTCGTTGCCGAGCATGCCGCCCGGGAGGAGGTGGGCCTCGGTGAGGACCTGGAAGCCGTTGCAGATGCCGAGGACCGGCAGACCGGCCTTCGCCTGCTCGATGACGGTCTCCATCACCGGCGAGAAGCGGGAGATGGCGCCGGCCCGCAGATAGTCGCCGTAGGAGAAACCGCCGGGGAGCACGACCGCGTCCACCTGGTGGAGGCTCTTGTCCTTGTGCCAGAGGGCGACCGGTTCGGCGCCCGCGAGGCGGATCGCGCGCTGGGTGTCCCGGTCGTCGAGACTCCCCGGGAAAGTGACGACGCCAATACGAGCGGTCACTTCGCCGCCTCCGCGACTTCCTCCACCTTGACGGTGAAGTCCTCGATCACGGTGTTGGCGAGGAAGGATTCCGCAAGATCGTGGATGCGGGCGAGCGCGGCCTCGTCGACCGGTCCGTCAACTTCCAGTTCGAATCGCTTTCCCTGACGTACGTCCGAGATGCCTTCGAAACCCAGCCGCGGCAGTGCGCGCTGCACCGCCTGGCCCTGGGGGTCGAGGATCTCCGGCTTGAGCATGACGTCGACTACGACGCGTGCCACGTGCACTCCCGGTGGTGTCGTGCTGAGCAGGTTCCTGCAGGTGGTTTCAGACTACCCGCCCAAAATTTCTACGCGCGTCACTAGTAGGAACCTACGTGACAGCCGTCACGGCCGAAGGGAAGTGCGCTCGTCGGCGAAAAGTTCCACGAAAGATCCCAGATCGACACCCGAAACCTATTGCCATCGGACACGCGGAAGGATTTAGTCGGGCTTCACGTGGCATTGTCGGGCACTGTACAAATGAATTGTCACCGTGCCGTACGAAGGGACCGATATTCGTGGCGCAAAAAGTCGTGGTCACTCTGTTTGACGACATCGACGGCTCGGAAGCGGCGGAAACGATCGCCTTCGGACTCGACGGCAAGTCGTACGAGATCGACCTGAACCAAGCCAATGCCAAGAAACTGCGTAAGGCGCTTGAGCCGTACGTGGAGGCGGGCCGCAAGCGGTCGAGGTCCGGCAAGGCCTACCGGCAGACGGAGGTCGCCCCCGACCCGGCAGCGGTCCGCGCCTGGGCCCAGGCCAACAAGATGGACGTCCCCGCGCGCGGACGGATCCCCAAGAAGGTCTACGAGGCCTTCGCCGCGGCGCAGTGAGCCACGGCCGACGACCGGTCACCCGCCCCTCGGGACAACCGACTTGCATTGCACCCCACCTGGTCGGCTAGAGTCTGGAGCACGCCGAGGGGCAAGGCCGAAAGGCCCGGCTCACGGAGTACATGCGGGTGTAGTTCAGTAGCAGAACATCCCCCTTCCAGGGGGAAGGCGCAGTGTGCAATTCCTGTCACCCGCTCTGCACCGCCGATCCGACCACTGCTGTGGATCAGGTAGGCTGGTGCTCGCGCCGATCGGTGAGAGCCGGTCGGAGGCAATGCGGACGTAGCTCAGTTGGTAGAGCGCAACCTTGCCAAGGTTGAGGTCGCGAGTTCGAGCCTCGTCGTCCGCTCAGGGATAAGGCCCCCGGTCCAATGGACCGGGGGCCTTCTTCGTATTGCCGCCCTGCCACTGGCATTTGTCATGCCCGGTGATGACAGCACGCACTGCCGGCCGGCCCCAATCGCCGGAACGCTGAAGGCATGGACAGGAACGAACACGAACACGTGATTGAGGTCACTGACCTGCGGCGTGGGTACGGGGGCCGGGTGCGGGTGCTCGGGCACGATCCCTGCGCCGAGCGGGCCGTCGTACGGCCGCGGAGCGGGGTGATGTTGCAGGAGGGCGGCTTTCCGTCCGAGCTGACCGTCGCCGAGACCGCGCGGATGTGGGCGGGGTGCGTGAGCGGGGCGCGGCCGGTGGGTCAGACGCTGGAGCTGGTCGGGCTCGGCGGGAAAACCGGCGTACGGGTGAAGCAGTTGTCCGGGGGTGAGCGGCGGCGCCCGGATCTGGCGCTCGCGCTGCTCGGCGGGCCCGAGGTGCTGTTCCTCGACGAGCCGACCACCGGTCCGGACGCCGAAGGGCGCCGGGAGACCTGGAAGCCGGTGCGCACCCTGCGCGACGGGGGTACGACCGTGCTGCTGACCACGCTCCCCCACTCTCGACTTCGCTCGACCGGGGGACCCCCATCCTGGAGGAGGCCGAGGGTCTGGCCGACCGGCTCGCCATCCTGCACGAGGGGCGCATCGCCGCGGCCGGGAGCCCGGCCGAGGTGACGGCCGCCGTGGCGTGAGTGGGGTGGTGCGGGTGCTGCTTGCCGACGACGAGGATCTGATCCGGGGTGCGCTCGCGGCGCTGCTCTCGCTGGAGGACGATCTCGTGGGCAGCCGAGATGGCGATGGCGCGGGCCCAGGAGCCCGACGTTGCCGTGCTGGATCTTCAGATGCCGGGCGCGGACGGTGTGAAGGTCGCCACATCCCTGCGGGCGGAACTGCCCTCCTGCCAGGCCATGATCGTGACCAGTCACGGTCGGCCGGGGCATCTGAAGCGGGCGCTTGCGGCGGGTGTGCGCGGGTTCGCTCCCAGGACCGTCAGCGCCCAGCGGCTCGCGGAGATCATCCGCACGGTCCGCGCCGGAAACCGTTATGTCGACCCCGAGTTGGCCGCCGACGCGATCTCCGCCGGGGACTCGCCACTGACCGCCCGGGAGGCCGAGGTGCTGGAACTCGCCGCCGACGGAGCCCCTGTCGCGGAGATCGCCGAGCGGGCCGCGCTGTCCCAGGGAACCGTGCGGAACTACCTCTCCTCGGCCGTCTCGAAGCCGGGGGCGGAGAACCGTCATACGGCGGTGCGGCTCGCCCGCGAGCGAGGTTGGGTATAGTTGGCCTCGCGCCACGGCGCAATGCGGACGTAGCTCAGTTGGTAGAGCGCAACCTTGCCAAGGTTGAGGTCGCGAGTTCGAGCCTCGTCGTCCGCTCCAGTGAAAAGGCCCCCGGTTCTCCGGGGGCCTTTCGCGTTTGCCCTACGCCCAGCTCGTGCCCGTCAGGCGCTCGTACGCCTCCACGTACTTGGCGCGGGTCGCCTCGACGACCCGCCCGGGCAGCGCCGGGGGCGGCTGCTCGCTCTTGCGGTCCCAGCCGGACTCGGCGGAGGTCAGCCAGTCGCGGACGTACTGCTTGTCGTACGACGGCTGCGCGCGGCCCGGCTCCCACTGGTCGGCCGGCCAGAAGCGGGAGGAGTCCGGGGTGAGGACCTCGTCGGCGATGACGAGCGTGTCGTCCTCGAAGCCGAACTCGAACTTGGTGTCCGCGAGGATGATGCCCCGGTCGCGGGCGATGTCCCGGCCGCGGCTGTAGACGGCGAGGGTCGCCTGGCGCAGTTGGGCGGCGGTGTCGGCGCCGACCTGGCGGGCGACCTCCTCGTAGGAGACGTTCTCGTCGTGCTCGCCGACCGCGGCCTTGGTGGCCGGGGTGAAGATCGGGGCGGGGAGTTCGCTGCCGTCGACCAGACCCTCGGGGAGGGCGAGGCCGCAGACCGTGCGGGACTCGTTGTACTCGACCAGGCCGGAGCCGGTGAGATAGCCGCGGGCCACGCACTCCACGGGGACCATCTTCAGCGACTTGCAGACCAGGGTGCGGCCCGCCCAGTCGGCGGGCGCGCCGGCCGGCAGCTCGGTGCTCAGGACATGGTTCGGGACCAGGTCGGCGAGCTGGTCGAACCACCACAGGGAGAGCTGGGTGAGGATGCGCCCCTTGTCCGGGATCTCGGTGGGGAGCACCCAGTCGTACGCCGACATACGGTCGCTGGCGACCATCACGAGGTCGCCCGCCTCGTTCTGGTACAGCTCGCGCACCTTGCCGGTGTGCAGGTGCACCAGGCCCGGAACCTGAATCGGCTCGGGCTTTTCTACGAATCCGGACACGGTTCCTCCCCGTGGTTCTGTCCAATGGGTCGATTGTCCCGTACAGGCGTCTGACCTTGGACTTGGGGTGCACTGGGTGAGCTCAGTCACGCTTGCAGATGCGGTCCAGAAGGTTGGCGGTGGCGCGCTGAACGCGGGGGTCGACGTGGCCCGGGCGGTCCAGTGCCGGGGACCAGGCGAAGGTCCCCGAGGCGAAGACCAGGGCGCCGGAGGGGGCGCGGTAGAGGGACGTGTCCTGGTGGCGGAGGACTCCGTCGGTGTCGGTGTACGGGGAGTGGGCCAGCAGGATGCGTTCCTCGTGCCGGGGCAGGGCGGTGCGCGGGAAGTAGCGGTCGGCCTCGCCGGCCACCATGTCGGCGAGTTCGTCGCCCTCGTGCGCGCCGGTGGCGTCCCACAGCCAGTGGTCGGCGTTGCGGACGATCAGCGGGTGGGGTTCGGGGACCCGGCCCGCGTACTGGATGCCGATCAGCTGCTGCTCGGGGCGGTCGATCTCGCGCCAGAGCACCGGGCGGCCCGGCCCCTGGCGCTTGCGGCAGGTGAGCAGCCGGTCGTGGACACCGGACGGGGACGGGCCCAACTCCACCTGCCAGTACATGGTGTTGGCGGAGAGGAAGACCAGCGAGGTGCCGTGCTCGCGGGCCAGTTCCACGGTGCGGCGCATGTTCGTCGACCAGTACTCGTCGTGGCCGGGGAAGACCAGGCCGCGGTAGCGCGTGGGGTCGATGTGGCCGGCGTGCAGGTCGCGGGCGTCGGCGTAGGCGAGGTCGTAGCCGTAGCGCTCGGCGAAGCGGATGAAGTCGTAGGCGTGGCCCACGTGGAGGGGGAGGCCCGCACCGGCGTACGGGCGGTCGAAGGAGACCGTCGTCGCCGCGTCGGCCTCGCCGAGCAGGCGGCCGTTCCCGTCCCAGGCGTGGTAGAGGCTCGCGCCGATGCGGCCGTCCTCCGGATAGAGGTTGTACGCCTGCCAGGTGACGTCCGGCAGCAGCAGGAGCAGGTCCGCCGGGTGGTTGTCGCGGATGGTGAACGGGATGTGGGAGCGGTAGCCGTCCGCGGTGGTGAGTACGGCGACGTAGGCGCCGAGGTTCCAGTACGAGGGGATCTGCAGCCGCCAGGACAGCCACCAGTGGTGGCAGGAGACCGTGCGGTCGGCGGTGAGGGGCGGGGGCTGGACGATGCCGGAGAGACGGGGGCTGGTGGTGATCTTTGCCGCGCCGTCGCCGTCGTAGTGGCCGATGCGGTAGATGTCGACGCTGAATTCCTGGGGTGGGTCGACGGTGATGTGGAAGTCGACGGCCTCGCCCGGGGCGACCGCGCCGGTGGAGGTGAAGCCCTTGATCTGGCGGTGGACGTCGTCGGCCGAGCGGGGTCCCGAGCCGGCGGAGCGGGCCGCTCTGCGGGGGGTGCGGGGGGAGGGTACGCGGGGGTCCTCGGGGGCGTCCGCCTGGTCCACGTACCAGGGGACCACCTGGCCCGTGTCGTCGAAGTAGGTCTCGGTGCCGCGGAGCCAGGGGACGGGGCCCTGGCCGAAGGGATCGGTGACGGCGTGCGCGAGTGCTCCCGACTCCCAGCGGCGGATCCGCTCCGGTGCCATGGTCGCTCCCTCCTCGTGCCCCCGTCACAAGCCCTTGCCATGTGCGCGATCGGTCCCAGCACATCACATTGCGCACCCATCCGGTCACTACTCGTTGCGAATTGGCCGAAAGTGGAATACGGGGTTCCGGACGGGGTCGGCCGAGGGGCTGTCGTCAGACGAGGCGTACCGGCTTTTCCGGGCGTATGCCCGATTCCACCAGCCAGGCCTGGAGGGGGGCCGGGTCGCCGTCCTCGATGAGGCTGAGGACTCTGGGGGTCAGGTCGGTGGCTCGTTCGCCGTTGATGAGGAGGGCGGGGCCGTCCAGCCAGTCGAGGCCCGGGGTGGCGCCGGCGGTGTCCATGGCCGCGCAGCAGACCATCGCGGTGACGTGGTCCGCCAGCAGTTCGCGGGCCGTGCGGGGTGGCTGGAGGGGGAAGAGCGGGAGGGCGCCGTCGTCCCAGAGGGCGGCGTCGGGGGCGGGGGTGCCTGAGGCCGGGGCCGGGGGGCGGTGGGACGGGGCCGCGGCCTCTTCTCGCGCCAGTGCCGCGGTGAGGCCTGCGGCGAGGGCGGCGGTGCGGGGGTTTTCGGGCTCGTCGGCCTCGGCTTCGCCTTCGGCCCTGTCTTCGTTCCCACCCGCACTACCCGTGCGGCTTTCGTCGTCGAGTGCGGGTGGCCCCTGTGGGGCGGGGTCGCTGTCGGCGGCTGCGAGGGTGTGCCGCGGGGGCGCCTCGGCTTCAGCGTCGGCGCCGTATGCGGTCCCAACCGCACCACCCGTGCGGCATTCGTCGTCGAGTGCGGGTGACCCCTGTGGGGCGGGGTCGCCGTCGGCGGCTGCGGGGGTGTGCCGCGCGGGCGCCTCGGCTTCAGCGTCGGCGCCGTATGCGGTCCCAACCGCACCACCCGTGCGGCATTCGTCGTCGAGCGTGGGTGGCCCCTGTGGGGCGGGGTCGCCGTCGGCGGCTGCGGGGGTGCGCCGCGCGGGCGCCTCGGCTTCGCCGTTGACGGGTGCGGGGGTGATCTGCGCGGGCGCCTCGGCTTCGCCGTCGGCGGGTGCGGGGGTCAGGGGTTCGTGGATGGTGGGCCGGGGCTCGGGGTCGTCCGTTGGCTGTGGTGGGGTCGACAGGTGGTCCAGGACTCTGGACAGGGTTGGGGCTGCGGAGTGGGGGCCCGTGCGGCGGATGCCCAGGGTGTCCAGGACTCGGTGGAGGCGGGCCGCGTCGGTGCGCCATTTGCGGTCCACGACCTCCTCCGGGTACTCCTGCCAGTCCACCGGGGACCAGTCCGGGCCGACCTCGGCGGGGCCGCCGTGGAAGAGGCGGGCGGCCAGGAGGGAGGCGGCCTCGTCCACCGCGCCGGGCTCCTCCAGGAGGTCGCAGGCGGGGCGCTCGCCCAGGCGGGAGGCGAAACCCTCGGCCAGGCGGTCGCGGCGGGAGAGCTCGGTGAGTGCCGCCACCACGCCCGCGTCCAGACGGGAGGGCCAGCGGCCCATCCGCCAGGCCGGCAGCGCGACGCGGGTCAGCAGGCGGTCCCAGCCCGCGTACGCCAGGCCCACCTGTTCCTGGGCGACGATCCGCAGACCGTAGTCCACAGCCTGTGCACGCTCGGCGGCCGCCGCCGCGACACCGCGCTCCATCTCGGCCGCGTGCACCCGGCAGCTGCGCAGGAGCAGTCGGGCCACCCGGCCGACGGCGGACAGGACGGCACGGGACACCGGGCCGCGATGCGGGGCCGAGGCCACGGCCACCGCCGCGTCCAGGCCTCGTACGAAGCGGCGGGCCGCGGCTATGTCCGGGTGCGCCGAAGGTCCCGTACCGGCGACGACCGGGGCGAGGACGGCGCGGAGCTCGCCGACGCGCATCCACCACAGGAACGGGGAGCCGATGACGAGGACCGGGGCCGCTGCCGCACGGCGGTGGGGGCCGCGGCGGCCGCCCGTGATCTCGTCACGGTCCTCGGGCGGGGGCGGGCCGTGGGCCGGGTGGGTGCGGTCCTCCAGCCAGCTGTCGCAGTCCGGGGTGAGCGCTATCGCGGAGGGCGCGGGCACGTCGAGCCGGTCGGCGAGGTCGCGCACCATCCGGTACAGGTCGGGGGCCGACTCCTCCGCGATCGGGACCGTCGGGCTGACGGCCGGACGGGAACGGGCGACGACCAGGGCGATGCCGCCGGCGGCGAGCAGAACGAGCACGGCGAACGGGGTCACGGCCCAGCGGGCGGCCTGCCAGCCGGGGCCCACGAGGTGGCCGGTGGACACACCGGCCGACAGCACCACGGCGACCGCCGCGGGCAGCAGGGCGACGGCCAGTGCCCTGCTGCGGATCCGCAGCACGGCCAGCGCCCGGGAGCGCGCGGCCTGCGCGCCCGCCTCCACACCCATACCGGTCATGACCGGACCTCACCCCCTCCCCGACGCGCGGGCGACCCGGGATGTCCCGGCTGCCCTGTCTGCTCTGCCTGTCCTGGCGTTGGTCACTCCCCCACTGTGGCACCCGCCGCTGACATCGCAATGCCGGTGGGCCAAGTGCCGGAACGCTTGCGCCGCACCCTAGTTGGGGCCTCGGCCCCCGTCAGCCGGATGGGGGATCGGTCACTCGATGGAATGGCCTTGGGGAAAGGTGGATGACGGACAGCGAGCATCAGGCCCCTGTTTCCGACAGCATCAGGCCACGTTTCCGACAAGCAGCAGGCCCCGGCTCCTGAGACGGATCCGGGGCCTGGACGGTTCATCCTGGCGCGGTGCGGCCTACTCTCCGGCCGCCGCCTTCGCCGCGATGTCCGTGCGGTGCTGGGAGCCGTCGAGCCGGATACGGCCGACCGCCCGGTACGCGCGCTCGCGGGCCTCGGTCAGGTCCTTGCCGCTCGCCGTGACGGACAGGACGCGGCCGCCGGCGCTGACGACGGCGTCACCGTCGTGCTTGGTACCGGCGTGCAGGACGTAGGCGTGCGGGGCGTCCTCGGCGGCGACCTCGTCGAGGCCGGTGATCGGGTCGCCGGTGCGCGGGGTGCCGGGGTAGTTGTGCGAGGCCACGACGACCGTGACCGCGGCGTCGGCGCTCCAGCGCAGCGGCGCCAGGTCGGCGAGGTCGCCCTTGGCGGCGGCCAGCAGGACACCCGCGAGCGGGGTCTTCAGACGGGCCAGGACGACCTGGGTCTCCGGGTCGCCGAAGCGCGCGTTGAACTCGATCACGCGCACACCACGGGAGGTGATGGCGAGACCGGCGTAGAGCAGACCGGAGAACGGGGTGCCGCGGCGGTGCATCTCGTCGACGGTGGGCTGCAGAACGGTCTGCAGGACCTCCTCGACCAGCTTCGGGTCGGCCCAGGGCAGCGGGGAGTACGCACCCATGCCGCCGGTGTTCGGGCCCTCGTCGCCGTCCAGGGCGCGCTTGAAGTCCTGGGCGGGCTGGAGCGGCAGGACCGTCTCGCCGTCGGTGATGGCGAACAGGGAGACCTCGGGGCCGTCGAGGAACTCCTCGATGACGACGCGCTCGCAGGCGTTGGCGTGCGCCCGCGCGGCCTCGATGTCGGCGGTCACGACGACGCCCTTGCCGGCGGCGAGCCCATCGTCCTTGACGACGTAGGGGGCGCCGAAGGCGTCGAGGGCCTCGTCGACCTCCTCGGGCGTCGTACAGACGTACGACCGTGCGGTCGGGACGCCGGCTCCCGCCATCACGTCCTTCGCGAAGGCCTTGGAGCCCTCAAGCTGCGCGGCCTCCTTGGAGGGGCCGAAGACCGGGATGCCCGCCTCGCGCACGGCGTCGGCGACCCCCGCGACAAGCGGTGCCTCCGGCCCGACGACGACCAGCTCGGCGCCGAGCTCCGTGGCCAGCGCGGCAACGGCGGCGCCGTCCAGGGCGTCGACCTGGTGCAGTTCGGCGACCTCGGCGATACCGGCGTTGCCGGGGGCGCAGTGCAGCGCCGTCACGTCGGGGTCGAGGGACAGGGAACGGCACAGGGCGTGTTCGCGGGCACCGCTGCCGATGACGAGGACCTTCACGGGGGTCAGCCTAACCGGAGCGAGGACGGCGGGTTTGTGCGGGCTTCCGAAGGGGCGGGGTAAAGGGGTTTGTGGGTTCGCACAAGGCGAGGGGGCGGTGGAGCGGTTCTACTCGTTGGTGAACTCCTCCACCACCGTCGCTCCGAGCTCCCGGACGATGAGTTCGCGGCCGGAGAGGGCCGACTCGTTGAGGTCCGGGTCGTCGTCCTCGGGGATGTCGTCCTCGGGGGCGACCGGGGGCGGCGGCGGGGGCTCCTGGGGGGAGGGCTGGGGTACGGGCGCCGGGGCCGGGGCGGCGGGGGCCGTCGCTGCCGGGGCGGCGGGCGTGGGCTGCGGTGGTGCCGGGCGCTGGGGAGCGGCCGGGGCGCCGCCGCCGTAGCCGCCACCGCCGTAACCGGAGGAGCCGCCGGTCTGCGGGGGTGCCGAGCCGGCGCCGCCCGACGGGTCGACGATCGCCTCGATCTTCCACTGGACGTTGAACTGCTCGGCGAGCGCCTGACGCAGGACGTCCTCGCTGCCGCTGCTCGCGAAGTTGTCGCGGGCGCCCGCGTTGACGAAGCCGAGCTGGAGGGTCGTGCCGTCGAAGCCGGCCACCTGGGCGTTCTGGCTGAGCAGGATCCAGGTGAAGCGGCGGCGGTTCTTGACCGATTCCAGGATGTTCGGCCAGAGCATGCGGGGGTCGAGGCCGCCGGCCGGGGCGGACGCCGGGGCAGGCGTGGGCGTCGCGGCCTGGGGGGCGGGGGTGGGTACGGGCGCGGGCGCGGATGCGGGTGCGCTGGGTGTGGTCGGCGCGGCCGGGGGCTGGCCGCCGCCCGCGGGGGCCGCTGTGGGCCAGCCGCCGGGGCGCCGGCCGCTGCCCGCGGTCGTGGCGGTCGGCCAGGCACCGGGTGCCGGACCTGCGGCGGGAGCGGACGCGGGCGCCTGGGGCTGTTCCACGCTCGGGGGCTGCGGGGCGGCGGCCGCCGGCATGGCCGGGCCGGTGGGCACGGGCTGCCCGCCCGGAGCCGGCTGGGCTGCCGGGGCGACCTGACCCGAAGGCCCACCCGCCCCCACTCCCGTCGGCGCCACGGCCTGCGCCGGACCGGGTCCGGCAGCCCCGCCCGGCCCCCGTACCGCCGCACGAGCCGCTGCCGCGCCGCCACCCGCGGGGACGCCGTGGGCCTCCGGCCCGGGGACGTACCCCATCGCGGGTGCGCCGGCGCCCGCCGAGAAGTTCACGCCGCGCTCCAGCCGGGCCAGCCGGGCCATCACGGAGCGCTCGTCCCCGTAGGCGGCGGGCAGCATCACGCGCGCGCAGATGAGTTCGAGCTGGAGGCGGGGCGAGGTGGCGCCGCGCATCTCGGTGAGGCCCTCGTTGACGAGGTCGGCGGCGCGGCTCAGCTCGGCGGCGCCGAAGGTGCCGGCCTGGGCCTGCATGCGCTCCAGGACGTCGGCGGGGGCGTCGATGAGCCCCTTCTCGGTGGCGTCCGGCACGGCGGCGAGGATCACCAGGTCGCGCAGGCGCTCCAGCAGGTCGGCGACGAAGCGGCGAGGGTCGTTGCCGCCCTCGATGATCCTGTCCACGACCTCGAAGGCGGCGGCGCCGTCACCGGTGGCGAAGGCCTCGACGACGGAGTCCAGCAGCGAGCCGTCGGTGTACCCGAGGAGGGAGGTGGCCATGGCATACGTCACACCCTCCTCGCGCGCACCGGCGAGGAGCTGGTCCATGACGGACATGGAGTCACGCACGGAGCCGGCACCGGCCCGCACGACGAGCGGCAGCACCCCGTCCTCGACGGGGATCTTCTCGCGCCCGCACACCTCCCCGAGGTACTCCCGCAGAGTCCCCGGCGGCACGAGCCGGAAGGGGTAGTGATGGGTCCGCGACCGGATGGTCCCGATGACCTTCTCGGGCTCGGTGGTCGCGAAGATGAACTTCAGATGCTCCGGGGGCTCCTCGACGACCTTGAGCAGCGCGTTGAAGCCGGCCGACGTGACCATGTGGGCCTCGTCGATGATGTAGATCTTGTACCGGCTGCTCGCGGGCCCGAAGAAGGCCTTTTCCCGCAGCTCACGGGCGTCGTCCACACCACCGTGCGAAGCGGCGTCGATCTCGATGACGTCGATGGAACCGGGGCCGTTGCGCGCGAGGTCCCGGCAGGACTGGCACTCCCCGCACGGAGTCGGCGTAGGACCTTGCTCACAGTTCAGGCACCGGGCAAGGATTCGCGCGCTGGTGGTCTTGCCGCATCCACGCGGACCGCTGAACAGGTACGCGTGATTGACCCGGTTGTTCCGCAGCGCCTGCTGCAGCGGGTCAGTGACATGCTCCTGCCCGATGACCTCGGCGAACGACTCCGGGCGATAGCGGCGGTACAGCGCGAGAGACGACACGCATACGAGGTTATAGGCGCCCACTGACAACCCGGGCCCACGGAAGAGTCCCGCGAGGAACGGAAGGGTCCCGCAGGAACGCAAGCGCCCCCCACGCACCCGCCAGAGCCAACCTACCCTTGCTGCCTTCCGGCCCTGGGGGAGTTCAGTCAGATAGCGCCGCGTGAGGGGCTGCTCAAACAGTACCCGATGGCCGGGGGTGGGAACGAGTTCGCGAGCACTCCTCAACGTCTTGTATTGTTTGCGGCGGAGGATTCGCCTAGAGGCCTAGGGCGCACGCTTGGAAAGCGTGTTGGGGGCAACCCCTCACGAGTTCGAATCTCGTATCCTCCGCAGTCGCCTGAACAGGCGAAACGAAGACCCCGGACCGCTTTGGCGACCGGGGTCTTCGGCATGTCCTGGTCTCAGTTCCGGTCTCACTTATTTCCGGCATTCGAGAAATTTCTCGCAATGTGCCACGCACCTCCCGGCGAGCACCGAGCGCCTTGTCCTGTGTGACGGCGAACCTTGACCGGAAGGAGTTCCGCAGCTCGTGCCGTAGCCCGGTGTCTGCGGGAGTGGGAGACGCCTTGCTCGGGGCGGCGATGGCCCGCCTGGCTCGACTTGTTCGTTACGGCGTGTTCGTGAAGGAGCGGCGGTAGGAGCGGGGCGGCACTCCCCGGCGGCGCACGAACTGTTCGCGCAGGACGGCCGCGCTTCCGTAGCCGACACGGTGGGCGATCTCCTCGACCGGCAGGTCCGTGGTCTCCAGGAGCTCCTCGGCGCTGCTCAGACGCAGGCTCCGCAGCCAGGCGTGGGGGGTTGTGCCGGTCGCGGCGGTGAAGCGGCGGGCGAAGGAGCGTTTGCTCATCAAGGCACGCCGGGCCAGTTCCGCGACGGGAAGCGGCTCGTGGAGGTTCTCGCGGGCCCACTCGAGCACCTCGGCGAGACGCTCGTCGCGGCAGTCTTCGGGCGCGGGGGCGGCCAGGTACTGTGCCTGCCCGCCGTCGCGGTGGGAGGGCAGCACCACGTCCCGGGCAACAGCGTTGGCCATCGCCGCTCCGTACTCCCGCCTCAGCAGGTGCAGGCAGAGATCGAAGCCCGCGGCAGCTCCTGCGCCCGTGATGATGCGTCCTTCGTCGATGTAGAGGGCGTCGGGTTCGACGGTGACGTCGGGGTGGCGGCGGGCGAGCAGTTCGGCGAACCGCCAGTGGGTGGTGGCCCGCCGGCCGTCCAGCAGTCCGGCGGCGGCGAGCGCGAAAGCGCCGACGCAGTGGGCCGCGACCAGTGAGCCGCGCTCGTGCGCGGCCAACAGTGCATCGAGCACGGCGGGAGCGGGTGATGTGCGGAAGCCGGCCCACGGCAGGGCGATCACCAGATCGGCTGAGGCGAGCCGGTCCAGGCCGTGCGTGATGGTGAGCGGCACGCCGAGGTCGGTGGGGACCGGCCCGGGCCGGTCGGTGCACAGGGCGAAGTCGAAGCCGGGCAGTGTCTCGCCGTGCGGGCCGAAGACCTCGGTGACGATGCCGACGGCGAGCATGCCGACTCCGGGCGGGGTGTACGCGGCGACGGACTCGAAGGGAGGCACACGTGCAGTGTGGCACCAATCCTGCGATCAGCGGCAGCTGTGCCACTCGTGAACGATCGTCCTGCCCGGAAAGCTTGAGGCCATGACAGACGCACCGCTCGGCCGCAGCGCCGTGTACACGATCCTGACCACCGGGTACGTCGGCTCCACCGGCCCCGGAGTCGCCGCCACCGTCTCCTACGTGTCCGACGCCGGCCGGCATGTGATCTTCGACCCGGGCATGGTGGCGAGTCGCGACCATATCCTCGCTCCGCTCGACGAGTTGGGGCTCGGCCCCGACGACATCACCGACGTGGTGCTCAGCCACCACCACCCGGACAACACCATGAACGTGGGCCTGTTCGGACGGGCCCGGGTGCACGACCACAAGGTGGAGTACCTCGGCGATCAGTGGAGGAACCGGGATGCCGAGGGTTACGAACTCACCCCGTCGCTACGGCTGATCCGCACCCCGGGCCACAGCGCCGAGGACATCACACTGCTGGCGGGCACGGACTCGGGCGTTGTCGCCTTCGCCGGTGACCTGTGGTGGCACGCGGACGGCCCGGCGGACGACCCGGTAGCCCCCGACCGTGAGGTGTTGCGCGCCTCCCGGCTCCGGGTGCTGACCGCCGCGGACCTGATCGTGCCCGGCCACGGCGGCCCGTTCAAGGCCGACGACACCACGCCACGCTAGCCGCCCCGTCCACTGCGGCCTGTGGACCGCTTCCGATGCCGCAGGGCCCCACCCCGTGCGGCAGGGCCCTTCGACGTTGTCCGTCTCAGCCTGCGGCCTGCCCACCCGCTGCCGCCGTGACGGGTTCTTCCGGTGCCGATGGCAGCCCACGGAGTCGGCTCACGGGGGACAGGACGAGCGCGATCAGCACGGCTGCGGATCCGATCGCTGCCACGGTCAACGCAGCCTGGGCGCCGATCCGGCCGGACAGCAGACCCGCGGACAGGCCGCCGAGTGCGCCGCCTCCGAACAGCAGGGTGCGGAAGACCGCCGTCATCCGGCCCATCATCGACTCCGGGGTACTCGCCTGGCGCAGGCTGACGATGATGACGCCTGCGACGCCGAGTCCGAGGTAGGTGGTGAAGAAGGAGAGGACGAACATCCCCACCATCACCGGCCGGGGGCCGGTGGCCAGGACGATGAGCATCGGGCCGGTGAGAAGGACCGACTGGGCGACGAGGTAGACCAGCCCGAGCCGGAAGCGCCGGATGACCTTCCGGGAGATCGCCGCGCCGATCAATCCGCCCACGGCGGCAGTGGCGAAAATGCCGCCGAGGGTCGTCGAGTCCAGGTGCAGGTCGCGTGTTCCGTACAGCAGGAACATCGTCCATACGGTGATCATGGAGAAGTTGCAGCAGAACCCGATCAGGGCCAGCGACCGCAGGACTGGATTCTTCAGCACCCAGCGCAAGCCGTCCCGGAGTTCGGTCGGCAGATGCCGTCGTGCGGCAGGCGGTTCGGGACGGGACTCAGGCGTGCGGATGAGCAGCAGCGAGATCAGGGACACCAGATAGGAGAACGCGTCGACGATCAGCGCCACGGGCGCGGTCAGGGCGCCGACCAGAACACCCGCGAGCCCGGGCCCGGCCACATCGGCCGCCGATGAGCTCATCCCCATCTTGGCGCCGGCTTCGACATAGTGCTCGGGGTCGCGTACGAGAGTGGGTACGTACGACATCCAGCTCACGTCGAACAGCACCGAGGCGACGCCGACGGCGCAGGCGATCACCAGCAGAGAGACCATGCTGAGCGCGTCCGTCCAGTACAGGACGGGTACGAGCGCCAGCAGGATCATCCGGACGAGGTTGGCGCCGAGCATGATCCGACGCCGCCGAGCCCGGTCCACCCACACCCCGAAGACCAGGGCAAGACCGAGGTACGGGACGAGTTGCAGGAAGCGCAGGACACCGACCTGCTCGTCGGTGGCGTCGAAGGCGGTGATCGCGGTCAGCGGCAGGGCGAGGTTCGTGACCTGGGTGCCGAGGAGCGAGAGTGTCTCGCCGAGCCAGAACCTGAGGAAGTCGCCGTTGCGCCAGAGGCTTTCCCTGAGCGGTTCTGCGGTGCGTGTCTGCGTGGCGGTCATCGCCGTCCCTGGCCGGCGAGGTCCGCTACCGCGGCGGCGACGTGGTCCACCTCCTCCTCGGTGTTGTAGTAGTGCGGCGACAGGCGCAGACACCATTCGACGCCCTTGTCCGCGAAGTCGAACTGTGCGAACTCACGGAAGCTGAGGGCCGAGTTGATGCCGCGGGCGTCCATGGCCGCCTTGAACGGCTGCGGCTGCCAGCCCTCCACTGCGAAGGTGACGAGCGCGGCGAGGCGCGGGCCGCGGTCGAGCACGCGCACCCCGGGGATGGGCTGGAGCCGGTCGCGCAGCCGGGCCGCGAGCGCCGGTGTGCGCTGCTCGATGGCCTCGATGCCGACCTTGCGGGCGTAGCGCGTCGCGGCGGCGCTGCCGAGCACCGTGGCGTAGGGGAACTCCCACTCCTCGAACCGAGCCGCCGTCCCTACGGGCTCGTAGCCGCCCGGCTCGGTCCAGCGGGCGCCGTGCATGTCGATGAACAGCGGTTCGTAGCCCGCCCGCAGGACGCGATCGGAGACGTACAGGAATCCGGAGCCGCGCGGGCCGCGGAGGAACTTCCGGCAGGTGGCGGTGAGGAGGTCGCAGCCGATCTCTTCCACGTCGATGACGAACTGGCCCACCGACTGGCAGGCATCGACCAGGTAGAGCAGGTCCAGCTCACGGCAGTGGCGGCCGATCTCGGCAACCGGCGAGACCAGACCCGAGTTGGTGGGTACGTGGGTGGCGGACACCAGGCGCGGGCGGTGGGTCCGCATCAGCGCGGCCATCGCCTCCACATCGACCCCGCCTTCGGGCGTGTCGGGCGCGTGGACGATGCGTACGCCGAATCGCTTGCGCAGGGACAGGAAGGCGATCTGGTTGGAGATGAAGTCGTCGCGGGTGGTCAGGATGACGTCGTCGGCCTCGAACGGGATCGACGACAGGGCGTTGGCGTAGGCGTGGGTGGCGCTGCCCGCGAAGGCGATGTTGTCGGGCGTGGTGTTGATGAGGGCGGCGATCTCTGTGTAGAACTCGCGGACTTCGGCGGCCTGGGCGGCCGACGCCTCGTAACCACCGATCCGTGCCTCAAGGTTCAGATGGCCGACCATCACGTCGAGGACCGGGGCTGCCAGCAGGCCACAGCCCGCATTGTTGAAGTGGATGACCTGCCGGCACCCCGGGGTGTCGGCCCGCAGAGCGGCGACGTCCAGCTGAAGTGCTTCCGAGGCAGCGCCAGTAGCACTATTCTCTTCTCTCATGAATGACGGTAGCACTTCTGGCGAGCTGGCCGACAGCCTTCGTACGCTGCTCTCCCGCCTTTCGCCCGGCGACCGGCTGCCGAGCAGCCGGGAGTTGATCAAGGAGTACCGGGTCGGCCCTGCGACCGTGGCGCGGGCCATCGCCGCACTGGCCGCCGAGGGCGCGGTGGTGACCCGTCCGGGCAGTGGGACGTACGTGGCGCAGCGCACCCGGCTCGGCGACGACGCCACTGCCACCGACACGGCCTGGCAGACGGTTGCCCTCACCGACCGCGCCGTCGACACCCACTTGATCGCCGACCCGGTCGGACCGCCACCGGCCGGGACGATCACCATGGACGGCGGCTACGTGCACCGCTCGCTCCAGCCCACCCGGGCGCTGAGCGCGGCGCTGGCGCGGGCGGCACGCCGTCCGGACGCCTGGGACCGCGCCCCGGCCGGTGGCCTGCCGGAGCTGCGCACCGTGTTCGCCCGCATCGTCGGCAGCGGCGTGGCCCCGGAGGACGTACTGGTCACCGCCGGCGGGCAGAGCGCCCTGTCAATCGCGTTCCGGGCCATCGCCGGGCCCGGCAGCCCGGTCCTGGTGGAGTCACCCACCTATCCGCGCGCGCTGGCCGCGGCCCGCGCCGCGGGGCTGCGGCCGGTGCCGGTGCCGCTCGACGCCGACGGCGTACGGCCCGACCTGCTGGCCGACGCGTTCGCGATGACCGGCGCACGGCTGCTGTACTGCCAGCCGACCTACCAGAATCCGACCGGCACCGTGCTGGCACCCGAGCGTCGCCGCCAGGTCCTCGATGTGGCGCGTGCTTCGGGCGCGTTCGTGATCGAGGACGATTTCGCGCGGTACCTGGGGCACGGCGGCCCGGTGCCGCGGCCACTGGTGGCCGACGACCGCGACGGCACAGTCGTCTACCTGACCTCACTGACCAAGCCCGCGGCGCCGAGCCTGCGGATCGGGGCGCTGGTGGCCCGTGGGCCGGTGATGGAGCGCATGCGAGCGGTGCGCCTGGTCGACGACTTCTTCGTCACCCGGCCGCTCCAGGAGGCCGCGCTGGAGGTGCTCAGCTCCCCCTCCTGGGACCGGCACGTCCGGTCCCTCGGCGTGGCGCTCCGGGAGCGGTGCGCCGTGCTGGCCGCCGCGGTCACCCAGGAAATCCCCGGCGCGGCCTTGGCCGGGCTGCCTACGGGCGGACTGCACCTGTGGGTTCGGCTGCCGCCCGGCGTGGACGACACCGTACTGACGAGCGCCGCCCGGCAACGCGGCGTCGCCGTGAGCGCCGGCAGCCGCTACTTCGCCACCGAGCCACCAGCGGCTCACCTGCGTATCGGGTTCGCCGCCACCGCCGACCACGCCGAGCTGACCGAGGGGGTACGCCGGCTGGGAGCCGCGCTCGCGGGTCTCGGCCCTGGGCAGGAGTGAGGCGCATGAAAAGCATCGGCCTCTGCGGGCCGAGTCGCAGCGGAACCGCGCCGGCGTGAACGGCCGAACCGGTCGGCTGTCACATTGGCGTCGACGGTCGTCGACTCACCGGATTCCCCTTCGGTACGGACACCGAGGAGATCGGCACCGCCATCACGGTCGAATACGTCGCCGCCTCGGGCAGCCGTACCGTCCGTACACTCAGCCCCTTCGAACTCGACCCGTCCTACCTGGAAGCCTGGTGCCACCTTCGGGACGCCGAACGAGTCTTCACGCTGTCCCGCATCCACGGCGTCATGCCGACGTAGGCCAGGCCGCGCACAAGGTCAGCGTTGCAGCCCGAGGATCAGACGGACCGCGCCTGGTCTCAGTCCTGGTCTCATTCACCCCCGTCCGACCCCGTCCGGGCGTGGCCACCCCGAACGCTCCACCGCAGGTCAGGACGGGTGCGACCCCCGCCGGACCCCCGTACGAACATTTGGAAAGCGTGTTGGGGGCAACCCCTCACGAGTTCGAATTTGTCCGGCGCAGTTTTCTCCGTACCCAGGACACGACCGGTGCCGGAAGATGATCAGCACAGGCACTGGTGGAATACCCCTGGGGGGTATATGGTTCATCGACGTGAGGCCCGGAACGCGGGTCGCACCCACAGGGGAATGGGGACACGGTCATGGATCACGGCACTCACCACGCTCGCCAGGAACACGCGCACCACACCCACGACCACACCGAGCACCAGCACCATGAGGGGCACCAGCACGCGGCGGGGCACGGGCACGGGCACGGTGCCTCCTGGCCCATGGCGGCCAAGGCCACGCTGCACTGCCTCACCGGGTGCGCCATCGGCGAGATCCTCGGCATGGTGATCGGTACGGCGCTGATGTGGGGCAACGTGCAGACCATGGTGCTGGCGATCACGCTGGCGTTCGTCTTCGGCTACTCGTTCACGCTGTTCGCGGTGCGCCGGGCCGGACTGGACCTCAAGTCCGCGATCAAGGTGGCGCTCGCCGCCGACACCGTCTCGATCGCCGTGATGGAGCTGGTCGACAACGCGATCATCGCGATCACGCCGGGCGCGATGGACGCCCATCTGTCGGACGGGTTGTTCTGGTCGGCGCTGCTGGGCGGCTTCGCGGTGGCGTTCGTGATCACCACTCCGGTGAACAAGTGGATGATCGGGCGGGGCAAGGGCCACGCGGTGGTCCACGCCTATCACTGACGGCGGACAGCAGCAGGACGAGCACGCCGGCGGGCGTACCCCTGGGGGTACGCCCTCAGTGCTGTCCGGAGGCTTTCTCAGTGCACGTGCGGGCCGCCGGTGGGCTGCGGCTTCGCCTTCGGTACGACGCCCAGACAGGCCGCCGCCCCGACGGCCGCCGTCACCGCGCAGAGCGTGAAGGCGCTGGTGAAGCCGTCGATCGCGCCCCGTTCGATGCCCGCGGCGGCGACGGTGGAGACGACCGCGACGCCGATCGAGCCGCCCACCTCGTGGAAGGTGTTGACCACGCCGGACGCCAGGCCCGCCTCCTCGTGCGCCACCATCGCCAGTGCCGTCGCGGTCGCCGTGACGAAGACCGCGCCGAGGCCGAGGGCGGCGACGGAGAGGCCGGGGAGCAGGACGGCGTAGACATTGCCGGTCTCCGACAGGCGGGTCAGGGGTGCGCAGCCGGCCGTCGCGAGGAGCAGGCCCCCTACAGCGGTGGGGCGGCTGCCGAGCCGGCCGACCAGCCGGGAGCCCAGGTGGGCGCCGAGGGCGGTGGCGACGGCCACGGGGAGGAAGACCAGGCCGGTCTCCAGGGGTCCGAAGCCGCGGACGTGCTGGAGGTAGACCGAGCCCAGGAAGAAGAAGGCGATCAGCAGGGCGGTGGCGACCAGCATCAGGAACGCGCCCGCGAGCACCGGCCGCCGGGTGAACATCCGCAGGTCCATCAGCGGGGCCCGGCTGGTGCGCTCGACGGCGGCGAAGGCCGCGTAGAGCGCCGCCGCGGCGAAGAGCGGCAGCAGGGTGCCGGTGCCGGTCCAGCCGGAGTCGCCGGCCTCGACCAGGCCGTAGATGAGCGCGGCCGTGCCCGCTGTGACCAGCAGGGCGCCGGGGACGTCGAGCCGGGTCGGCCGCGGGGTGCGGGCCGGGAGGACGGTGGGCAGGGCGGCCAGGACCGCCAGGCCGACCGGGACGTTGAGGTAGAACACCCACCGCCAGCCGGGGCCCTCGGTCAGGGCGCCGCCGAAGAGCACGCCGGCCGCCGCGCCGCTGCCGCCGATCGCGGCCCACACGCCGAGCGCCCTGGTGCGCTCCGCGCCGTGGAAGGAGGTGGTGACGACCGACAGCGCGGCCGGGGACAGCAGAGCCGCGCCGACGCCCTGGGAGACCCGGCCGGCGAGCAGCACCGACGCGTTCTGCGCCAGGCCCGTCGCCAGTGAGGCCGCGGTGAAGAGGGCGAGTCCGGACAGCAGGGTGCGGCGGGCGCCGAGGGCGTCGGCGAGCCGGCCGCCGAGCAGCATCAGTCCGCCGAAGCAGAGGGTGTACGCGGTGACCGCCCAGGTCAGCGTCGTACGGCCGAGGCCGAGGTCGGCGGCCATGTCGGGCAGCGCGACGTTGATGACGGTGACGTCCAGGATCAGCATGAACTGGGCGAGGCAGATCAGGGCCAGGGCGGCCCAGCGGCGCGGGTCGGGCGTCGGGGGTGCCGGCACATGGGCCGTGGTGCTGGTCATGACGGGTCCTTCCGGACGACTGAACTGGACGACTGAACTGAACTGTACGGAACAGTACAGCTGAACTCAACTGTTCAGTTCAACTCGCTGCTAGGCTCGGATCATGAGCGTGGAGAGCGTGAAGCAGCCCCCGAGCGGGCCCCGGGCGGAGCTCAAGCGGCGGGCCATCGTCCGGGCCGCCCGGGAGCTGTTCCTGCGCGAGGGGTTCGGGGTCGGCATGGACGCCATCGCCGCGGCGGCGGGCGTGTCCAAGGTGACCGTCTACAACCACTTCGGCAGCAAGGAAGCCCTGTTCTCGGCCGTCATCGCGGGCGCCCTCGACGAGCCCCTGGCCGGGGAGTCGACGGCCGCCCTGGAGCATCTGGCCGAGGCCGAGGACCTGCGCACGGCCTTCGTCGACGCCGCCCGCTCATGGGTGCAGTCGGTGCGCGGCAACGAGGAAGTGGCGGCGCTGCGCAACCTCGTGGCCGCCGAGGGGCACCGCCTCCCCGAGCTGGGCCTGGCCTGGCAGCGGCACGGCCCCGAGGGTCACCACCCCGCCGTCGCCAACGCCCTGCGCGCGCTCGCCGACCGGGGCCGGCTGGTGATCCCCGACCTGGAGGCCGCGATCATCCAGCTGTACTCGCTGCTGGTCTTCCCGCACATGGTCTTCACCACCTACGGCACCCACATCGACGACAGCCTCACCGAGCGGCTCATCACCGGCGGGGTGGACATGTTCCTCGGCCACTACGCCCCGCAGGGCGGCGTCAGCGCCTCTTGAACTCCACCGGGCCCGCGTTCATCTCCACCGTCCCGTCCAGGTGGAGCACCGGGCGGCGTTCCGTCATCCGGCCGCTGTAGGCCTCGACGTGCTGGATCGCCGCCCCGTCGGGGGCCGTGAAGTCGGCCAGGGCGATCGCCACCCAGTACCGGGTCGAGGTGTTCTCGAACAGCGGCACGGTGACGGTGGAGCCGCGGCCGTCGGTGACGACGACCTTCGCGCCGAAGCTGCGGAAGGACCCGAAGCCGTTGCTCACCGCGCTGTAGGCGCAGAAGAGGACGTAGCCGTGCTCGTCGGGGCGGGCGATCCGGACCGTTTCACGGCCGGGGACGCGGGCGTCGCCGTCGAGGCAGATGTACGGCGCCTTCGTCAGCGAGCCGAGCCTCTTGTAGTAGACGACCCCCGCGCCGCCGCCGTCGGCCTGTTTGCGCCGGCCCTTCACCACGGTGCCGGGGGCCTTCTCGCCGCGCACCGCCTTCGAGGCGGGCACGAACAGGGCGTAGAGGTCGAGGTCGGCGCCGCGCCGGCGGCGCTCCTCGCTGCCGCCGTCCCACTCCAGGGTGGCGGTGACCACCAGCTCCCGGTCCGCCTTGTCCAGGCTGATGGAGACCTGGCTGCCCTTGTCGAGGCTGACGGCGCCGAGGGGCGGCTTGCGGAGGCTCATCGTGGGCGTGGGCGCGGGAACGGGAACGGACGGCGGCTGCGGCGAGGGCTGCGGCTTCGGCTGCGGTGCCTCCTCCGCCACCTGGATCCCGAAGTCCGTCGCCAGGCCGGCCAGGCCGTCGGCGTAGCCCTGGCCGATGGCGCGCAGCTTCCAGGCCGGGCCCCTGCGGTAGAGCTCCATCAGCAGGACGGCGCGCTCGCCGTCGGTGAGGTCGGGCGGGGCAAAGTGCACGGGTTCCGCGCCGGGTTGGGCGGCCCGGATGGCCACCTCCTTGACCTCGCGGAACGTGCGCGCCGGGTCGGCGGGGTCGCAACTGGCCACCAGGACCACCCGGTCGACGTCCGCGGGGAGCGCGGCCGGGTCCATCTCGATGCGCTCGGGGCCCTCGGCGTCGGCCGCGTGATGCCGTACGGCGCCGGACTCGGCGGTGGGCTGGTTGTAGAACACCAGGTCGTCGTCGGACCTGACCCTGCCGTCCGCCCCGACCAGCAGCGCGCTCAGATCGACGGCCTCACCGACCGCGTGCAGTTCGGCGACGATCCGCCCGTCGCCCACCTCGGTGTTCCCGCCCTTGCGAAGCTCCGGCACAGCCGTCCACCCCCACGCACTCCCCCAGTGACTTCCGGCCACCCTGCCACAGGAATCGGGCAGTTGTCCTAGCGCACCCGCCCGCACTTCCTAGCGCACGCGCACGGAGACCGACTCGCTCACCTGGTCCACCTCCGAGACCCGCACCGTCACCTTCATCGTCCAGGTGCCGGGGAGGGGGAGGTTGAGGTCGCCGGTCGCCCAGTAGCCGCCCCGGTCCGTCAGGCCGGCGTCCAGGGGGCCGATGTCGCCGGCCGGGAGGGTGAAGGAGAGGCGCAGTTCGGGAACCGTGGCCAGGCCGCCGTCCGGGCCGTAGACCACGGCCTGCACCGAGTTGTCGCCGACCCGGCCGGGGTCGAGGGTGATCTGGACCTTGCCGGTGCCGCCCGGCGTGCCGACGTCGAAGGGGACCGTGGTGACGGAGGTGCGGACGGCCGGGGGTGCCTGCTGCGCTGCCTCGGCCTCCGCCCGGCCCGGCAGCGTGCCCGTGAGTACCGTCGTGATCACCAACACCGCGACGCCGACGGCGACTTCGGCCAGCACCGAGCGGCGCAGGGCACGGGCGTCGGGGGCGGCCGGCGGCTCCGGCAGAGGGGGCGGCGGCGGACCGCCCACCAGCTCCGGCACCCGCTCCTGCGCCGCCGGTACGGCCGCGAGCCGTGCCGTCCAGCGCCGGGACAGCCCCGCCGCCGCCAGCAGCAGCGCCACGGCCGCGAGTTTGACGACCAGGAGCCTGCCGTACGTCGTGCCGGTGAGGGCGTCCCAGGAGCCCAGGCCGCGCCAGGACTGGTAGACGCCGGTGACGACCAGGACGGTCACCGAGGCGAAGGCCAGCCGGGAGAAGCGGGTGACCGTCCGCGCCGGGAGCGGGACGGGTGACCGGAACAGCAGCGTGAGCAGGGCCGTCAGACCGCCCAGCCACACCGTCGTCGCCAGCAGGTGCAGCACCGAGGACGCCATCGCCACCGGCACCTGGATCCCGGCGGAGGCGTGCTCGGCGGCGGCCCAGGTCAGGGCGAGTCCTACGGCGAGGGCGGCGCCGGGCCAGCGGTGCCGGGTCAGTCGTAGGAGGTAGCCGGCGGCTGCCAGGAGCAGGGCCAGCCGGGTCAGCAGGGCCAGGCCGGGGCGGGTGGTCAGTGTGTGGGCCAGGGCCGAGGGGTCGAGGACGGCCGCGGGGCCCTCGCCGGTCTCGTACGGGGCGCGCAGGACCAGCAGGGCGAGGGTGGTGACGAGGAGGGTCCACCAGCCCGCCAGCAGGGGCGCGCGCAGTGCGGTCGTGTCCGGTGGGCGGCACAGGGCGGCGAAGGCCGCGGTGCCGATGAGCAGCGCGGCCGCGAGGTACGCCAGATAGCGGGCGATCTTGTGCAGGGCGGCGGTCGCGGGGTCCTCGGCGGGGCCGTCCGGGACTGCGGCCGGGGTCGGCGACGGTGTGCCCACGGAGAAGGTGAAGGCGCCCGAGACGGGATGGCTGTCGGCCGAGACCACCCGCCAGGCCACCGTGTAGGTGCCCTGTTCCAGCCCGCGGGGCAGGGTGACGCGGGCGGTCCCGTCGCCGTCCGGCGCGTGCCGTGGCTCGTCGAGGCTCAGTCGGCGGCCGTCGGGGCCGAGGACGCGGACGGAGTCGTCGAGCAGGCCGACGGACTCCGTGAAGGTCAGGGTGAGGTGGCGGGGGGCCGACTGGAGGACGGTTCCGTCCTCGGGGTCGGTGCCGCGGAGGGCCGCGTGCGCCGACGCGGGTCCCGCGCCGCCGAGGAGGAGCAGGACCAGCACGGCTCCCAGCAGCACCAGCCCTTGAACTCCGCGCCTTCGGCCCACGTCGTCTCTCCGTCTTCCCGCTTCTCGGCCACGCGGATACGTACGTACGAGGCGTGCTCCGCGCTCACCAAGTGGGCCGTGCCGACACCCCTCCGTCCACCACCAGGTCGTGGCCGGTGACCCAGGAGGCGAGCGGGGAGGCGAGGAACACGCAGGCGTCCGCCACGTCCTCGGGCCGGCCGAGCCGGCCCGCCGGGGCCGCCTCCCGCCAGCGCCGCACGCCCTCCGGCCAGGCCTCCTTCAGCCCGTCCCGTTCGATCAGGCCGGGGGAGACCGTGTTGACGCGGATGCCGTGGCGCCCGTACTCCAGGGCCGCCGAGCGGGCGTGCATCACCACCGCCGCCTTGGAGGCGGAGTAGTGGGCATGCTGCGGGGCCGGCTGCCGTGCCTCGACGGAGGCGATGTGGGTGATCGTGCCGCCCCGCTCCCGCATGAGCTCGGCCGCGGCCTGCGTGCAGGCGAACACGCTCGTCAGGTTGGCGTCCAGCACCGCCCGCCACTCGGCCGCCGTCATGCCGGGCAGTTGCTGAACCGGCTGGACGCCCGCGTTGTTGACCAGCGCGGTCAGCCGGCCGCCGGCCCACTCGGCGGCCTCGCGCACCACCCGGTGGCATTCCTCCTCGACGGTCAGATCCCCTTGCAGGACAACGGCGTTCCCGGCCTCGGCGGCGACTTCGCGCGCCGCCTCGACCGCCGTACGGCAGTGCAGGGCGACCGCCGCGCCCTGCTCGGCGAAGCGCAGGGCGATGCCCCGGCCGATGCCGCCGCCGGCTCCTGTGATCAGGGCGACCTGGCCCTCCAGCAGTCTCACGGTCGGCACAGTTCCATGATCCGGGCGGCCTCGTGCGGATAGCGCGCGGTCAGGTGCTCCGCGTCGCCGTGTTCGTAGTCCTCGTAGGTGAAGCCGGGCGCCATGGTGCAGCCGAAGAAGGTCCACGAGCCGCCCGTCAGGACGGTCGCGCCCATCCAGGTTCCGGCCGGGACCGTGAGCTGGAAGTGGTGGCCGCTTCTTATGTCCGGGCCGAGGACGGCCGTGCGGGAGGTGCCGTCCGGGGCGAGGAGCAGCAGCTGGAGCGGGTCGCCGAGGTAGAAGTGCCAGATCTCGTCGCTCGGCAGCCGGTGCAGCGCCGAGTAGTCGCCCGGCTCGGCGGTCAGCAGGGCGACTATGGCGGAGCCCTCGGGCCGGCCGTCCGGCCGCTCGGGCCCCGCCCAGGTACGGCGGAACCGGCCGCCCTCGCGCGGTATCGGCTCCAGGGCGTAGTGCGCTACGAGCTCTTCCGGGGTCACCCCGGGAAGGCTACCGCCCGGTTCAGGAAGGCGAGTTGTGCCTTCTTCTCCGGCAAGTACACGTCCGGGATGTCGATTTCGGGCAGGGTGACGGCCGGGCCCTCCTCGAAGCCCTGCTTCAGGAAGCGGGCGATGGCCTTCTCGTTGCGTATGTCGGGGTCTACGACGATCCGCTGCCGGTCGAGGCCGAGCAGGACGTACTCCGTGATGGCGGCGAGCAGCCCGGCCGTCCAGCCGTGGCGGGCGCCCTCCGGGGCGGCGGGCGCGAGCAGCAGGTGGACGCCGATGTCGCCGGGCCGGACCTCGTAGACCTCGCTGACCCGGTCGGCCTCGGGCTCGTAGGTCTGGAGCAGCGCGGCCGGGACGCCGTCGCGCTGCACCAGGAAGGCGTGGTGGGTGTCGAGGGTGTCCAGGTGGGCGTAGATCTCGGCCACCTGGTCGCGGGTGAGGCCGGTCATGCCCCAGAAGGCGGCGCGCTCCTCGCTGACCCAGGCGTGGACGACGTCGGCGTCGGTGTGCGGGTCGAGGGGCAGGATGCGTACGGTGCCGAAACCGTCGACCGCCTGCTCGTGCACCGCCTCGCGGGGGTCAGACATCGGTCTCCTTCTCCAGTCGGTCGAAATCGGTGACCACGGGGATGAGGTCTCCCCGGGTCCACAAGGGCAGTTGATCACGGTGGTGGGGCGACCCGGGCACCCCGGACGCCCCGAACGGCACCGCCCACAGGCTGTGTTCGCGGCGGGCCAGGTCCCATACGTACCGGGCGGCCGGACCGCGAGCGGCGAGGTCCGTGAGACCCGGCACGGCGGTGGTGCACAGCACGCAGTCGTGGTCGCCGGAGAGCCCGGGTTCGTCGTACGAGGGGTTCGGCAACGCCCGCCAGGGGGCGAGGCGGTGGGTGTCGCCCCAGGTGCCGCCGGCGGGCCGGGCGGCCACCTCCTCGACGGCCGCGCGCACGGCGGCGGGCCGGTCGATGCCGTACAACTCCTCGGCGCGCAGCAGGTGTTCGAGGGCGAAACCGATGCGCGGGACGAGGGCGAGCCAGGGGAGCAGCACCTCGGGATAAGCGGGGGCTGTCGTCAGCGCGGCGAACGCCGGGTCCGCGGCCAGCCGCAGTACGACGGCGCTGCGCACCGCCGCGAAGACGGCCGCGGCCTCGCTGTCCGCGTCCATGCGGCGGTCCCAGCCGAGGAGGGCCTTGCGGATCCGGTCCGCCTCGGGGGAGAGGTCGTCGAGGGCCGCGAGGTGGTCCAGCAGGGGGGCCGCGGAGGCGAGCGCGGTGTCGGTGTGGATCACCGGCATGTCGCCGGGCGACCAGTGCTCCGCCTGCGCCAGCAGGGCGGCGATGCGGTCGGCGCGGTGCGGCGGGGCGAACTCGACGCCGAGGGGCTCGGCCGGGCCACGCTGGTTCGCCATCACCGCGACGCCGTCGGTGAGTTCGCCGTACGGCATCTCGTGCCAGCCCTGCCACTCGTGGCCCGGCTCCCAGGCGGGCACGAGGCGTACGCGGTTGTCCTCGGCGCGGACCGGTACGCGTCCGGCGACCCGGTGCAGCAGGCCGCCCTCGGTGTCGGCGGCCTGCACGACGTTGACGGGCTCGGCCCACAGGTCGACGGCCCGGTCGACGTCGGCGACCCGGCGGGCGCGCAGCAGCGGCAGCAGGGCGCCGAAGCCGAGGTCGCCGGTGACGCGGGGCGGGTAGCGGAGGCTGACGGCGACCTCGGGGTCCGAGCCGTCGTCGAGGCCCTCGGGGCCGCCGATGATCACCGGGCCCCGGTCGGTCTCGATCACCTCGACCTCGACCGGGGCCTCGCCCGCCACCTCGACCGTCTCGGTGTGCCGGGCGGCCCGGCGCCACACGCCGTCCGGCCCGAGCGCCTCCACGCCCGCGCCGGTACGCCGCAACCGCTCGCGGTAGAGGTCCTGGTAGTCGGCCATGGCATTGGTGATGGCCCAGGCGACCGTGCCGGTGTGGCCGAAGTGGGCGATGCCGGGGACGCCCGGGACGGCGAGGCCGATGACGTCGAACTCGGGGCAGGACAGGTGGATCTGCTGGTAGACGCCCGGGTCCTCGATGAAGCGGTGCGGGTCGCCCGCGATGATCGGCTGCCCGGTGGTGCTGCGCGCGCCGCTGACCAGCCAGCCGTTGCTGCCGGAGGTGCCGGGGCCGTCGGTGGCGAACAGGCCGACGGCGTCCGGGCCGAGGTGCCGGACGGCCTGCTCGCGCCAGAGCTTGGCCGGGAAGCCCGCGAACAGGATGTGGACGCCGAGCCAGATGCCGAGCGGGGTCCACGGCTCCCAGCGGCCTGGGGCGCCGAGCGGCAGGGACGCCTGCGCGAGCCCTTCGTTGACGCCGTCGACGTAGGCCCGTATCCAGTCGGCCGTCTCCGGGTCGCGGCTCTCCAGCTCGGCGAAGCAGCGTCGGGCGGTGTCGTCGAGTCTGGCCCGTCTGACGAAGAGGTCCCAGGGCAGGGAGTGCGGGCCGAGGAGGGAGGCGGAGGTGCCCTGCGCGCGGTGCCGTTCCACCTCCAGCTGCCAGGCCCGGTCGAGGGCGGTGACGCGGCCCTGGGCGCGGGCGAGTTCCCGCACGCCGTCGGCCCGCAGATGCGGGATGCCCCAGGCATCGCGGTAGATCTCTGCGGTCACCTGTCACCTCTCCTGTGCTTGCACTGTGCTTTAGGTTAGCCTTGCCTAAGTAATCGGTGGAGAAATGGTACGCGAGGGGTGAAGGCGTGATGGCGCAGGGGCACGGGTGGCAGGGCACGGTCCTGAAACTGATGGGCGCCAAGGACTACGTCCTCACCGTCACCGGCGCCGAGGACGTCTCCCCCGACTACCGGCGGGTGCACCTCACCGACGGCGGCATGCTCGCGGCGACCGGCGTCCACCCGACCATGTGGGTCCGGCTGTGGTTCGACAACGGCGGCAAGCCCCACCAGCGCGCGTACACGCTGGTCGACCCCGATCCGGCGGCCGGCACCTTCAGCTTCGAGTTCGCACTCCACGAGGGGTGCGCCAGTGACTGGGCGCGGGCGGCGAAGCCCGGGGACACCATCGAGGCGACGGTCCAGGGCACAGGCTTCCAGCATCCCCAGCCTGCCCCCTCGCACGTCTTCGCGATCGGCGGCCCGGCCTCGCTGCCCGCGCTCAACTCCCTCCTCGAAGCAGTGGGTTCCGCCCCGACCACGGTGTGGTTCGAGGGCACCCTGGACGGCCTCCCCTTCCACGGAAACCCCTCCGAGGTCCGCGCAGTCCCACGCCACAACCTCGTCGACACCGTCCGCACGGACCTCCCCGACCTGCTGAAGTCCACCGAGCATCCCTATGTCTGGATCGCCTGCGACACGGCCACCACCCGGACCCTGGCCGCGTACACCCGCAGGGAGCTGGGCGTGCCCAAGGAGCGGATGCACGCGCTGGGGTACTGGCGCGCGACCTGAGCCGCCACGCGGGATCATCGGTCCATGGACATCACCCTCCACCTCGCCCAGGACCCCGAGGCCGACGAGCTTCTCGGCCGTTCGCCGCTGGCCGCGCTGGTCGGGATGCTGCTGGACCAGCAGGTTCCGATGGAGTGGGCCTTCAAGGGGCCGCGCACGATCGCGGACCGGATGGGCGCTGCGGATCTGGACGCGCACGAGATCGCCGCGCAGGATCCGGAGGCCTTCTCCGCGCTGCTGTCGGAGAAGCCCGCCGTGCACCGCTATCCGGGGTCGATGGCCAAGCGGATCCAGCAGCTGTGCCAGTACCTCGTCGAGCACTACGACGGCAATGCCGAGCTGGTCTGGAAGGGCGTCGGCGAGGGCCGGGAGCTGCTGCGGCGGCTTGAGGAGCTGCCCGGGTTCGGCAAGCAGAAGGCGCAGATCTTCCTGGCGCTGCTGGGCAAGCAGCTGGGGGTGCAGCCGAAGGGGTGGCGGGAGGCCGCGGGGGCGTACGGGGAGCCGAAGTCCTTTCGGTCCGTCGCCGACATCACGGGGCCGGAGTCGCTGGCGAAGGTGCGGGCGCACAAGCAGGAGATGAAGGCGGCGGCGAAGGCCGCCAAGAAGTAATCCGACTGGCCCTCCCCGGGTGGCCCTCCGCCCACGGCCGGTTCAAGCATGAACCATGACCGAGGCACCGTCCGGCTCCTCCTGGAGCCCGGAGTACGACGACCGCAAGGTTCACGCGCAGCAGCACGCCCCGCGCGCGGGCGGCCATGAACCCGAGCCGCCCTTCGAGGGCCCCTTGCACGCCCTCTCCCAGGCCGCCTGGCAGGTCGTGCTGGTCACCGGCATCGCGTCGCTGATCCTGGGCGTCCTGGTCCTCATCTGGCCGGGCTCCACCCTGCGCGCCACCGGCGTCCTGTTCGGCCTCTACCTCTTGATCAGCGGTGTGTTCCAGCTGGTCTCCGCATTCGGCACGCACAAGACGACCTCGCTGCGCGTGCTCGGCTTCATCAGCGGCGCCCTGTCGATCCTGCTGGGCCTGTTCTGCTTCCGCGGCCCCATGCAGTCGCTGCTGCTGCTCGCCCTGTGGATCGGCATCGGCTGGCTGATCCGCGGCATCACCCAGACCGTGGCCGCGATCTCCGACCCGGCGATGCCCGCCCGCGGCTGGCAGATCTTCCTCGGCATCATCACCTTCATCGCCGGAATCGTGCTGATCGACTCCCCCTTCGAGTCGGTCTTCGTCCTCACCGTGGTCGGCGGCATCTGGCTGATCGTCGTCGGCATCATCGAGATCGTCACGGCGGTACGCATCCGCGGCCGCGCCAAGCAGGTCCCGCGCGAGGTGTGACCGGCGCGGATACGCCGTGCGGGCGGATCTCACGGGCGACGCGATGAACGACGTACCCCCGACGGGGACACGACCAGGCGTGAGCACCGTACGACGCCTCCCGCGCGGCCACGCCTGGCTGCGGGCGCTCGTCCTGCTGCTCGCCCTGTGCGTCCCGGCCGCCCCCGCCGGCGTCCCCGCGTCGCCCGTCGCGGCCGTCTCGGCGGGGGAGACCGTCGAGTACGACGCCGTGGACCCCGTTCTGCGTCCGGCCGCGGCCCGCCGCGCGCACCGCCCTGCCGCACCGCCCCGGCGCCCGGCACCGCTCCCCCGCCCGCGGCCTCCCGCCGTACAGCCCCGCACCCCGCACGCCCTGCCCGTCCTGCGCTCGGTGGTCCTGCGCTGCTGACGGAACCGGTCCCCACCGGTTCATCCGTCAGCACGACGCAAGGAGCAGCACCATGCCCATGGACCCGTATGCCGTCCTGCGCGCCCTGCTGCGCGCGGAGGCCGCGCGCAGCGCGCCGAAACCGCAGGTGAAGCAGGCCCCGAAGAACAAGGGCCGCTGAGGAGGCGGCGCGGCGGGGGCCTACCGCCTCCGCCGCGCCGTGCCGAAGACCGAGCGGGTGATCTCACGCCCGATCTGCGTGCCGATGGACCGCGCCAGGGACTTGAACATGCCGCTGCCGACGACCTGTTCGACGAGGGAGGGCTGCTCCTTGGCCTCCTTCGGTTCCTGCGGCTTCATCTCGTCGGGGCCCTTGGCCCCGCGCCCCGCCTCCAGCTTCTCGTACGCCGACTCCCGGTCCACAGCCTGTGCATACCGCTCGTACAGCGGCGACCTGCGCACCGCCTGGCCCAGGGCCGTGGCGTCGACCGGGGCCATCAGGGACTCGGGGGCGCGCAGCCGGGTCACGGCGACCGGCGTCGGGGCGCCCTTCTCGCTCAGCACGGTGACCACGGCCTCGCCGGTGCCGAGCCCGGTGAGGACCTCTTCGAGGTCGTAGGCCGAGTTCGGGAAGGTCCGCACGGTCGCCTTCAGCGCCTTCTGGTCGTCGGGGGTGAAGGCGCGCAGCGCGTGCTGGATGCGGTTGCCGAGCTGGGCGAGGACGTCGGCGGGCACGTCTTTCGGGGACTGCGTCACGAAGAAGACGCCGACCCCCTTCGAGCGAATGAGGCGGACGGTCTGCGTGATGGAGTCCAGGAACGCCTTGGAGGCGTCGTCGAACAGCAGATGCGCCTCGTCGAAGAAGAAGACCAGCTTGGGCCTGTCGGCGTCGCCGACCTCGGGCAGGTCGTGGAAGAGGTCGGCGAGCAGCCACATCAGGAAGGTGGAGAACAGCTGCGGCTTGTCCTGTACGGCGGGCAACTCCAGTACCGACACCGTGCCGCGTCCGTCGGGCGCCGTCCGCAGGAACTCGGCCGTGTCGAACTCCGGCTCGCCGAAGAACTCGCCCATGCCCTGCGCCTCGAAGGCGGTCAGCGCCCTGAGGATGACTCCGGCCGTCGCCGTCGACAGTCCGCCGATGTTCTTCAGCTCCGCCTTGCCCTCGTCGGAGGTCAGGAAGGCGACCACGGCCCTGAGGTCCTTGAGGTCGACCAGGTCCAGGCCCTTGCTGTCGGCGTAGTGGAAGATCAGGCCGAGCGACTGCTCCTGGGTCCGGTTCAGCTGGAGGACCTTCGACAGCAGCACCGGGCCGAAGCTGGTGATCGTGGCGCGCACCGGGATGCCGTGGCCGAGGCCGCCGAGGGCGTAGAACTCCGCGGGGAACCCGGTCGCCGTCCACTGTTGGTGGACGTCCGCGGCGCGCGCGGTGACCTTGTCGCTCGGCTCGCCCGGCGCCGAGACGCCCGACAGATCGCCCTTGATGTCCGCGAGGAACACCGGCACGCCCTGCGCCGAGAGCTGCTCGGCGATCAGCTGGAGCGTCTTGGTCTTTCCGGTGCCGGTGGCGCCGGCGACCAGGCCGTGCCGGTTGAGCATCGGCAGCGGCACCCGGATCTGCGCGTCCGCCAGGCACTGGCCGTCCCGGATCAGGGCGCCGAGGTCGAGCGCGGGCCCGGTGAAGGCGTAGCCGGAGGCGATCTCCAGGGCCTCCTGAGAGAGGGCGGGCGCGCTGCCGGGCGCCTCGGGAGCGGTGGCCGGCGGCACGGTCTCGCTGTCACTCATCTCGGACCCCGTTCCCTTTTGCCCGGGTTTACTACATCTTTTCCAGCGTCGCACTCCGTCGCCATGGCTGCGCCCGGAACGTCTGGACCGGTAGGCTTTCCGTGTGATCTTCAAGCGCATCGGAAACGGCCGGCCGTACCCCGACCACGGCCGGGAAAGCACCCGGCAGTGGGCGGACGTCGCGCCGCGCCCGGTCCGCCTCGATCAGCTCGTGACGACCAAGGGCCAGCTCGACCTGGAAACCCTGCTCGCCGAGGACTCCACGTTCTACGGCGACCTCTTCGCGCATGTCGTGAAGTGGCAGGGCGACCTGTACCTGGAGGACGGGCTGCACCGGGCCGTGCGGGCCGCGCTCCAGCAGCGCCAGGTCCTCCACGCACGTGTCCTTGAGCTGGATTGAGTGGCCGCCCGGTAAAGGGTTGGCCCTTTCGGGTTCACCTGGCCCGGATCGAATGATCATCTAGTAGGCATCGCCGTCACGGCGCACTACGCTGCGCCCATGAGCATGCTGACTCCCCCCGGCATGGGCGGCAAGTACCGCATCACGGGGGACAAGTACCCGCGGATGCGCCGCCCGCGGCGGCGCGGCAGGCTCGCCCTCGTGGCCGTCGCCTGCGTCGCCGCACTCGGCATGATCGGCTGGGGCACGCTGCAGCTCATCGATGTCTTCACCGGCAGCGGCGAGAAGGCCTCGGCGGCCGGGCCCAAGGCGGACTGCGCCACCAGGGCGACCCCGTCGGCCACCGCGACCGCGCCCCTTCCCAAGCCCGGTCAGATCACCGTCAACGTGTTCAACGCCACGCCCACCAGCGGCCTGGCCAAGAAGACCGCGGACGAGCTGAAGAAGCGCGGCTTCAAGATCGGCGACGTGGGCAACGCGACCAAGGAGTACGACAAGAAGGTCAAGGGCACCGGCATACTGCTCGGCCCCGCGTCCGCGCTGGACACCTCGCTGCCCGTGCTCGCCACCCAGCTGAGCGGCGCCGAGCGGCGCACCGACGCCGCCCGCAAGGGCACCGAGGTCGACCTGATCATCGGCACGGGCTTCAAGAAGCTCACGACGAAGGCGGACGCCGACAAGGCGCTGGCCAAGCTGACCGCACCCGAGCCGACGCCCGCCTCGTCGAAGAAGAGCTGCTGAACTACTCGGCGGCGCCGTACATCCGGTCGCCCGCGTCGCCGAGGCCCGGCACGATGTAGCCGTGCTCGTTGAGGCGCTCGTCGACCGAGGCCGTCACGACCGTCACCGGCGTTCCCGCCAGCTCGCGCTCCATGACCTCGACGCCCTCGGGGGCGGCCAGCAGGACCACGGCCGTCACATCGTCGGCGCCGCGCTTGATCAGCTCCTGGATCGCCGCGACCAGGGTGCCGCCGGTGGCCAGCATCGGGTCGAGGACGTACACCTGGCGGCCGGAGAGGTCCTCGGGCATGCGGGTCGCGTACGTGGAGGCCTGGAGCGTCTCCTCGTCGCGGATCATGCCCATGAAGCCCACCTCGGCGGTCGGCAGCAGCCGGACCATGCCCTCCAGCATGCCGAGACCGGCGCGCAGGATCGGCACCACCAGCGGGCGCGGGTGGGAGAGCTTGACGCCCGTCGTCCCGGCGACCGGCGTCTTGATGTCGACCTGTTCGGTCCGCACGTCGCGCGTGGCCTCGTAGGCGAGCAGGGTGACCAGCTCGTCGGCGAGACGGCGGAAGGTCGCGGAGTCGGTGCGCTGGTCGCGCAGCGTGGTGAGCTTGTGGGCGACCAGAGGGTGGTCGACGACGTGGAGACGCATGTCCCTAACAGTAACCGGGCCGCAGCCTCCCTCGCTCTGGCATCAAACCGCCCATCAGAGGGAAAGTGGGAGGGACGTACTGGGGGTGTGCATATGCCTGACAGTGAGTCCCGCGAGGACCCCGCGCCGACGGAGAGCGACGCGGAACGACGCCGCCGCCGGGACCGGTTCCTGCGCGAACTGGCCGAGGCCCGCGAGCTGCGCAACCGCGTGCAGCCCCGCCGCGCCAAGGCGGCACGCCTGCGCCACGCCCTGCGCATGCGCACCTTCCGCTGGTAGGCCTTGGCGTGTTCTTGGACCGTCTGATGCGTGCGCCACGCCGACAGCCGCGTACGATCCCGCTGGTGGACGATCAAAACGGGCGGACACAGGGAGCCGAAGACGTCCCCTGAACGCTCCGTTTCTGCCACGATTCCGAGTGGGTGGGGCTCGGAGCCCGAGCTCTCCCCGCCCGCAACCTCCGCCGGGGGGACCCCCAACCGGCACGCCTATGACCAGTGGGAGAGTCACGGTGTACTTCGCCGCACTGCTCGCGCGCACCGAAGACGGGTGGGAAGCGAGCGACACAGAGCTCGACGATGTGGAGACCCTGTCGGATCTGGCCGACCTGGCCCGTGAAGCCTCTCCCGAGGACGACACGGTGCTGGTGCTCATCGAGCAGGAGGACGCCTGGTTCGGCGTCGTCCGGATCGACGGCGAGGACGACCCTCGTATCTACGTCTCGGACGCCGCCGCCGCTGCCCGCAGCAGCTACGGCGAGATCCTGCTCACCGACGAACTGCTCGGAAGGGAGCCCGGCGACGACAGCGCCGACCTGGACTCCCTCGACCTCGACGGCACGGAGGAGCCCGACGACGACTCCGACGACGACGGGGGCGGCGGCACCGCCGACGCGGTCCCGCACAGCCCGGTCGGCGACAGCGAGATCCTCGACGACCTGGGCGTCGGCGAGAAGGAGCTGAAGGCCCTGGACGCCGACGACGCGCTGGGCGCCATCGCCGAGGCGCTGGGCGCCGCGGAGGTCCTGGAGACCGTCCGCTGATCCCGAACACCACCGAGGGTCCACCGGACCCGGTACGCGACCGCTGGCGGGCCGCGATGCGGCTCGCCCTGGACGAGGCCGAACTGGCCGTCCGGGGCGGGGACGTCCCCGTCGGCGCCGTCGTGCTGTCCCCGGACGGCACGACCGTGCTCGGCGTCGGCCACAACGAGCGCGAGGCGACCGGCGATCCGACCGCGCACGCCGAGGTCCTCGCGCTCCGCAGGGCCGCGGCGAAGACCGGCGAGTGGCGGCTGGCCGGCTGCACGCTCGTCGTCACCCTGGAGCCGTGCACGATGTGTGCGGGCGCCCTCGTGCAGTCCCGGGTGGACCGGGTCGTCTACGGCGCCCGCGACGAGAAGGCGGGCGCGGCCGGGTCCCTGTGGGACGTCGTACGGGACCGGCGGCTCAACCACCGGCCCGAGGTGATCGAGGGCGTGCTCGCCGAGGAGTGCGCCCGGCTCCTCACCGAGTTCTTCCGCTCCCGCTGAATACCGATTTCAGAGCACGCCGCACCTTGCTGTAAGGTCTCCCTCGGTAGCGTGTCCGAGCGGCCGAAGGAGCTCGCCTCGAAAGCGAGTGTGGCGCAAGTCACCGAGGGTTCAAATCCCTCCGCTACCGCAGGTAAACGAAGGGCCCGGTCCATTGGACCGGGCCCTTCGTGCTGCTCCGTCTCAGTTTCCGTCTCAGTTGGGGCGCGGGACGGCGCCATTGCTCTGCAATGACTCGCTCACAGCATCAATCAGGTCGCTGTGTGCACCTCCGAGGGTGTGCCTCTGCTGTTCCTCGCGCGCCCGCCACCCAGCCCTGGTTTCGTCGGTCGCCGTGATGATGCCGTCGACCCACTCCTGAATCCCTTCGTTGTAGTTCTCGATCAACTGCCAGAGCTCACGTGCCGCCTGATGCACCCCGGTGGGGCCGAGGAGACGGAGGGGAAAGTAAGCCCCTCGAATCTCGTTCATGCTCGCGTTATAGGCGCTCCAGAGATCGGCTGATGCCTCGATCTTCAGGTCGAACATGCGCGTGACGTTGGATGCCGCAATGGTGAACCTGTCGTACGCCTCAAGCATGAGGACCGCCGCACGCTTCCTCTCGTCCCGCAACCAGTGGTCGTGCTGAGCACGCTCCTGGGTTCGTGCCTGTTCGATCGTCGCGCGCGCCGTGGTCTCGGCGCCCATACGCGCCCCACGGACCGCAGCCAGTCCGCCCAGGGCTGCGCCACCAAGCGCCCCAACCAGTCCGACCCCCGCCGTCACTAACGCCACAAGTCCTTCGTCCATGTCGGCAGGATGCGCGGCCGGAGAGCGGATGCGCACGAGCTTCGGCAGGTTGGGCCGCACCCCTCATTCGAGGAACTGCGGCCCACGGATGCCTCTAACCAGCCCTCACGAGCATCCCCGCGGACCCGTCGTCATCATCGTCCGGGCGGTCGTCGCCCGACTTCCAGATGAGTCCGTCGACCTGGCGCGCAACGTCGTTCCGGACCGTATCGACCATGTGCTGATACCGCGCGGCCATGGCAGTTGAGGACCAACCCATGAGCCCCATCACGGCCCGTTCGGAGACTCCGAGGATCAGCAGGACCGTGGCGGCAGTGTGGCGGGCGTCGTGGAGGCGGCCGTCCCGCACCTTGGCGTCTTCGAGCAGTTCCTTCCAGTCGTCGTAGTCCGTGCGGGGGGATGTACCCCGACCGGTCGGTGTCGCGAAGAGCCAGCCTTCGTCGGTCCAGTCGGCGCCGGCCGCCGTGCGTTCGGCGTCCTGCTTGGCCTGGTGGACCCTGAGCAGGTCAACGAGCTGTGCGGGCAAGCCGACCGCGCGCCGCCCCGCGCGGGACTTGGTGTCGGCCGTCTCGGGGTTCGTCCGCTGACGCTGGGGGCAGTAGCCGGGCTTCCGCCCGCAGGTGTCTCCGCACCCATGGGCGTAGCGCGGGCGGCGGCGGCTCCGGCGGACCATCAGCACGCCCCGCTCAAGTTCCACGTCCGACCACTTGAGGCCCAGCGCCTCCCCCTGCCGGAGTCCGAGCGCGAGCGCCACGGCCCAGCGTGCGGAGTTTCGGCGACTGTCGGCGGCCTGCAACAGGCGCTGCACCTCTGCGACGGTGTAGGGCTCCACTTCCTCCTCGCGGATGCGAGGCGCCCTGGCGAGTTGGACGGGGTTCCGGCCCAAGTGACCGCGTCGTACCGCCTCGTTCAGCGCGGTGCGGAAGGTGCGGTGGATCTGGTGGATCGTTCCGGCCTTACGGCCGTCGGCCTGCATCTTCCCGTAGAAGCGCTCGATGTGCTCCGGCCTGAGCTTGTCGAGGCGGTGAGCACCGAGGGCGGGGATCAGGTGCTTTCGGACGGCTACGCCGTAGCCGACCATGGTGTTCTCGTTCACCGCGAGGGGCGCGATGGTCTCCACCCAGTGGGTCAGCCACGTCTTGACCGTCCAGGGCTTGCCTGGCTTGGCAAGGGTCTTAGCGTCGCGCTGCTTCTCCAGGTCTCGGACGGCGGCGGTCACCTCGGCTCGGGTCTTGCGCTCGACATGGCGCCGGTCCGGGGTGCCGTCGTCGCGGATGCCGACGGTCACGCGGCCATGCCATTTGCCGTCACTGCCCTGGTAGATGGACGACCGGCCGTTGGGCTGTCGGGTGCGCTTGTTGTTGTTCTTCTCTTCTGCCACTTACGTGCTCCTCAGGCGGCGGACGCGGTGGTGGGGCGGTGCTGCTGGCGGAGGCGGGTGACGAACGCGGGTACGGCGTCGGCGGGCACCCTGCGGAGGTGGCCGACGGTGACGGACTCCAGCTCTCCGGAGCTGATGAGCCGGTAGCAGACGGTTCGACCGATCTGGAGGCGGCGGGCAGCTTCCTCGACGGTCAGGAGAACGAGGGTGGGGTCGACGTCCAGGGCCTCGGCGAGTTGGCGCACGGCCGTGCTCATACGGCTGGCTCTCCTTCGGCTTGCGGTGGTGGGGGCAAGCCCCTTTCTGGGAATCCGCTACATCCGCTACATCCGCTACAGCGCAGGTCAGGGGCCTGTTTCGTGTAGCGGATGGGCGGGATGTAGCCGATAGATGCCGCTACGCGGTGCGGTCGGCGGTAGCGGCTTGGGGGTGGATGTAGCGGATGCCGGGTAGCTCTTCCGCTACGGATTCACCGCCGTTGACCTGCGGCGTAGCGGATGTAGCGGATGTAGCGGACTCCTCCGGGGGGAGGGGGCAGTAGCGCAGCCACGCGTCCGCGAGATCTTCGGCGTAGTAGCCCTTCGGTACGCCCCGGGCGGTGCGGATGGACCGGGGCCGGATGGGCTCGTTGTTCACGGTGACGTAGTCCCCGAGCATCTTCGACAGCGTCCGGGCGTTCAGCAGCTTGCCGTTGCCGTCCATGTCGGCCCACGGGGCGTCGTCGATCTCGTGGAGGACTTCGAGGATGGCGGCCGTGGGCATCCGCTCGGCTCCGCAGAACACCTTGTCGCGCAGGTCTGTCAGGAGCTGGATGCCCAGGGACGCCTTGTCCTGGCCGTTGGCGGCATGGATGAGTTCGACGCATGCGGCGCGGGCCCGTTCGGGCCAGTTGCCGCCGGCCGCGTCGGCAACAGCGAGCAGCGGTTCCCACACGTCCGCGGACCGGTCGGTGACGCCCTCGGGCAACTCCGGCCAGGCTTCGGCAACCTGCTTGCGGATGCTGTCGGCCCACTTGGCCAGTCGGTCACGCAGGGCGTGTCCCTCGCGCTCGTGGATGCGCTCGCGGTAGCCCTCCACCTTCTCGTTCGGTGCGCGCTTACGCATGCGGATGATGACCGAGCGAGTCAGGATCGTGTCCGGCAGGGAACCGAGTCCAGCCATAGCCACAGCGCAGAACGCGGAGAAGAACTGTGGGGTCTGGCTCTCACCGACACAGCGCAGGGCCTTGCCGCTGCGCCGGTAGCCGGAGTTGAGGAACCCACGGACGGGTTCGTTGTCGCCTGCCTTCGGGCCGAACACAGTGTCGATCTCGTCGAAGAGCAGCGTGGGGCGCCCCTCGGTCGCTTCGACCAGCCGGAACAAGGAGTTGGCGGAGGCGTTGACGGTGGTCATCGCGTGGGGGGTGAGGGTCTCCACGATCTCCAGCGCGCGGGACTTGCCGGATCCCGGCTCCGGGGAGAGGAACGCGATGCGTGGGGTGGTGTCGAAGCAGTCGACCAAGTGGGCGTGAGCGTCCCACAGCGTGACGGCGACGTAGGCGGCTTCCCGGGGGAAGACGTTGAAGCGGCGGTGGAACGCTTCGACCTCATCGAGCAGTGCCGCGCCGTCGATGGACGACGCGGGCGCATTGGTGCTGGTCATGCGGCGTTCCTCCTTTCCTGTGCGGGGGCGGTGCGGTGGGGGCAGTGGCCGACGCGGACGCGGGTGGTCAGTTCACTGACGGCGGCGCGGCCCTCGGCGCGTTCGTGGTGTCCGCAGGAGCACAGCCAGTCGGCTACGGGCGGGTGCGTGAACCGGACGTGGAGACCCGGCCAGATGCCGGTGATGATGACCGTGTCGGTGTTGTCGGGAGGAAGAGCTGAAAGGACGGCCTGACGGCCGTCGTCTTTCGTGCCACGGCCACTGTCGGGGGCGGCCGGAGCCGGGCACGGTCGGCCCGACGCGGTGGGAGCGGGCGTTTCACCCCCGCGGTGGGGGCTCATGCGGTCTCCCGAGGGCGGCAGGTGCGAATCGACCAGTCCAGGGCGCTGCGGATGGTGGTCCGGCACTCGCCGGCCGGTAGTCCGGCCGCCTCCCCGGCGGCCTGAAACGCAGCCTCGACCGTGTTCCGGGGGATCTCGCCCCAAGCGATGAACCGTCCCATGGCGCGGGCGCTGGCCAACAGCTGGTTGTTCCGGCCGCCCTCCGGGCCTCCGGCCTCAGGGGTATCCCGGACCACGGCCGTCTCGCGGTTCAGCGCCACCTCCGCGCGGCGAGTGGCCTGTCCCGGGATCAGGAGCGGGGCGAGCACCGCGGCTGGGGTGGGCTGCGCCTGGCAGTGGTGCACGAGCCAGCCGGGCAGATCGGCCACGGGCGCGTCGTCGGCCACCTCGTAGGTGCCCTGCGGGGTGGTGCTGCCCGCAGCGACGACGTTGCCGCCCCAGGCGCGGGTGTCCACGTGAGGGGCCACGGTTCCCGCGGTGTTGTGCAGGCGGGTGCCGGGCAGGGCGGTGAAGTACAGGTGCATGCCGCCGGAGGGCGTCCGCACCGTGTAGGTGGTCGGCCAGGACTCTCCGGCGCGCTCGCAGAGCGCCGCAAAGGTCGTCGCGCCGTCAGGCGCGTCCGAACTGCCCTTCCCGTTCTTCTCCTTGGGTACGTCCAGGTCGACGACGACCAGGCCGGAGGGCCCGGTGGCGATGCCGACGTTGAACGCGCCCGCGGTCCAGGCGGCGCGGATGCGGTCGGGGTCGGTGGTGGCGCGCTGTTCCCACTTCACGTGGCCGTCGGCGCAGTCGCCGGTGTGCGGACATGCGCGCTCGCCGTGCAGGGCGGATGCCTTGCCGCCGGGGCGGAGCGGGTGGACGTACCAGCCATGGGCGGCGGCCGTCAGAGCGGCGGTGAGCAGGTGTGCTCGCCGCGTGGCGGTGCGATGGGTCATGCTGGATGCCTCCAACAGGTCTGTTGTGGACTGGTTGGCCGGGGCGACCGCGTGTCTTTGGCGAGAGGTGCGGTCGCCCCGGGCGTCTTCAGGCGATGTCCAGGGCGAGCTGGGACGGGCCGGAGTCCACCGCTTCCGATGCGGCGGCGAGCAGCGTGTGGTAGGCGAGAAAGGCCTGGTGGATGACCACACCGTTGCCGAGGATCTTGAGCTGGTCGGGGCGGGAGAGGCCCAGGTCGGTGCCGGTCACCCAGCCGGGGTCGGCGCCCATCATCCATTCCACGAACGCCGGGGACAGGCGGCGGTTGCCCTTGGTGCCCGGCTCGGTCGGCTCCGGCGCGGGCCGTCCCAGCACCTGCTCCCAGCGGCGGACGGCGGGCCCGTAGTCGGTGCCGTTGGTGGCCACCCAGCGGGAGCCGTCGGTCAGGTCGCGGGCCAGGTACTCGATCGAGGGGCGCGAGCTCGCACGCGTCGAGGCGGACCGGTTGCGGCCGTAGCGGGAGGCGGTCGGGGTGGGCAGCAGGTTGACCACCACCTCGTTCAGCGGACGGGAGTTGGTCTCCAGCAGGTTGGAGGCTCCGGACTTCCAGTCGCGTGCCGTGGGGGTGGGCAGCAGCGTGACGGCGGTGCGCAGGTTCATGCCGCCCTGGCGCTTGGGGGAGGTGCCGGGGCCGCCGGTGCCGTCGGCGGCGGCCGGGGTGGGCAGCAGCCTCAGCCGTCCGCCGGCGGTGGCAGCAAGAAGACCACTTCGTCCTCCAGCGTCGGCCCGTGCCCCCCGGCTTTGCGCTTGTCCGGGTGCTGCGGTCCCCCGTTCCGCCCGAGCTGGGAGGTGGGGGTCTTCAGCAGCGGGATAGGCGACGGCGAACCACCGGTCGCGCCGGTGGCAGGCTCCGACCTCGGGATCTCCAGCGCGTAGGCACATCCACCGCGCGTCGTACCCGATCGCGGCCAGGTCGGCGGCGACGACGTCGAGTCCCCGGCTGCGCAGGGCGGCGACGTTTTCCAGGAAGACGAGGCGGGGTCGTAGTACGCGAACGGCGCTGGCGATGGTTTTCCACAAGCCTGATCGGTCACCGGCGATCCCTCCCCGAGGTCCGGCGTTGGAGATGTCCTGGCACGGGAAGCCGGCGGTCAGCGCCGCCGGACGCGGGACCTCGGCGGCAAGCGCCGCCCAGTCGACCGCGGTGATGTCGCCCAGGTTGCGGGCGCGAGGCAGGCGGGCCGCCAGTAACCGGGAGGCGGCCGGGTCCTTCTCGGCGACCACGGTCGTGGGCAGGCCGGTGACGGCTTCCACGGCCAGGTCCAGCGCACCGGACCCGGTGCACAGGCTGATGTTGCCGTCCTCCGACGGCGCGAGGGCATGTTGGGTCATGCTCGATGCCTCCAACAGGTCTGTTGTGGACTGGTTGGCCGGGGCGACCGCGTGTCTTTGGCGAGAGGTGCGGTCGCCCCGGGCGGATCTAGAAGGGGACCTTGGCGGTCTTGCCGTCGGTGGCCCACGGGTCGCCGGAGGTGTCGGCGGTGCCGTTGCCGCGCTTGCCGTTGATCGTGACGGTGGTGAAGCGGAGCGAGGCTCCGATGTCGTCGACCTCCACGGCGAGCATGGAGCGGTTCTCGCCCTCCGGGGTCTTCCAGTCGTGCTGCCGGATCCGGCCGGACAGCACCACCCGCGAGCCCTTCGTCAGGGAGTCGGCCACGTGCTCGGCGAGCGCGCGCCAGGCGGCGCAGCGGAAGAACGTGGACGTGCCGTCCTTCCACTGGTTGGACTCGCGGTCGAAGGTGCGCGGGGTGGAGGCGACCGTGAAGCGGGCCAAAGCCTGGCCGGAGTCGGTGACCTTCACTTCGGGGTCGGCGGTCAGGTTGCCGATGATGGTGATCGGGGTCTCTCCGAACGACATGTGATCACTCGCTTTCGGGTGTGGTGGGCCGGTGGTCGGCGGTGAAGTACAGGCGGGTGCGCTTGGTGTCGCGGGTGGGGTACTGGCGTGCCGGGCCGGTGTCGAACGCGGCGGCCAGGGTCTGGCTGACGCGGTCGGCGTCGTCCGGCTCGCAGATGACGCGGATCTCGAACACGGCGCTCCTCTTGGGGTGTTCAGCCGTGGAAGTGGCTGCGCTTGATGACGGCCTTGCGGATGTTGACCGTGGTCCCGCACCCGCCGGAGTGGCGCGTGCCGAAGAGCTGCACGGCGATGAAGCCGCCGAAGATGACCGCGGCGAGGGTGATGAGCTGGGTGATGAACGCGGTCAGGGCCGCGATGAACGAGGTGAGCAGGACCAGTCCGCCGCACACCGCGCCGAACCCGATGCCCCCGAGTGCGATGTTCACTGCCGTCCGGGAGACCGGCGGCCCGGCGGGAGCCGGGGCGGGGGAGGGTGCGGGGGTGAGGGTGTAGCCGGTGACGACGCGGCCGTCGGGCAGCACGATGGACTGCACGGCCGGCGCCGGGCCCGGCTGCACCGGCACCAGGGGCGCGGCGGGCAGGGGCGCGAGCGGCTGCGGGTGGTGGACCTCGACGGCCGTCGGCCGGTCGGGATGGGTCATGAAGGGTTCCTCCAGACGGTCCGCGGGCCCGCGCCACGAGTGTGAGGCGGGCCCGCGGGCGGGTGTTACGAGCAGGTGTTAGGCAGCGTGATCGGGCGCTGTTAGGGCGGGTAACACGTGCGTTTGCCTAGGGGTTTGGGTGTTAGGCGGCCGTAACGCGTTACGGGTGTCAGGCGGCCGTGAGGGCGGGCACGATGCGCCACCGGCCGGCGGTGTTGGTCGCATCCAGCCGCCCTTCCTCCGCGGCTTCCTTCAACCGCAGGGACACCCAGGAGCGGGAGAGGTGGTGCCGGTCGCACCAGTCCATGAAGTCCTTCGGGCCGACGATCATCTGACCGTCTGCCTCGAACTCCGCGAGCGCGTCGGCGAACAGCCGGCGGGCCTCCTCCGGGGACGGCTTGCGGCCCGTCTCCTGCCCGAAGATCGGGACGTCGTCGCCCTCCTCCCCCGCGGGGAGTTCGGCCTCGGGGTCGATACCGGCGTCTTCCGGGTCGACCAGGAGCCCGCCGTCGTCCATGCCGTCCTCCTCCGCGACGACGCGGAGTGCCGTCGGCTCTTCGGTGGTGCCGTTGGCGGGTGTGCGGCCGGTGTAGGCGCGGCCGGCCACGCTGGCGACCGCACCGGCGGTGACCGGGTCCGCAACCGCGCCGTTGTGCTGGGCCCACGCGGCGAGGCGTTCCATGACGGGCACGGCCCGCAGGGTGAAGCGGCGGGTGCGGCCCGGGGAGGGGTAGCGTGCCTCATCGATGCCCGGCGAGACCACGTAGCAGTAGCCGGGCCGGCGGTTGCCCCACGCGCCGGGGTGAGCCCCGGCGTCAATGACCGTCTCGGGAAGGGAGAAGTCCTCATCCCGCGGATCGCAGCCGAGCGCGATCACGGACGGCAGGGAGGCGCGGGTGGAGGTGGACATCTGGTCGTACGACGGTCGCTGAAGCGACACGATCAGGGAGACACCCGCGGAGCGTGCCTCCTGCGCAATGCCGGTGAACGCGTCGTCGCCCAGCGCCCGGAGGGTGTTGGCGGCCTCCTCGAACCAGGTGACCAGGAACGGCATCCCCGCGCAGCCGCACGCCCGACCGTCGGCGCGGCAGGTGTGCGCCGGGTCGTTCTGCACCTCGGCCGCGGCGCGGACCCACTGGCGGTAGCCGTGGGATCCGAGCCAGCGGGTGCGGGCGGGGATGACGGTCTCGACGGCGGCCACCATCACCTCTGTCGGGGTGCCGCCCTCTGCTGCCCAGTCGATGCCCGGCAGCAGGGTGCGGAAGTCCTGGAACATCTTCGGGTCGGACAGCCACAGCAGGACGTCCCGCCGGGAGAGGATCTCGGTCTGGAGGTTGAGGGCGGCGTCGCCCTTGCCGGATCCGGTGCCGCCCGCGATCAGCACGTGGGTGGCGTTGCGGCCCTCCTCCGGATCACCCGGCAGCCACAGCAGGAGCGGGGCGCCGTCGTCGTACCGGCCGATGACCAGTGGATCGGCGATCGAACCCCCGAGGTTGGAGGGACCCTCCCATTCGACCGTCTCGGACAGCATGTCCTCGGGGACGATGACCAGGTCACCGCGGCGCGCGGAGTCCGGGTCGGGCGAGTAGCGCACGGCGGACGTCGGCAGGTCCAGCGCGGATGCGATCCGCGCCAGCGCCTTGGTCACGTCGTCGTTGGTCTGCTCCCCCGGCTCCAGCGCGATCGGCGCGGTGACCCGGTTGGGCTCCACCTTCGCCGCGCCGATCTGCGCCCGCGCCAGCCCCACCTTCGCCAGCAGGCCACCATCCGCGCCGCCCTCGCCGGCGTCTTCGGGGTTGTGGCGCAGCACCATGCGCACGTTCCACGACAGGGCCACCACGGGCCCGCCCATCAGGAACAGGTCGTCGACCGGCCCGGCCGTCGGTCCGGCCAGGCAGGCGGCGGTCACCCACGCCGACCCGGCGGCCACGGTCACCGCGGAGTGCAGACGGCGCCCCTTGGTGGTGGACTTGCCCATCAGCCACGTGCCGCCACTCAGCGCCACCGACGCCAGCGTCAGCCCGACGCCGGCCGCGGCGCTCTCGCCCCACCGCCAGTTGCCCAGCGCCCCGGCCAGCCCGGTCCCCGTCCAGCCGAGCCACGGCGGCAGGTGCGGCTTGGCCCGGTGCAGCAGGTACGCCCCGACGCCGCCACCCGAGTCGCGCGGGTAGAGCGGCTCGTCATAGGTGGCCACGAGCCCACCCCCCAGGTGGTCCATGCGGGTACGGGTGCGCTGGTTCCTCATTGCGGCCATCGCCGTACCTCCTTACTGCTGGGCCCAGTTCATGACCGGCTGCGCCGGTTTGCGGGCACGGTGACGGACACGGTTGATCTCTTCCTCGAACTCCTGCTGGAAGGTCCCGTAGCAGGCGGCGGCGTTCTTCGCGGCGCTGCGCAGCGCGCTCTCGGCGCGGCGCAGCTTGCGGGCCACCTTCGCCGCACGCACCCGGGAGCCGAACGCCTTGCCTTCCGGGTCCGGCACGGTCGCCAGGACGGCGTTGAGGATCTCAGCGGCCATGCCGACCTCGATGGACAGCGCCACCCCGGCCGCCCGCAGCGTGTTGCAGTAATTGCGGACCTGCGCCGGAGAGTTGAACTCCGGCGCGGGCAGCAGGGAACGACCCTGCCCGCCACCGGCACCGACGTTCTTGGACCGGTTGATGTTGATGTTGATCGGCGGAATGAGCGAGCCCCCCAGCCCGCCCACGAAACCCCCGGCGGCGGCACCGGCGTTGGTGAACTTGTTGCCCTTGTTGCCCGCGCCGTTCCCACCGCTGTTGCGCCTCTGATTTGCCATCAGACGATCTCCCCTCGGGTCAGTACGTGCGACGGACGACGAGCCATGCGCTCTGGGCAACCAGCAGCATCAGCAGCCAGACCAGGGGCAGCGATCCGGCGAACGGCGAGAGCGCCGCGGCCAGCGCCACCCACACGCCGGCGAGCGTGGCCAGGACAGCCAGGCCGATGCGCCACGCCAGCGTGGCCGCGCGGGCGGGCCGACGGCGCTGGATGATCGCAAGCCACAGCGCCGGGCCCGCGGCCAGCGGCGCGAGCAGCAGCCCCGACCACCAGGCCAGCAGGTGCAACAGCGCCGTCACCACCAGCGCCAGCAGCGCGAGACCGGTCGGGGCGAGCGCGTGACGGCCGCTCCACAGCGCCCGCCCCAGGAAGCCGAGCGCCTCCCGGGTCAGCGAGGGACGTTCGGGGACGACGACCACAAACGGCTGAGCGGAACGGCGCCCGCGCTGACGCGGGAGACGGACGGTGTGGACACCCACGGCCGTCTTCACGCCGCGGGAACGAGTACGACTGGACACAGCAGAACTCCTTGATGGGAGGGGTGGTTGAGGGTGCTGTGCGGGTCAGCTCTCCGGGCCTGCGCCGGGTCTGCGAACGTGCCGCTCGCCGGGGCTCACCGGGTCTGCTTCACTGGTTGCGTCGACTGCTTCCGGCAGTCGCAACGAGGGCCAGCCCAATTCCCGTGGGCTGGCCCTCATTGATGTGTGCCGGACGCCGCTCTACGGCTGTGCGTCCTCCGCGTCGATCAGCGCGGCGTACGCCTTGCGCACCCGCTCTTCCTTCGCCGAGAAGCCCGCCGCGCGGTACGCGGCCAGGGCCTTGCGGTAGGACAGCGGGGGGTTCTCGGAGTGGCGCAGCCACCGCAGCACGACGGTGAGCTGTTCCTCGCTCAGCGGCTCGCCCGGCTCGGGGGGCTCCACGCCGGCCACGGCCGCCACCTGAGCAAGCCCCGCCCAGTCCAGCGGGGTGTGTCCCGAACTCTGCGAGCCGGTCAGTTCCGGCGCCGGGGACACAGGGCCCACCTGCGGGGACACAGGGGACACACCCAGGGACACGGGGGACACACCCCCGTCCGACCACTGGCCCAGCACCCGGGCCAGATCCTCATCCGAGAACAGCGCCGGAACCTCCTCGGGGGAGTCGGTAGCCGGGTGCTCGGTGGTGAGCTTCGTCAGCTTCTCGGCCGCCTCGTGGCGCACCTTGTGCGCCTTGCCGCGGGCCTTGCGCTCCTCCCGCTCCAACACGGCGGCCGTCGTGTGCCGGTCGGCCTTGGCGCGGGTGACCGCGCGGCCGATCGCGACCTGGTCCCGCGTCGCGCTGCGCACCGCGTCGATCTGCGCCTGCGCTGCGGGGGAGATCCGGGTGGCCTCCCGTTCCACGGCCATGATGAGCGTGGCCTTGGCAGCGGCCGGAACCACCGCGCCGATGACCGCGACGACCGGTGACGCGTACAGCAGGCCGTGGGTGAACAGCACGCCGACCGAGGTGACCAGGAACAGCCACCCCAGCGTGGCGGGCAGCGTCGCCTTGGAACCCTGCCGGCGGTGCGCGGTCTCCATAGCCAGCGCGTACAGCCACACCGCGTCATAGATCCCGGCCACGGTGTAGGCGAGCGGCTCCGGGGCCTGATGGGCGAGGATCTCTCCCACCGCGTACACGGTCCAGCCCAGGGACAGGCCGGTGAGGCCGACCGGCAGACTCCAGTGCACTGCCTTCCGGGCGGTTTCCTTCCAGTCCATGTGATCACTCCTTGTTCTGGTCGTCGGGGTAGGCGCAGGGGACGCAAACCCCGAGGGATGCGGGGATGACGTATCCGGCGTCCTGGCGGCACTGCGGGCAGGTCCGGCGCGCTTGCATCGCGCACGCCAGCGCCCGGCGCTTTGCTGGGGTCATGGGCCGGACCGGCTTGGCCTTGTCGAGCCGGTAGAGGTAGGCGACAAGCGGCCCGCGCCGGTACCGCGGCCGGAGTATCTGGCCGGCGATCGGCTGACCTCCGGGGCGCAGGCCGCGGGCCCGTAACTGCCGTTTGGTCGCGAGTCCATCGGGCGCGCACTGCCACGGCCATGTGGGGATGCCGAGCCGGGCGCCGTTCGGGTCGAAGCACTTGCCCCACGTGGTCATCAGGCTGATGCCCCGGACAGCGCCGGGGCGGGAACCTCGGCAAAGCCGGTCAGTTCGAGCGTGGCTCCCGCGTACTCGACAGACGCCTTAAGGACGCGAGTGTGCTCCCCGTTCTGCATGCCGTGCGTCACGGCGTCTGGGGCGATACCCAGCGCCTCACGCCACGACTCGAACGCGTCCAAACCGTCGTGGAAACTCAGCTTGAGCCGATTGGGGAAGATGTCGCTCACGTTCACCACCGGCGCCGGCAGATGCCCGAAGTCCAGGGCCAGCAGGCGAAGCGCCCGCAGTGCCACGGCCAGGTCATCGAGCGTCAGAGCCTCGCTCATGCTGCAACCCCCCGACGCGCCGGACGGCGGCGGGCGGGGCGGACCAGCGGAACCACGTTGAACAGGTCCGGATGCTCCTCGACCACCCGCGCAGCAAGACGGATCAAGGCGTCCGGGAGGGTGGCGTACTCGGGGTCGGCCAGGATGTCCCGCGCCGCGTCCAGACGGGCCGCGCGCTCCTCCTCGCTCTCGCCCTCCACCCCGAGCCACAGTTCCGGCGGGGTACCCAGCGCCAGTTCCGCGAACTCGGCCGCGGTGACGGCCTCACGGCCAGCAACGATGCACTTCATAGGACGTCTCTCCTCACGGTGGAACGGTCCGAACGCAGCCGCCGGGGACTGCTTGCCGTTGGAGCGGTACATCCGGCTCCCCGCACTCCCGCCCGTACGACCACCGCGCTCAGCGCGGAACGGACAGGCGGGAGAGGCAGCCGGCCGCAACGCCATGCGCTGCGAGACCGAAGTGGACCGGGCTTGTCATGCGGGCACCGCCGGCCGGTCCGGAGCGGCAGCGCCCTAGGTATGTCGTCGGTTCACACCGACCTCCCGCAGATCGCAGGGACAAAGCGGCGCGGCTCCATGCCGCGCAGTCCGTCTTTTCGACTCGGGGAGACGGGGCCCACCTATGCAGTTCTCAAGGAACGACCAGCTCAGGGCCCCAACCGCACGAGCGATCCCGAACCGACAAGCCACCGGAGGAAGCCCAAAGAAGGACCCCTTCGACTCGCTGTCCTAGGACTGCGAGCGGCCTGAGATGAGAATGCACCGCAGTCCTAGGACTGTCAACAGTCCTAGGACTGTGTGCTTCACTGGGAGCTGTCGAGAGGAGTTCCGCGTGGCACCGAAGGCGCCAAAGTGGCGGGAACTGGCAGACCGGTTTGGTGAGCAGATCAGGAACGGCGACTACGACCCGGGCGAGCAGCTACCGCAGATCCGGGAGCTTGTGGAGGCCGGCGAGGGCTCGAAGGAAACGGTCCACCGGGCGTACAAGGCTCTGGAAGCCGAGGGTCTCGTCACCATGACTCGCGGCCACGGCACGGTCGTACGCCCGAAAGCACCGCTCAAGCGACTTGGTATCGCGCGGTACGACAAGGCCAAGTGGCGGGACAGCGACGAAGTGGCGTTCATCGCGGACCGCGTGGCGTCCGGCCGCTCGTACCGCCGGAACGAGCAGACCCAGACGGTCAGCCGAGTGAAGGCGCCGGCGGTCGTAGCCGCCGCGCACGGCTTGCCCGAAGGGGCCGACGTGTATGCGCGGGCGCGGCTGGTCAAGGAAGGCGCGCAGCCGACCCACACCCTGACCAGCTACTACCGGCCCGAACACGTCGAAGGCACCCGCATCGTCGACCCGACTCCGGGCCCCGCCGGGCGCGGCGGCGGATTCCGCGTCCTGTACGACGCCGGATACGAGATCGACCACATGACCGAGGAATTGTTCGCGCGCGTGCCCACGCCTGAAGAAGCTCAGCTCCTCCAGCTCGCGCCGGGTGAGTGGGTCGTGGAATTGCACCGCACAACGCGCACGGCAGACGGGACCGTGGTTGAGTTCGCCATCGGGGTACACGCGGCGACGCGGTTCGCATGGTCGTACGACTTCAAGGTGCCCGACTCGGCGAATACGGAGACGGAAACGGAGAGCGAGGGCAAGTGATCTCGGCTCAGGCGTGGGCGGACACTCAGCGACTCTGGGACTTCCAGCAGATGGGGCATGAACCGCGCCCGTGCTCCGTCGCCATCGGTCTCGGCAGTCACGATCTGGGGGTGGCCGACACCACGGCGGACCTCTACCACCAGGGCATGGCTCCGCTGATCGTCTTCACCGGGGCGACCAGCCGCACGACTCGCGAGCGGATGCCGCGCGGCGAAGCTGAGCACTACCGCGAGCGCGCGATGGAGCTGGGGGTTCCCGAGCGAGCCATCCTTGTCGAGCCGAACGCCCGGAACACGGGCGAGAACATCCGCTTCTCCCGCGCGCTCCTCGAAGAGCGGCACGTACCCGCCTCGTCCGTCCTCCTGGTCAGCAAGCCCTACGAGGAACGGCGCGCGTACGCGACCGCTCGGAAGCTGTGGCCCGACGTCGAATGGGTGTGCGCCTCCACCCCCATGACGCTTCCCGACTACGTCGACTCGATCGGGGACGCGCGTCTCGTCGTCGACATGCTGGTGGGCGCTCAGCAGCGCCTCACGATCTACCCCCGACAGGGGTTCATGATCGAGCAAGAGATTCCCGACTACATCAAGGCCGCGTACGAGCGGCTCCGCGACCACGGATTCACGAGCCGACTCGTGCCGGAAACCGCAGATCAGGCCTGATGGGGCGCTGGGCACTCCGTCTCAGTTTCCGTCTCATTCACCCCCGTCCAAAGCCGTCCACGGCGGTTCACGCGGCGGGCGGAAGTATGGGAATGAACGGGCCTGAACAACCCTGGATCATGCCCTGACCAGCACGAACAGACCTCGAAAGCGAGTGTGGCGCAAGTCACCGAGGGTTCAAATCCCTCCGCTACCGCTTGAGAAGGGCCCCGTCGAAAGACGGGGCCCTTTGTGCGTTCCGGGGGCGATCTTTGTGCGTTCCGAGTGCGGTCGGGAAGGCGAGGGACGGGGGAAGCGGCCTCGGGGGACAAGCCGCTTCCCCCGGTGGGGACGGGACCCTCAAGCACGCGCCGCGTACGGGGGTGACCGGCGGCGCGTGCCCCGCAGTGGGGTCCGTCCCGGCCCCGTGGACTCCTGCCGGGTCCGCCGGGGCGTGTCTCCATCCTCCGCCCCGCGGCGGCCCGCGCGGCCCGGCAAAAGGCCTCGGCCCGCGGGCCGTTGGTCCCTAAAAATCGCGTGAAGGTTACACTCGCCGCCGGCAACAGGGGGCCCTTGGGGCACAACAGGCACAGGGAGGCCGCGGTGGCGGTGAATTCGAAGAAGATCGCCGTCTATGCGCTCGTGGTCTTCGTGCTCTACCTGATCATCACGGACCCGGCAAAGGCCGCCGACTACGTGCAGATAGGGTTCGAGGGCATATCGGACGCCGCCAAGTCCATCGGCGACTTCATGACATGGATCGCCAACGGAGGAGAGTAATGATCCGCCACCTGGTCCTCTTCAAGCTCAACGAGGGCGTCGAGCGCGACGACCCGCGGGTCGCGGAGGGTGAGAAGGCCTTCCAGGCCCTCGACGGCAAGATCCCCGAGATCCGCTTCTGGGAGCTCGGCTGGAACCTCAGCGACCGGCCCATCGCCTACGACTACGCGATCAACTCCGCGTTCGAGGACGCCGAGTCCCTGCGCCGGTACGTGGAACACCCCGAGCACCAGGCGGGCGTCGCGCTGTGGCGCGAGTTCGCCACGTGGGTGATCGCCGACTACGAGTTCTGAGCCACCGCGGCTCTCCGAGTCACCGCGGCACGCGGCCCTCCGCCGGAACGGCGGGGGGCTTTTCTGCGTCTTATGCCACAACTTGCCCCTCAACACGGCGTAACACAGCGATATGCGGTGCTTGCACACAGTGCACATGTCTTGTGATGCTATGACCGCTTTTGACGGATGAGTTGACCGATGAAGAGGTGGCGTTGACCGTGTCGGCCAGTACTGCGCCGCCCCAGGAAGTCACGGAGACCCCGGCAGCCGCGCCGCGCAGCCGCGGAGCGGACACCAGGGCGCTCACACAGGTGCTCTTCGCCCAGCTCAAGGAGCTCCGCCCGGGCACTCCGGAGCACTACCGGGTGCGCGGGGCGCTCATCGAGGCCAACCTCCCGCTCGTGCGCTACGCGGCCGCCCGCTTCCGCTCCCGCAACGAGCCGATGGAGGACGTGATCCAGGTCGGCACCATCGGGCTGATCAACGCCATCGACCGCTTCGACCCGGACCGGGGTGTGCAGTTCCCGACGTTCGCGATGCCGACGGTCGTCGGCGAGATCAAGCGGTACTTCCGTGACAACGTCCGCACGGTCCACGTACCGCGCCGGCTGCACGAGCTGTGGGTGCAGGTCAACAGCGCGACCGAGGACCTCACCACGTCCTTCGGGCGCTCCCCGACGACCGCCGAGATCGCCGAGCGTCTGCGCATCAGCGAGGAGGAGGTGCTGTCCTGCATCGAGGCCGGACGGTCGTACCACGCCACCTCGCTGGAGGCCGCACAGGAGGGCGACGGGCTGCCCGGGCTGCTGGACCGGCTCGGCTACGAGGACCCCGCGCTGGACGGGGTGGAGCACCGCGATCTGGTCCGCCATCTGCTGGTCCAACTCCCGGAACGCGAACAGCGAATTCTGCTGCTGCGCTACTACAGCAATCTCACCCAGTCGCAGATCAGTGCGGAACTCGGCGTCTCCCAGATGCATGTATCGCGGCTACTCGCGCGTAGCTTCCAGCGGTTGCGGTCGGCGAACCGGATCGACGCCTGAGTGAGGCTTGAGCGGGGCTGTACCGAATACACGAACGATAGGTAACCGCGGCGAGCGAATCGCTCACCAGGGCGCTTCCCGACAGTTTCGCGCCGAAAAACCGTCAGACCCCTTGTTTCCAGGGCGGATTCGCGTCTTACATGTCGACATGTCACTACAGCGTGTTGCCGACATGTGACATTCTGCGGGAAGCGCGTTTGCCGTGGCCTCGGCTCCGGTATTCAGGTGAAGGCTGACGTTCCTCGACGGAGCGTTCGCCGCGACCGTCCCGCGACCCAGAGGGGGTGGCATGTCCGCAGACCAGGGCAGCTCGAAGGTGCTCACGCTCACGAAGAGCGAGGCTGCGCCCGCGCTCGACGACGACGTAACGGCCCTTGTCGAGGCCGCGCCGACCCCCGCCCTTCCGGCGACCGGCGGAGCCATCGACACCCGCACCCTGTCCCGCTCCCTGTTCCTGCGGCTCGCCGCCCTCGACGAGGACAGCCCCGAGCGTGTGTACGTCCGGGACACCCTGATCGAGCTCAACCTCCCGCTCGTGCGCTACGCGGCGGCTCGCTTCCGCTCCCGCAACGAGCCGATGGAGGACATCGTCCAGGTCGGCACCATCGGCCTGATCAAGGCGATCGACCGCTTCGACTGCGAACGGGGCGTGGAATTCCCGACGTTCGCGATGCCGACGGTCGTGGGCGAGATCAAGCGGTTCTTCCGCGACACGTCCTGGTCGGTGCGCGTCCCGCGCCGCCTTCAGGAGCTGCGCCTGGCGCTGACGAAGGCCAGTGACGAGCTCTCCCAGAAGCTGGACCGCTCGCCCACGGTGACCGAACTCGCCGCGGTGCTGGGCGTGTCCGAGGAGGACGTCGTCGACGGCCTCGCGGTCGGCAACGCGTACACGGCGTCCTCGCTGGACTCCCCGGCCCCCGAGGACGACGGCGGCGAGGGCTCCCTCGCGGACCGCCTCGGCTACGAGGACACCGCCCTGGAGGGCGTGGAGTACCGCGAGTCCCTCAAGCCGCTGCTGGCCAAACTCCCGCCCCGCGAGCGGCGGATCATCATGCTGCGCTTCTTCGCCAACATGACGCAGTCGCAGATCGGCGAGGAGGTCGGCATCTCGCAGATGCACGTCTCCCGGCTGCTGACGAGGACGCTGGCGCAGCTGCGCGAGGGCCTGATCTCGGACTGAGGACGTCCGAGGTCTTCCGAGGTCTTCACTTCTGACATTGCGTCAGCCACCATGGCGCGATGCTTCGGGCGACGACATGGACACATGGCCGCAGAGGCGCCACGGCCGGCGCCTCGGCGGCCGTCGTGTGTCTGGGCGCGGTGCTGGTCGCGTGCGGGGCCGGCGGGAGCGGTGAGGGCTACGTGGCCGTCGGGGCGCCGGGTGGCATGTCGGCGGGGGTGGTGGCGCCGACGGGTGGGGTGACGCTGGTGCCGCTGGACGAGGCGATGGCGGAGGAGCGGGGGAGCGAGGATCCGAAGTCCCCTGCGCAGAGGGTCACTTCACCGCCGCACGCCCCGAGCGCGACGCCGCGCGAACTCCCGAAGTCGGGCCGTACGCCGACGACTTCACCGCCGCCACCAAGCCCCACCCGTACCACCGCCTCCCCCGCCGCCCTGTCCTGGTCGGCTCCGAAGCGGGAGGCGGCCGACGAGCGGTGGTGCGAGAAGGTCACGCTCGTGTTCGACAACTCCGGGGGAAGTCCGGTGCGTTCGGGGACGGTGACCTTCGGGACGCACATCATCGGCGCGCTCGGTGTCGACTGGGGGACGGTGGAGTCGACCGAGGAACTCCCGGCGCCGATCGAGTCCGGCGCACGGAAGGAGAAGACCTGGACGGTCTGCGTCGACGCGTGGCGCGTGCCGCTGGGCATGCACGTCGAGACGCGGGACGTGTCCGTCCAGTGGGAGTGAGCGGCGCGGGTGTGAGCGGCGCGGGTTACTTGAGCGCCAGCCAGGCCACCGCGGCGACGACCGCGACGGCGACGACGATGCCGACGATCAGGCCGATCCGGGGACCGGACGAGGCGGCCGCCTGCTGACGGCCCTGAGGGGCCTCGTCGACGAACGCACGGAACATCTGGGTGCTGCCGGCGGGGTCGTAGTTGCCCTGGGGGCCCTGGGTGTTAGCCATGGGCCGAAACCCTAGCGAATGCGGGGGTGCGGCCCAAGTGGGGGCGGCGGGGACGAGGGAAGGGCACCCGGCCACCACCCCCACCTGCACATTTACGTTCGCAATACTTGCCTTTGCCAAGTTTTGGGGCCGCACTCAGCCCATTTTGTTTGCCTGTAGCAACCAATCGAACCTATGGTTGCCCTAAGCAACAAATGCAGCCGGGAGGTGCGATGGCCGAGCAGGCGCGATACGAGGAGCTCGTCCGGCAGTTCAGTGCCTTCGGCGCGGTGAAGCGGGAGCTGGGACGGGCGCTGCCGTCCGACTGCCCGGCCGGATCCGCCGCCGTACTGACGCTGCTGGAGCGGCACGGAGACATGCGCATGAGCAGGCTCGCCGAGCTGCTCTCCGTGGACATGTCCGTCACCAGCCGCCACGTCGCCCACGTCGCCGAACGCGGCTGGATCGACCGCTCCCCCGACCCGGCCGACAAACGCAGCCGCATCCTGCGCCTCACCCCCGCGGGCCACGCCCGGGTCGAGGAGCTCGCCCGGTGCACCACACGGCTGCTCGCCGACCGCCTGAGCGACTGGAGCGACGACGACGTCGACCGGCTCACGCGGCTCATGGCCCGGCTGAGGCGTTGCTTCGACGAACACGAACAGTCCCCCCGTACACCCGCGATCACCACGTAAGAGAAGGAAGCCCATGGCTACGACCACACCGGCCGGTGTGCGGGCTCATGCCAAGCACGGAGGAGGCTCCGGCGAGGCTCCCATGACGCATCGGCAGATCATGGAGGCGCTCTCCGGGCTGCTGCTCGGCATGTTCGCCGCGATCCTGTCCTCGACCATCGTCTCCAACGCCCTGCCCGAGATCATCAAGGACCTCGGCGGCGGACAGAGCGCGTACACCTGGGTCGTGACCGCCGCGCTGCTGGCGATGACGGCGTCCACACCCCTGTGGGGCAAGCTCGCCGACCTGGTCAGCAAGAAGGCCCTGGTCCAGATAGCCCTGGTCATCTACATCCTCGGATCGGTCATCGCCGGTCTCGCCCAGAACTCCGGGATGCTCATCGGCGCCCGGGTCATCCAGGGCCTCGGGGCCGGCGGTCTGACCGCGCTCGCCCAGATCATCATGGCCGCGATGATCTCCCCGCGGGAGCGCGGCCGGTACTCCGGCTACCTCGGCGCGACCTTCGCGGTCGCGACCGTCGGCGGTCCGCTGGTCGGCGGTGTCATCACCGACACCGACTGGCTGGGCTGGCGCTGGTGCCTGTACGTGGGTGTGCCGTTCGCGCTGATCGCCCTGTTCGTGCTGCAGAAGACGCTGCACCTGCCGGAGAACAGGCGCAAGGTCAAGGTCGACTGGGCCGGTGCCTTCTTCATCACCGCCGCCGTCAGCCTGCTCCTCGTCTGGGTGACCTTCGCCGACGACAAGTACGACTGGCTGTCCTGGCAGACGTACTCAATGGTCGGCGGCGCGCTCCTGCTGACCCTGGTCTTCCTCTTCGTGGAGACCAGGGCCACCGAGCCGATCATCCCGCTGCGCCTGTTCCGCAACCGCACGATCACGCTGGCCTCGGTCGCCTCCCTCTTCGTCGGTGTCGCGATGTTCGCGGGCACCGTCTTCTTCAGCCAGTACTTCCAGCTGGCCCGCAACGAGTCGCCGACCATGTCGGGTGTCATGACGATCCCGATGATCGCCGGTCTGTTCGTGTCCTCGACCGTCTCCGGCCAGATCATCACCAAGACCGGCAAGTGGAAGGCCTGGCTGGTCGCGGGCGGTGCGCTGCTGACGGCGGGCCTCGGACTGCTGGGCACCATGCGCTACGACACCGAGTACTGGCACATCGCCGTCTTCATGGCGGTCATGGGCCTCGGCATCGGCATGATGATGCAGAACCTGGTCCTCTCCACGCAGAACCAGGTCGCCCCGCACGAACTCGGCGCCGCCAGCTCGGTCGTCACCTTCTTCCGGTCCCTGGGCGGCGCGATGGGCGTCTCGGCACTCGGCTCCGTGATGACGACCCGGATCAGCCACTACGCCGAGGACACCATCGGCTCGCTCAGCCCGCAGGAGCAGGCGGCCGCGGCCCAGGCAACGGGCACCGGGCAGCTGCCCGACATGGACGCCCTGCCCACGCACATCCGCACCTGGCTGGAGAGCGCCTACGGGCACGGCATCGCCGACATCTTCCTGTACGTCGCCCCGGTCGCCCTGCTCGCCTTCCTGGTGACGCTGTTCATCAAGGAGGTCCCGCTGCGGACCTCCGGCGCGCTGGCGCAGGCGACGGCGGGCAGCACCGAGCCCACCCCGGAGGTCCCCATGACTGCCGTGACCGGTGGCATCCCCGTCCGCGGCTTCGTCCGCGGTGCCGAGAGCGCGCCCGTCCCCCGGGCCGCGGTCACCCTGATCTCGCTGTCGGGACGGCAGCTGGGCCGCGCGGTGGCACAGGAGGACGGCTCCTACGGCATCGACGCGCCCGGCACGGGCTCCTACGTCCTGATCGCCTCCGCCGACGGCTTCCAGCCGCAGGCGTCCACGATCGTCGTGGGCGAGGAGCCGCTGACCTACGACATCCTGCTCAGCGGCACCAGCGGGCTGAGCGGTGCGGTGCGGGCGTCCGAGGGCGCGCTGCCGGTCAAGGACGCGATGGTGATCGTCACCGATGTGCGCGGGGACCTGCTGGCCACCGCCGCCACCGGTGAGCAGGGCGAGTTCGCCTTCGCCGGGCTGGTGCCGGGCACGGTGACCGTCGCGGTGAACGCCGCCGGGTTCCGGCCGCGCGCCCTGCCCGTCGAGATCGCCGGCACCGGGGTCACCCGGGTCGAGGTCGACCTCGACTCCGGCGCCGAGGTCCAGGGCGTCGTACGGGCGCCGCAGGGTCCGCTGGCCGACGCGCGGGTCACGCTCGTGGACGGCGCGGGCAACGTCGTCGGCACGGCGACGACCGGGGCGGACGGCGCGTACGCCTTCACCGACCTGGACGGCGGCGACTACACCGTCATCGCGACGGGTTACCCGCCGGTGGCCACGGCCCTGACCGTCGCCGGTCAGGGAGTCGACGGCCACGACATCGAACTCGCCCACCCCGGCGAGTAGCCGCCAATCAGCCCCGGCCCGTGGCACACGCTCTGAGCGGAGGTGTGTGCCACGGGCCGGTTTCATTCGAGGAGTTGCGTGAGATGGGACTGACCGCGAGGGTCCGCACCCGGGACGGATGGGCCGTGTCGCACGCGGTCGTCACGGTGACGGACATGACCGGCGCTCAGGTGCTGCGCGCCGAGGCCGACCCGGAGGGCGCGGTGCGCGACCCCGGGCCACTGGCGCCCGGGGCGTACACCGTCATCGTCACCGCCGTCGGCTACGCGCCCGCCGCCGCCAGTGCGATCGTCACCGCGAGCGGGCGGGCCGAGGTCGGCACGGTCACGCTGGCCCGGCAGGGCGGCGCCGAGCTGCCGCCGCCCGGCCCGTGGACGGTCGACCCGGCGCACTCCACGGTCGGCGCGGTCGCCCAGCACCTGGGCATCTCCAGCGTGCACGGGCGGTTCACCGACTTCGGCGCGACGGTGGAGATCGCCCCGGACGACATCACCAAGTCGCGGGTGGAGGCGGTGATCCGGGCCGAGTCGATCGACACGGGCAACGGGACGCGGGACACCCATCTGCGGTCGGCGGACTTCCTGGACGTGGCGAGGTATCCGGAGATCACCTACCGCTCGACGGGCCTGACGTCGGCGGGCGCGGACAGGTGGACGGTGCACGGGGAGCTCGGGCTGCACGGTGTCGTACGGCCGGTGGACCTGGACCTCGCGTATCTCGGCACCGGCGCGGACCCGTGGGGCGGGACCCGGGCCGCCTTCCGGGCGACGGCCCAACTGCACCGCGAGGACTTCGCCATGAACTACAACCAGGTCGTCCAGGCGGGCATCGCGGCGATCGGTACGACGCTGAAGGTGGAGCTGGACATCCAGGCGGTGCAGGGGGATTCGCTGCCGCAGGCGTAGGCACAGCAGGGTCAGTCACGGCGGAGCACCCAGCGCCTAGGCTGCCGCCATGGCACCGAACATCGCGACCAACACCGCCGTCTCGCTCGACCAGTTGCTGGACTTCGTACGGCCGCGTCATCGCGCGATCCTGCTGACGCGGCGGACCGACGGCGGCCCCCAGGGCTCACCGCTGACCTGCGGGGTCGACGACTCCGGCCGGATCGTCGTCTCGACCTACCCCGAGCGCGCCAAGACCCGTAACGCCAAGCGGGATCCGCGGGTCAGCCTGATCGTGCTGAGCGACGACTGGAACGGGCCGTGGGTCCAGATCGACGGAACGGCGGAGGTCATCGACGCGCCCGACTCCGTGGAGCCGCTGGTCGAGTACTACCGCAACATCGCCGGCGAACACCCGGACTGGGACGAGTACCGCGCGGCCATGGTCAAGCAGGGCAAGTCGATCATCCGGGTCACGCCGGAGCGGTGGGGGCCGGTGGCTACGGGAGGGTTCCCCGCGCGGCACGCCTCCGCTGATTGAGCCGCGTCCGGCCGTCGAATCCGTGCGGCGGCGTCGGGGCTGGTCGCGCCCACGCGGCGGAGCCGCATATCGATACAGCCCCGCGCCCCTTCGGGGCGCTGCCGAACCCCACCGGACTTCGCCGGCCGGCGCCGCGGACGGGTCAGGCCGACCTGGCCACCATCGCCTCGATGCCCGCGATCAGCAGGTCCAGGGCGAAGACGAAGTCGCGTTCCAGCATCTCCTCGACCGTGTCGCCGCCGCGGGCCGCCATGATCTCCTTGGACTCCTCGATGACCTCGGCGGCGGCCAGTGACTCGCTCACCGTGCTCATCGCGTGCCGGAAGTAGTCGTCGGGGGTCATCCCGGTGTCCTCGACGCGCGCGAAGAAGTGGCCCTCGATCGTGCCGTAGCCGTAGACGAACTGGAAGACGGCCGAGATGGCGCCGCTCACGCCGTGCGCGGGCAGTCCCGTTCTGCGGATCACGCGCTGAATGGTGCGGGAGAAGGACAGGGAGTTGGGACCGATGTTGAGGTAGGTCCCGGCCAGCGGGGAGAGCCAGGGGTGGCGCACCAGCAGGCCCCGGTACTCCCGGGCCAGCATGCGCAGCTGGTCGCGCCAGTCCTCACCGTCGGCGTCCGGGTCGGGCAGGCGCAGGTCGCCGTAGACCGAGTCCAGGGCGAGTTCGAGGAGGTCGTCCTTGGTGTCGACGTACCAGTAGACCGACATGGCCGTCACGTTCAGCTCGGCGGCCAGCCGCCGCATGGAGAACTTGGCCAGTCCCTCCGCGTCCAGCAGCCGCACGGACACCTCGGTGATCCGCTCCCGGTCGAGCCCGGAGGGCTGCCCGCCGCCACGACCACCCCGGCGCTCCTTGTCCTCCAGCCACACGCTGGTCCGCTGGGCTGCCTTCACCATGGCGACGCACCTTCCTCGACTTTCAAAGTGGCGGTCATGTTAAGCGCCCTCGTCAGGGCCGCGACTACCCAGCCACCCGAGCTCCTAGGCGCTCACCACCTCCGAGTCTGCCCGCTCAGCCCTCCGCAACAACGCCGCCGCGACCAACCCCCCGAGCAGCACGGCCAACGCCCCCACCAACTGGCTGCTCTCCAGGCCGGAGGCAAACGCGTCGGTGATCCGTTCCTTCTCCGACGCCGACTCCGCCGACGCGAGCGCCGAAGGCAACGACGACGACGCCACCGGAATCAGCGCCGCGAACCGGGAGTTGAGCACGGCCCCCAGCACGGCCACCCCCAGCCCGTTCCCGAACTCGGCAAGGGTCCCGTTGATCCCGGCCCCGACCCCCGCCTTCTCCCGCGGAATCGCACTCATGATCGCGTGCGCCATCGCCGGGTTGGCGATCGCGCAGCCAACCCCGATGAGGACCAGCCCCAGCAGCGTCCCCGTATAGCCGCCGGAGGCAAGCGTCGCTATCGACACCAGGCCCGCCGACATCAGCACCATGCCCAGCAGGATCGACATCGGCATCCCCAGCTTCGCGGTCCACTTCGCCGCCACCCCGCTGAAGTTGAGCACGACGACGGTCAGCGCCAGCGGGGCGGTCCGCAGGCCTGCCTCCAGGGGGCCGTATCCGAGGACGAACTGGAGGTGCTGCGTCAGCAGGAACAACGCCCCGCCCATACCAAAGGTGATCAGCACCGCCCCGGAGACCGCACCCGTGAACCGGCGGTCCCGGAAGAAGTGCAGGTCGAGCATGGGGTACGGGATACGGCTCTCCCAGTACGCGAACACCGTCAGAACGATCACCGCCATGGCGCCCGTGGTCAGCACCCTGCCCGACGTCCAGCCGTGCTCGGGGCCGGAGATGATCGCGTAGACCAGGGAGGCCATGCCGATGGTGGAGAGCAGGGCGCCGAGGAGGTCGGGGCGGTCGCCCTGGGGGCTCTTGGACTCGGGGACCAGGGCCACTACCGCGGCGAGGCCGAGCGCCGCGACCGGGAGGTTGACCAGGAAGATCGCGCCCCACCAGAAGTGGTTCAGCATGAAGCCGCCGAGCAGCGGGCCGCCGGCGAAGCCGAGGGCGTTGACCGCGCTCCATATGCCGATCGCCTTGGCGTGCTCGTCGGGCGTGAAGATCTGCATCGCCACGGCCAGGGTGGTGGTCAGCAGCAGCGCGCCGCCCACGCCCATGCCCGCCCGCGCGGCGATCAACTGGCCCGTGCTGTCGGCGAGTCCGGCCGCCAGCGAACCGATGCCGAACAGGACCAGGCCCGCCGCCAGCATCTTCTTGCGGCCGTAGCGATCGGCGGCGCTGCCCGCGGTGAGCAGCAGTCCGGACTGCACGAGCGAGTAGGCGTTGATCATCCACTGGATGTCGGAGGTCGCCGCGCCCATCTCGCGGGTGAGCGAGGGGATCGCCACGTTCAGGACCGTGTTGTCGAGCAGCACGGTGAGCTGGGCGAGGCAGATGACGCCGAGGATCAGCCAGCGCTGGGGATGACCTTGGGATGCAGGCATGCTGTACACCGTATAGGAGCCCCTATACGGTGTACAGCGCCGCCTTCTGACGTCAGCTGCTCGCCTGCGTCAGGTCGTAGAAGGTGGACGAACCGACCGTCACCTCCTTGAAGTTGGCCTCGACCCACTCGGTGATCTGCGCGGACGTGCCGCTGTCGCTGCCGCCCATGCCGCCGCCGGAGCCGCCGGAGATGAAGTAGTGGATCTTTCCGTCCGCCACGTACTCCTTGAACTGGGCCAGCGTCGGGGACGGGTCGGTGCCGTTGAAGCCGCCGATCGCCATCACCGGCTCGCCGGTGGAGAGCTGGTAGCTCGCGGCGTTCTGGGCGCCGATGGCCGCGGCGGCCCAGGTGTAGTCGTCGGCGTCGGTCTCCAGCAGCTTCTTGGCCTCGTCGGAGACCGTGGCGCCGTTGAGCAGACCACCCATGCCGCCACCGCCGCCGTCACCGTTCTGCTGACCCTGGCCCTGGTTCTGGCCCTGCTGACCCGGCATACCGCCGCCGAATCCGCCGGTCCCGCCGCCGGTCGGGGGCTGGCCCATGCCGCCACCCTGCTGGTTCTGCTGACCCTGCTGACCCTGCCGGCCCGGGAAGCCACCCCCGCCCGGCATGCCGCCGCCCCCGCCGCCCGGGCCGCCGCCACGGCCGCCCGCCACCGACGGACCCGCGGTCACGATCGAGCCGGTGTGGCCCTCGTTCACCGTGGTGAGGGTGTACGCCGTCGGGCCCGCCAAAGCGGCGACCAGGCCCAACCCCGCGACGCCCATGGCCAGTCGACGACCGAGCCGGGCCGCGAAGACCAGGCCGAGCGCCGCCACCAGGCCGCCGACCAGCACCAGCCACTTCAGCCAGGGCAGGTAGTCGGAGGAACGGTTGAGCAGGACGTAACCCCAGGCCGCGGTGGCCGTCATCGCGGCCGCCAGGGTGAGCGACGCCCACGCCTTGTCGCGCTTCTCCCACAGCAGCGCCGCGCCCATGCCGATCAGCGGCGCGATGTAGGGGGCGAGGGCCACCGTGTAGTACTCGTGGAAGATGCCCTGCATATAGCTGAAGACCAGCATGGTCGTGAGCAGCGCGCCGCCCCACACCAGGAACGAGGACCGCGTCACCGACGTCCGCTTCGCCCTGCGCGTGGCCACCAGCGCCGCGGCCAGCAGGATCAGCGCGGCCGGGATCAGCCAGGAGATCTGGCCGCCGATGCTGGAGGAGAACAGCCGGTCCCAGCCGGTCTCGCCCCAGTTGCCGCCGCCGTTGCCGCCACCGCCGCCGACGCTGCCGGTCTCCTCGCCGTTCAGCCGGCCCAGGCCGTTGTAGCCGAAGGTCAGTTCCAGGAAGGAGTTGTTCTGCGAGCCGCCGATGTACGGGCGGGAGGACGCCGGCCACAGCTCGACCACCGCGACCCACCAGCCGCCGGAGACGACGATCGCGGCCAGGCCCGCGGCCAGCTGGCCGCTCCGCTTCTTCACCGCCACCGGGGCGCACACGCCGTAGACGAGGGCGAGCGGCGGCAGGATCAGGAACGCCTGGAGGGTCTTGGCGAGGAAGGCGAAGCCGATGGCCGCACCGGCCCAGAGCAGCCACCTGGTGCGGCCGTCCTCCAGGGCGCGGATGACGAAGTAGCAGGCCAGGGCCATCAGCAGGGCGAGCATCGCGTCCGGGTTGTTGAACCGGAACATCAGCGCGGCGACCGGGGTGAGCGCGAGCACCGCGCCCGAGATCAGACCGGCGGCCGGGCTGAACCGGCGGCGCACGGACGCGTAGACGACGGCGACCGTGCCGACGCCCATCAGCACCTCGGGGACGAGGATCGCCCACGAGCTCAGGCCGAAGATCCGGACCGACAGGGCCATCGGCCACAGCGCGGCCGGGGGCTTGTCGACGGTGATGGCGTTGGCCGCGTCCAGCGAGCCGAAGAAGAACGCCTTCCAGGACTGGCTGCCGGCCTGGACTGCCGCGGAGTAGAAGGAGTTGGCGTAGCCGGAGGCGCTCAGGTTGTAGAGGTAGAGCACCGCGGTGGCGAGCAGCAGGGCGAGGAAGGCCGGGCGCGCCCAGCGGGGGTCCTCGGGCCGGCCGCGCCACAGTCTGCGCAGGAAGGGCGGCTTGGGCTCGCCCGCTTCCGGGGCCGCAGGAGCGAGCGGCTCCTGCACGGCCGTGTTCGTGATGGTCATCGGGGGTCCCCCGGTCCGTTGTCGGAGGGGCGCACCGGCTGAAGCCGCATGGTGGCGTCCCTCCAGGAGTGGTCCGCGACTTCACCGGCGCGGAAGTGAGGTGTCGGGCGCTGCGGGAGCGACGGCTGGCGTGCTGCGTACGCCGGGATGCGCGCGGCGACCACGGTCGGCTCCGGCTCCCGGCGGTCGGGGAACACCCACACCCGGAAGAGCAGGAAGCGCAGCACGGTCGCCGCGAGGTTGGCCGCGATCAGCACCGCCAGCTCGGTGGAGTGCGCGGGGTCGGCGGTCGCCGCGCCCAGGGCGGCGAGCGAGCCGCTGGTCAGGGCGAGGCCGATGGCGAAGACGACCAGGCCCTGCGCCTGGTGCCGGACGGCGCCGCCGCGGCCGCGCACCCCGAAGGTCAGCCGCCGGTTCGCCGCGGTGTTGGCGACCGCCGAGACCAGCAGCGCGAGCGCGTTGGCCGTCTGCGAGCCGGTGAACTGGCGGAAGCCGCTGTAGAGCAGCAGGTAGAAGAGTGTGGACAGGACGCCCACCACACAGAAGCCGACGAGCTGGCGGGCCAGCCCCTTGGGTACGTCCTTGATCTCGCGGTCGCGCGGATCGTCCCCGAAGGGGCGGGCGAGGCGGTCCAGCGGCAGCGAACCGGTGGCCAGGGCCTTGCCGACCCGCCAGACGCCCTTGAGGTCGTCGGTGGCCGTCTTCACGATGTGCACGGTCGAGTCCGGGTCGTCGACCCAGTCGACCGGCACCTCGTGGATACGGAGTCCCGCGCGCTCGGCGAGGACCAGCATCTCGGTGTCGAAGAACCAGCCGGTGTCCTCCACCAGCGGCAGCAGCACCTGGGCGACATCACGGCGGATGGCCTTGAAGCCGCACTGGGCGTCCGAGAAGCGGGCCTGGAGGGAGCCGCGCAGGATGAGGTTGTAGGAGCGGCTGATGAACTCCCGCTTGGGGCCGCGCACGACGCGGGAGGAGCGGGCGAGCCGGGAGCCGATCGCGAGGTCCGAGTGGCCGGAGATCAGCGGGGCCACCAGCGGCAGCAGCGCGTTGAGGTCGGTGGACAGATCCACGTCCATGTAGGCGAGGACCGGGGCGTCCGAGGCCGACCACACGGTGCGCAGGGCGCGACCGCGTCCCTTCTGCTCCAGGCGGAAGGCCCGGACCTCCGGGAGCTCCGCCTCCAGCCGCTGGGACACCAGGGGGGTGGTGTCCGTGGACGCGTTGTCCGCGATCGTGATGCGGAACGCGTACGGGAAGGTGCGCCTGAGGTGCTCGTGCAGTCTCAGCACACACGGCCGGAGGTCCTTCTCCTCGTTGTAGACGGGGATCACTACGTCCAGGACAGGCGTACCGGCGTCTCCGGCCGGGAGGTGCTCCCGCGCCGGCAGATTGCCGGGAGAAGAGTCGGTTCGCATGGAACCGACTCTTCTCAAGTGCCCTGTTGCACCCGTGTGGTGGCGCTGTGCTGTGCCTGTGAGTGCGTTTGCCCATTCGTTTCGGGCGCGGGCGCGGCGGTGAGCGCGGGCAGATGGACCGTGAAGACGGTCCGTCCGGGCACGCTGTCCACGGTCACCTCACCACCGTGGGCGGTCGCCACGGCCTGCACGATGGCCAGCCCGAGACCCGTGGAGCCGGAGGCGCGGGAGCGCGAGGAGTCGCCGCGCGCAAACCGTTCGAAGACGTGCGGCAGCAAATCGGGCGGGATGCCCTGGCCGTTGTCCTCGACGTCCACGCACATCCAGGCGCCGCGCCGCTGCACGCGGGCGGTGATGGTGGTGCCGGGGGCGGTGTGCTTGCGGGCGTTGCCGAGCAGATTGACCAGCACCTGCTGGATGCGCGCGGCGTCCGCCGACACGAGGGCCGGTTCGTCGGGCAGGTCGAGCCGCCAGTTGTGGTCCATGCCGGCCGCGCGCGAGTCGCTGACGGTGTCGACGACCAGCGGGATGAGGTCGGTCTGCTCGAACTGCAGCGGCCGTCCGGCGTCCAGGCGGGCGAGCAGCAGCAGGTCCTCGACCAGCAGCGTCATCCGGCCCGCCTCGGATTCGATACGGCCGAGGGCGTGCCGGGTGTCGGGCCCGATCTGTTCTCTGCCGCGTCTGGTGAGCTCGGCGTAACCGCGGATGGAGGCGAGCGGGGTACGCAGCTCATGGCTGGCGTCGGCGACGAACTGCCGTACCCGCATCTCGCTCTGCTGGCGGGAGTGCAGGGCGCCGTGGACGTGGTCGAGCATCCGGTTGAGGGCGGCGCCCACCCGGCCGACCTCGGTGTGCGGGTCGCACTCGGACTCCGGGACGCGCTCGTTGAGGTTCACCTCGCCGGTGTGGAGCGGGAGTTCGGAGACCCGGGTGGCGGTGGCGGCGACCCTGCGCAGGGGGCGGGTGGCCACGCCGACGATGACGGTGCCGGCGATACCGGCGGCGATGAGTCCGGCGGCGGTGACGCTGGCCTCGATGGCGATGAGGGTGTTGAGGGTGCCGTTGACCTCGTCGGTGGGGATGGCGACGTAGAAGCTGCCGTTGGCGCCGGACTTGTACTCGACGCGGTACTCACCGAGGTCGCCTAGGTCCACGGTGTGCTTCTCGCCGTCGTCCTGGGAGACGGAGTTGAGCGCCTGGATCTGGGACTCGGTGAGGTCCTCGGCCTCCATCCCGCTGAAGTCGGTGGAGTTCTCGTTCTCCACGCCGACCTTGGCCGCGGTGATGGACCCGTTCTGCACCTCGGCGATGATCGTGCCCTTGGGCTGCGGGCCGTGCGTGACGAAGTCGTCGAGGGTGAAGGGGTCGCTCTTGTCGTCCGCGCCGTTCTTCTTGGGGTCGCCGCCGGGCGGCCCGCCGAACCCGGCCGCACGACCGACGGTCTCGGTCAGCCGCTCGTCCAGCTGCTCGTACAGATGCGACCGCAGCGCCAGCGTGGTCACGGTGCCGATCACCGCGCAGACCACGGCGATCAGTACCACGGATGCGACGACGAGCCGCGTCCGCAGGGTGCGCGGCTTGCCCGCTCGCGTCTTCTGCGGACGCGTCCGTCGTCGCCCGCTCATGACACCGCGGGCTTGATCAGATACCCGGCGCCGCGCCGGGTGTGGATCATCGGCTCCCGTCCGGCGTCGATCTTCCGTCGCAGATAGGAGATGTACAGCTCGACGACGTTGGCCTGGCCGCCGAAGTCGTAGGACCAGACCCGGTCGAGGATCTGCGCCTTGCTGAGCACGCGCCGCGGGTTGCGCATGAGGAAGCGCAGCAGCTCGAACTCGGTGGCGGTCAGATGGATGTTCTCGCCGGCCCGGCTGACCTCGTGGCTGTCCTCGTCGAGGGTGAGGTCGCCGACGACCAGGACCGAGTCGGAGCGGCGGTCGGCGGCGCCGGAGCGGCGGATCAGCCCGCGCAGCCGGGCCACGACCTCTTCGAGGCTGAACGGCTTGGTGACGTAGTCGTCGCCGCCGGCGGTGAGCCCGGCGATACGGTCCTCGACGGCGTCCTTGGCCGTCAGGAACAGCACGGGCACGTCCGGCAGCTCACGCCGGAGCCGGCCGAGGACGGTCAGCCCGTCCATGTCCGGCAGCATCATGTCCAGGACGACGGCGTCGGGCCGGAACTCGCGCGCGGTCTGGATGGCGCCCTGGCCGTCCCCCGCGCTGCGGATCTGCCAGCCTTCGTAGCGAAGAGCCATGGACAGCAGCTCGGTGATCGACAGCTCGTCGTCCACCACAAGCACTCGGACGGGGCTCCCGTCCGGCCTCAGCAGTTCGGTGCGCCCCTGGGGCGAGGTCGTGGTCATGCTGGACACCTTGTCGGGGCCCTCTGAGAACACCCTTTCTACAACCTGTGATTTCCCTGAGAAACTCACAGGAGGCTCTCAGGCAATGCCTGGGTGACTGACTGGTCCGGCCCTCAGAACAGCCCGTCCTGCGCACTCCTGGCCACGGTGAAGTTCCGCACCGGGACGGAGACTTCGCCGTCGGCAGCCACCAGGGCCCACCCCTTCATCAGCCGTGTGTCGAGCACGACGACACCGCTTTCCGTCCGAAGGTGCAGATCCGGCCCGGCGGCCGCGACCAGCCGTCCCCCGACCACGCCACCGGCGACGAGCTCGGTCACCTCGCCGACGGCCGCGGGCAGCTCCGCCAGCCCGAACACCCCGACATGGTCGACGACCCGGCAGGGCTGGGGCGTCAGCGACTCCGGCCAGCCGGCCAGCGCCACGGCCCGGGCGTGCAGCTCCGTCACCTCGGCCGCCCGCTCCTGCGCGGAGCCCGGCAGCGCGGAGCACACGGCCCGCTTGTCGGCATACGGAATCCGGTCCGGCACCCCGAGTGCGGCGCGCAGCAGCTCCTCGGTGCGCCGCGCGGCCATCAGCGGACCGGCGCCCAGCAGGCTGAAGCAGACCGCGCCCTGCTCAAGCAGCCGCGCCGAGCCCCGCTCGACCGCGGTGATCCCGACCTTGACCATGCCGGGCCCGAACCACGCCAGATATACGTGGTACGGCCGTGGATCGTCGGCGAGGGTGTCGGCGGCCACCGAGTGCGCCCGGTCCAGCCGCGCACACTCCTCGCACCGCACCCCCGTGCTCCGCCCCGGCACGGCCGCCCGCACCGGACACGCATGCCCCCGCGCTCCCACGCATGTCCGCACGCCCCCTTCCGCGACCCCGAAGGCCACGCGTTTCCCCCAGGTCAGCGCGCTGCGCCGACCGCCGTCCCAGGCCAGCTCGGGACCGTCCGCCGACCATCGCAGCCCCGAGCACATCCATGTCTGTGCCATCCCCTCCGAGACTAGGCGGAGGCACTGACAACGGCCTCCGCCTCGGACTCGGCCTCGATCTCACCCCGGCCCCCCGCCACCGCGGGCCGGCGGCCCGCCAGCCGGCAGCCCCAGCACCCCGGATGCCCCTCCCGGGCCCGCGGATCCCGCACCCGCATCCCCCACTGCTCCCTGGGCCGCCGCCCCGGCGCCTTCCCCCAGCCGGCGAGGTGCAGGGCCCAGGTGACCAGGAGGCTCACCACCTCGATCGCGAGCCCGCCCGCGATCAGCGGGGCCGACACCATGCACACCCCCAGCCCCAGCACAGCGGCTCCGACGGTCGCAATGCCGCATCCGGTCCATCCCGCGACCGTATGTCCCTCGTCATACTGGTGTGCGCTCACGAGCATGCCTCCCCACCCGCCGAAACGAGAACCTCTCAGTTCCTAAGAAATTTAGCGCATAAACCTCTCACGACGTAAGGTAATTCGACGAAGATGCACGCCACGCCGCGTCCCACCGCCACCCCGGCCCAGGCGCTGGAAGCGATGGACTCCCTCATCGCGGCCCACCTGCTCGGCCAGCAGGAAATGGCCCACCGGCTGGGCCTGAGCATCACCGACCTGCTCTGCTTCGCCTGCGTCCTGAAGGCGGGCGAGAACCTGCTCACCGCGGGCGACCTCGCCGAGCACGCGCACGTCACCACCGGGGCGATGACCGGCATCCTCAACCGGCTGGAGCGCTCCGGCTTCATCACCCGCGTCCCCGACCCGTCCGACCGCCGCCGGGTGCGGGTGGCGGCGGTGCCGGAGGCGGTGACCCGGGTCGAGGCGCTCTACGGCCCCTACTACGGCCGGCTCAACGCGCTCTTCGCCGAGTACTCCGCCGACGAGATCGCCGTTCTGACCGACTGGTTCAGCCGGACGACGGGGCTGGCCCAGCGGTACATCGACGAACTCCGGGACAACGACGGCTGAGACTCAGCCCCGCTCGTCGTACGCCTTCCGGGCCAGCTCGACCCGGTCGAGGTTGACCGCCCACTCGGACAGGGCGTGGAACAACGGCGCCAGACTGCGCCCGAGTTCACTGATCTCGTACTCCACGCGCGGCGGGACCTCCGCGTAGTACGTGCGCACGACGAGGCCGTCGCGCTCCAGCTGCCGCAGCCGCTGCGTCAGCACCTTCGGCGTGATCGTGGCGATACGGCGCTCCAGTTCGACGAAGCGCTGCCGGCCGTACTCGTGCAGGGCCCACAGGATCGGGGTGGTCCACCGGCTGAAGACGATGTCGACGACGGGGGCGATGGGGCAGGCGTTCTCGGGGGTGCTGACGGCCGCGCTCTCGGGTGTGCCCTCGGTCACATTCATCCCTCTCCCCATTACTTTCCTCTAGGTACCTACTAGCTCCACAAAAGTAGCGTGCGGAGCAAGGGAGTTGACCACTCGGAACGGAGTACGACGATGATCGTGGTGACCGGAGCGACGGGCAATGTCGGGCGGCCGCTGGTGCGGACGCTGGTCGGGGCGGGCGAGCGGGTGACCGCGGTGTCTCGCCGGATCACCGCCCAGGACGTACCGGAGGGAGCCCTGCACCGGCAGGCCGACCTGGCCGATCCGGAGCAGCTGAAACCGGCCCTCGACGGGGCCGCCGCACTCTTCCTGCTGACCTCGGGCGAGTTCCTCGGCTCCGGCGGCGACCTGGGCGCGGTGCTGGACACCGCGCGGGCCGCCGGGGTCGGGCGCGTGGTCCTGCTGTCCTCGCAGGGCGTCGGCACGGGCCACCATCCCCCCGTGCTGGAGGAGGCCGTCAAGGCCTCGGGGCTGGAGTGGACGATGCTGCGCCCCGGCGGCTTCCACTCCAACACCCTGCTGTGGGCGGAACTGATCCGCACCCGCCGCGAGGTCGCGGCCCCCTTCGGCGATGTGGCCCTGCCGACGATCGACGCGGCCGACATCGCCGGGGCCGCCGCGGCGACCCTGCGCGGAGGCGGCCACGGCGGCAAGGTCTACGACCTGACCGGCCCCGCCGCCGTCTCCCCCCGGGAGCAGACCGCGGCGATCCAGGAGGCGTTGGGCGAGCCCGTGCGGTTCGTGGAGCAGAGCCGGGAGGAGGCGCGCGAGCAGATGCTGCGGTTCATGCCGGAGCCGGTCGTGGAGAGCACCCTCGACATGCTGGGCACGCCGACCCCGGCGCTGCAACGGGTGAGCCCGGACGCGGAGTTCCTCCTCGGCCGCCGTCCCCGCGCCTTCGCTGACTGGGCGGTGGACAACGCGAAGGCGTTCAAGTAGCGGAGGACTTCGGGGCGTTCAAGGACCGTTCCCGGGTGGTGGACCCAACTCCCTTGGTAGGGCTGGCTCCACCCCCGATTCGGGAGTTCGCCACCTCGTACGGGGAGCGGCCGGACGGGATCGTTGTACCCGGCTGATCAAGGCAGCCGATCAGTTCAACGGTCCCCCTCCGGAAGGAAGTTCCATGTCGTCGCCGCTCGGTTCGTTCGCCCGGTTCGTGGTGTGCGGGGGCGGCGTCGGTCTGGCCTCCGGCGCCTTGGTGCCGGTGCTCGCGGACTCGATGCCGTGGGCGCTGGCCAACGCGCTGATCACCGTGGCCTCCACCCTGCTCTGCACCGAGCTGCACGCCCTGTTCACCTTCGGCACCGGTAGCCGCCCCGGCCTGCGGCAGCATCTCCAGTCGGCGGGCTCGGCGACGGCCGCCTACGCGGTGACGTCCGCCGCCGTCCTCGTACTGCACCTGGTGGAGCCGTCCCCCACGCTGCTGCAGGAGCAGACGGTCTACCTGGGCGCCGCCGGACTCGCCGGCATCGGCCGCTTCCTGGTGCTGCGGATGTTCGTCTTCACGGGCGGGGCGGGCCGGCGGGCTCCGCGCACGGTCGCCGTCCCCTGCCTGTCCTACGAACCGTCCGCCCGGACCGCGTAGACGTACCGCTGGTTGACGTACTCACTGACGTTCCAGATCACGGACTCGCCGTACGCCCAGCCCGACGCCCCGCTGCTGTGGAAGCTGAGGTCCTCGCAGCCGATGGCCAGGTCGGCCACGGTGGTCGCGGTCGAGCTGCCGGAGGTGAAGGTGCGCAGGGCGCCCTTGGTGGTCTCGCCCGCGCTCACCGAGAGGTAGTGCTTGGTTTTGCGGGAGACGACGCCCTGGATCTTCTTCTGGGCGACGGTGACGGCCTCGGTCGCGGTGGCAGAGCCCGGGTGCCGGTCGGTGTAGTCCAGCGGCCAGCGGACCACGTGGGGCGTCGTCTCGCCGGGTGCGGTCGTGCCGTTGAAGGTGTGGCCGGGGTCGTTGTAGGAGACGACGCCGTCCAGGGAGTACTCGCTGATCACCAGGCTGTCGGGGCTGCTGGCGCGGTCGAGGCCGATCGTCGAGTAGCGCAGATACGTTCCGGCGTTGTCGTAGGCGTGGCTCTGCGGAAGGACGTACTGGTAGCCGTAGCCGTAGTACTTCCCGTCGGTGTGCAGGCCGCAGATGTCCTTCTCCGCGGTGTCGACGGTGAAGAGGGTGTTCAGGTCGAAGACGCGCAGACCTTTGTAGGTGTCGACGACGTACAGCAGGTTGCCGTACCACATGATGCCGCCGGCGTGCTTGCGGACGGGGCCGAAGGAGTACTCGCCCGTGCCCGTCCGCTCAGGCTCCACGAGCAGCACATGCCGGTACGTCGGCGCGGACGGGGTGTTGTAGTCGACGAAGGTCAGCCGCATGCCCTTGTCGAGCGGGTACTCCAGCTCGGCGTCGTCGTCGGTGTTGGTCTCGAAGTACCACGACACCAGGACGACCTTGTTGCTGCCCCCGTCGGGGTAGAGCCCGTTGCCGTAGGCGTCGGCGCTGGTGCTGACGCCCTGGGGTATCCAGTAGGGGACCTCCTGGTCGGCGGTGTCCCAGGCGAAACCGGCCTGGAAGGCCTCGGCGGTGCTGGGCGCGCCGGAGAGCACCTTGGCGCTGCGATTGGTGTCGGCGATGACGGTGGTCGCGTCCACCTTGACCAGCTTGGTCGCCAACCCGGCCGCCAGAGCGGCGAATTCACCGTGGCTGTTGGAGGAGCGGCCGGCGAGCGAGTACCCGCTCGGGTCGACGGTGGCGGCGTGGGCCGGGGAAGCGGAGAGAACACTCGCCGCCGCGCCGGCGAAGGGCGCGGCGGCCATGCCCTTGATGATCGATCTTCTAGTCATGGTCATGACGCGCAAAAATAGGCGCGCTCGAACACCTGACACAAACACGTTTGTTCACACCCAACTGGCAAGCGGCCTGGGCCACTTGCCAGTCGGTACGGGGACTACTCGCTCGGCTCAGCGCACGTCGACGAAGTCACCGGTCGCCTTGACCGCCGGCGTGGTGCTGGTGCCGGCGAAGTTCCAGCGCCAGTAGCCGTCCGCGGAGGCCGTGACAGTCGTGCTCAACTTGCCGTAGACATCGGCCTTCACCGTCTTGACCGTGGTGTAGCTGCTGCTGCCCGCCGGGCGGAACTGGAGCTTCGCGTACTGGTAGGCGTAGCCCGCGTACACGTACTTGTCCCAGTTGGCGCGGGCCAGCTTGCCCTTCACCGTCAGGGTCTTGCCCTTGTAGACCGGCTCGGGCGAAGCGTCGACGCTGAGCGTGGAACGCCGCTGGACCGGGTGCTTGGGGGCGCCGCCGTTGTTGTAGAAGTCACCGTCCTTGGCCTGGAGCTGAACGGTCACGTCCCACGGACCCGCGAGCGTGTTGCGCGGCAGATCGATGTCCGGGTCCAGCTTGACCGTGAGCTTGCAGGTCGACGTGGTGGCGCTGCTCGCGGTGCACGTCGGCGCACCGTGGTACGACCAGTAGTCCTCCCCCTTCTCCCGGTCGATCCCCAGAAACGCCATGTCGCTGCTGATCCCCGAGTCGTCGGAGGCGGTCACCGAGATGGTGAACGACTCCGTCCGCGACGTACCGAAGACGATCGGCTTCCCACCGTTCACCGACAGCTTCTCAATCACCACCCCCGTCTCCGCGGACGCGGGCGCAACGGTGAGAACGGAGCCCGTCAGGGCGAGGGCGCCGGTGAGCACGGCACCTATGACTGCTTTACGCATGAATCCCCACATGGTTCGAGTCGCCCCACGATCCCGGATCCCCCCTGGTCGCGGACACGACAGACTGCGTGAGAATACGACACGACCACGCACGACAAGGGCCCCGGATCTCTCCGGGGCCCTTGCTCTGTGTGCACTCGGCAGGATTCGAACCTGCAACCTTCTGATCCGTAGTCAGATGCTCTATCCGTTAAGCTACGAGTGCTTGTTTTGTTTTCCCGCCGCTCCTTGCCCTTCCGGGCCGCTCGCGGCGACAGGAAGAACATTACATGACTGCCGCCGCCATGTGAAATCCGTTAGCCGCACCCCTTGTGACCTGCGGAAACGTCGACATGTGCCGGGCTGGGCCCCTTGCGGAAACACCGAAGCCCCGGTCGGTTGACCGGGGCTTCGGTGATCACTGGCGGAGGCGGAGGGATTTGAACCCTCGATGGGCTTTAAGGCCCAAACCGCATTAGCAGTGCGGCGCCATAGACCGGACTAGGCGACGCCTCCACACAGCCGACTCGCGCGAGCGCGAGTGGTGCGTGCCGATGATGACACAGTCGAGCGCGGTGTCACCAATCGCCTCCCACGGTACTAGGCAGGCGGGGCGCAGAGCAAAGCCCTTGGCGCCGGTCGGGCGCGTGCGCAACGTCGCGGCGGGCGGGGCGTTAGTCAGGTCATGCTCCAGGTCACGTCCAAGGTCTCGCTCCAGGTCACCCGCAGCGGCCGGTTCGGCCGGCTCCTCGTCGCCGTCGCCGGTGCCGTCGCCGCCGCCCTCGCCGCCGCGCCCGCCTCCGCGGTCCCGCTTCCCGTCGCCCCGCCCCACGACGGCGACCACCTCGTCGTCACCGTCAAGAACGCCGGCGGCGGTGCCGACGGGCGGTTCGAGCTGTACTGCCACCCGGGCGGCGGCGACCACCCCGACGCCGCGGGTGCCTGCGCCGCGCTCGACCGCGGGTCGCGCTGGGGCAAGGACGCCTTCGCGCCCGTACCGCAGGGCAGCGTCTGCACGATGCAGTACGGCGGCCCCGCCACCGCACATGTCACCGGGACCTGGGCCGGGCGGCCCGTCGACGCCCGGTACGAGCGCGGCGACGGCTGCCAGATCGCCCGCTGGGACCGGCTCGTGCCGGTGCTGCCCGATCTCCGGCCGAAGGGGCGCGAGTAGGACCGAGCCGCTCAGCAGTCGCGAGGGCACGAGCAGCGCCCGCCCGGTCAGCAGCCGCGTGGGCACGAGCAGGGCCGGCCTCATCCCCGGCCGCAAGGGCACGAGCAGCGCCCGCCCGGTCAGCAGCCGCGTGGGCACGAGCAGGGCCGGCCTCATCCCCGGCCGCAAGGGCACGAGCAGCGCCCGCCCAGTCAGCAGCCGCGAGGGCACGAGCAGGGCCGGCCCCAGCTCCGGCCGCAAGAGCACAAGCAGCGTCCGCCCGATCCCCGGTCGAACGGGCGCCAGTAGGCCCGGCCTGCGGCTCGTCCCTAAAGGTCCGGTGCCGGTCTGGCGGAGTGGACGGACACGGTCATACGTTCTGGGTCACTTCGTCGTGCGACCTCGCTCTCATCCGGCGTCGCGAGCGCAACCCCAGCCCTTAGACTCCCTCGCGTGACACGTCGCGGGCCGGTTGGCAAGATGGCCCGAGCGGTCGGCAAGGTGCGGTAACAGGGAGGAAGCGTCTCGTGAGCAGCAGGCCATCCCGAGGCGCTGCTCGCCTCGCAGCCATACTCGACGCGCTTCCGGATGCGTTGGTGCTGGTCAACGCCAACGGGACCGTCGTCAACGCCAACACCATCGCCCTGGAGGCCTTCGAGGCCCCGGGGACGGCTCTGGTGGGGCGCGGGCTGCTCGATCTGCTGCCGCAGTTCGACTCCAAGCTGATCCCGGGGTCCATGCGGCGGCCCGATCACATGGACCCGCAGGGCAGGACCAAGCCGACCCGGATGATGGCCCGGCGCACCGACGGCAGCGAGTTCCCCGTCGAGGTCACGTCCGCGAATCTGGAGAACGGCCAGCAGGCCTACGACGGTTACGGCTACACCAGCGACGAACTGCTGATGCTCGTCGTACGGGATCTGTCCGGGACCATCGACACCGAGGCGGAGCTGGCGCGTTCGCAGCGGCAGACCGAGATGATCCTGCGGGCCGCCGCCGAGGGTGTCGTGGGGACGGACACCGACGGGCGGATCGTGCTCGTCAATCCGGCCGCCGCTCAGATACTGGGATACCGGGCCAGTGATCTCGGGGGGCGGGAGCTGCACACGCTCGTGCTGCACTCCCGGCCCGACGGCGCGCCGTTCCCGTACGAGGAGTCGCCGCTCGCCGACACGCTGCGCTCCGGGCGCAAGCACCGGGTGCGCGGGCAGGTGCTGTTCGCCAAGAGCGGCGAGAAGGTGTCGGTCGACCTGACCACCGCGCCCGTGCGCGACGGCGACCAGCTCGTCGGCGCCGTGATGACCTTCACCGACCGGCGGCCGTACGACGCGCTCGCCGAGGAGAAGGAGGCCGCCGAGAAGCGGCACGAGGAGGAGCTGGAGCGGCTCGCCGAGGAGCACGCCTCCGAGCTGACCGCCCTGCGCCAGCGGCACGTCGCCGAGGTCGAGGAGCTCACCGAGCAGCACGAGGAGGAGCTCGGCGCGAACGAGGAGCGCTACGCCGCGCTCGGCGAGCGGGAGAAGGACCGGTTCGAGGCCCTGGCCGGGCGGCACGAGCAACTGCTGACCCTGCTGGCGCAGTCGCTGCGCGGGCCCCTGGACGAGCTGCGCCGCGAGCTGGCGGCGCTGGCCGCGGACGACGCCGGGCAGCTGTGGCCCGAGGCCAACCAGGTACTGCACCACCTGTCGGCCGGCTACTCGCGGATCACCACCCTCATCGACAACGTTCTCGGCTACCAGCGGCTCGACGCCGGTGCGGAGGACGTCACCCGCACGAAGGTGATGCTGGACGCCGTCGTCGCCGCCGGTGTCGACGGGGCCGTCGAACTCATCGGGCCGGGGCGGGTGCAGTTCGCCGTGCACGCGCCGCCCATCGAGGCCGAGGTCGACTCCCGGCTGCTCGCGACCGCGCTCGCGCACCTGGTCGCGGATGTCGCGGGCGTCGACGCGACCGGCAACTCGCCCGTGTCGGCGGGCGGCTACATGGACAACACCGTCGTGGTCGCGGCGGCGCAGCGCGGCGAGGTCGTGCGCATCGAGGTGCGCGGGCCGTACGCCGGGGGAGACCCGGTGCACGAGCCGATCGTGCGCGGGATCGTGCGCGCCCACGGCGGCGTGCTCCAGACGCACGAGGTGCCGGGCATGAGCGGCAACGCGTACGTCCTGGAGGTGCCGATCGGCGGCGGGGCCGGGGCCGTTGCGGCCGCGCAGGCCGCGCCGGCCGCCGCGGTCGAGAGCGCCGAGCAGACCTCCGGCGGCGGGCGGCGGCGGGCCCGGCGGTCCTCCGTCGACGCCTTCCTGGAGAGCGAGGACGGTTCCGGGTCCGAAACCGAGGCCGGGACGCCGACCGGGCGGCGCAGGCGGCGTGCGGCCGAGGCCGCGGACGCGGCGCCCGTCCCGGAGCAGGTGGTGCAGGAGACCGCCGTGGAGGTTTCCGGTGGTACCGGGCGGCGGCGCGGACGCCCCGCCGAGGCCACCGGTGATGCCGATGAGGCCGGTGCCGGTGTCGCCGAGGGTGCCGTCGTGACGGCCGCCGAGCATGCCGCCGGGGCCGCGGCCTCGGGGAACGGGCTCGGCGGGACCGTACCGCCGCAGGGCGTGCCCGCGCCGGGCGGACGGCGGGCCCGGCGGGACTCCGGCGAGCGGCATGCGCTGCCTCCGGCGCTGCCCGCGGCCGCTGCCCCCGCTCCGGTGCCCGCGCAGGGTGCGTCGGGCGAGGGCGCGCAGCCGACGGGGCGCCGTCGCCGTGCGCTGGCCGCCGCGAACGAGCGTGCCGCCGCGCAGGAGGCCGGTCCCCGTACGGTGTTCGCGCTGCCGCCCGCGGAGGCGGACCGGCCGGACGAGAGCCTCGCCCCAGTTCCGGCCCAGGCCCAGGCCCAGGCCCAGGCTCAGGTCCCGGCGCAGGCCGTCGCCGTACCGGTGCCCGCTCCCGCGCCCGCAGCGGACGACACGATGGGCGACCACGGGCGGCACGACGCCGTCCCGCACGACCAGTCCGACGACCACACGCCACCGCAGCCGCACCCGACGAGCGCACCCACCGGGCGCCGGCGCCGGGCCGTGGGCCAGCCGGAGCAGGCGCAGGCGCCGCAGGCCGAGGCAGCGGCTCCCGCCGCTCAGGGCACCCCGCCCCAGGGCATCCCTGCCGCTCAAGGCACCCCGGCCCAGGGCACCCCCGCCGCTCAGCCCTGGCCCGTGGAGGACGGCACCTCCGGCGCCGGGACGCCCGTGGCGCCGCGGCCGGCCGCTGTGGAGTCCACGCCCTCGCAGGGCACCCCGCTGCCGCCCGAGGCGCCGACGCCGCAGCCGCGGGTCGCACAGCCGTTGCCCGCCGAGGCCGCCGCGCCGGTCGACCCGAACTCCACGCAGGGGCGGGCGATCAGTGTGCGGACGCTGGGGCAGGGCGTGCCGTTCACGCGGCAGGCGGCGCAGGTGCAGCAGCCGACGGCGACGCCTCCCCCGCACGCGCCGGGCGGTGGGGGCAGGCGCCGCAAGCTGGGGACGCGGCCCGATCCGGCCACGGACCGGCCGGAGCAGGGGGCCCGGCCGCATCCGCAGGCCGAGCCGCAGCCCGCCCCGGCGCAGCCCCGGACGGCGAACGCCACCGAGGGCACCGGGCGGTCGTACGCCATAGGCGCACCGGACGAGAACGCCGCCGAGGGGCCCGAGCCGCTGGACGGTCCGGGCGGGGCGGTCGAGATCGCCGACACGCCCCGGCCGCAGCCGATGGACGACGAGCTGCCGCCGGAGCCGCTGGACAATCCGCGCCGGCTGCTGGTGTGGCCCGCGCCGGACGTCACCACCCAGCAGGCGCTCAGCGACCGCGGCTACCGGCCGGTCATCGTGCACTCGCGCGAGGAGGTCGACGCGCAGATCGCCGCCTTCCCGGCCGCGCTGTTCGTCGACCCGCTGACCGGGCCGATCACCCGGACCGCGCTCCAGTCGCTGCGGCAGGCGGCGGTGGCTGCCGAGGTGCCGGTGATGGTGACGGCGGGGCTCGGACAGGCCTCGCGGGAGGCGGCGTACGGCGCCGACCCCGCCGTACTGCTGAAGGCGCTGGCGCCGCGGGACAGTGAGCAGCATCCGCCGCGGGTGCTGCTGATCGAGGAGCACGCGGAGATCGCGCTGGCGCTGACCGCGACGCTGGAGCGGCGCGGGATGCAGGTGGCGCGGGCGGCGAGCGACACCGACGCGGTGACGCTGGCGGGGCAGTTCCGGCCGAACCTGGTCGTGATGGACCTGATGCAGGTGCACCGGCGCCAGGCCGGGATCGTCGACTGGCTGCGCGCGAACGGGCAGCTCAACCGCACGCCGCTGGTCGTCTACACGGCCGCCGTGGACCAGGCCGACCTGCCGCGGCTGGCGTCGGGGGAGACGGTGCTGTTCCTCGCGGAGCGGTCCACGAGCGGTGAGGTGCAGGCCCGGATCGTCGATCTGCTGGCGCGGATCGGCACCAACTAGCGGGCGACCAGCCTGCGTGCCGCTTCCTTCACCGAGGCGCGCAGGCGGTCGCGGTCGGTGGGCTCGCCGCCGGTCAGGATGCGCGCCATCTGGGGGACGACGACGGCCCAGTCGGCCACCGCGATCAGCAGGAACAGCAGGTCGCCGGCCGGGATGGCGTCGGTGACTACACCGCGGTCCTGGCCGTCCCGGATGGCCGCGACCTTGTGGCGGTAGTGCTCCTTGCGTGCGGCCTCGTCCGGCAGTTCGGTGGTGCCGTACTCCAGGCCCTCCCACAGGAGCAGGCGCAGCACCTCGGGGTGGGCCGCGTGGTAGTCCATCAGGCGGTCGATCCAGCCGTCGATGTCGTCCGGCTCGACGGGGACGGCGACGGCGAGGTCGACCATGACCTGCCCGAGGACCTGGGTGAACAGCTCCGCCTTGTTGCCGAAGTAGGCGTAGATCAGCTGTTTGTTGGCCTTGGCCTCGGCCGCGATGCGGTCGATTCGGGCGCCCGCGATGCCGTGCCGGGCGAACTCGGCGACCGCCGCCTCGTAGATCCGGGCCTTGGTGGCCTCGGGGTCCCTTGCTGCCATGCGGTCAGGGTAGCGCGGCAAGTAACCAACCGTTTGGTTGACAGGGAATCAGCGGCCGTCCCAGACTGTTCCCCCTTCCAACCAACCAGTTAGTTGCTAGACCTGACTCTAAGGAGTCCCCCGCTCATGCCGTCAGCAACCAGCACCACTCGGCAGCAGCAGCACGCCTCGCCCGCCGACCGCCGGCCGGGCTCCGCCTTCCTGGTCCTGATCGCCGTCTGCACCGCCGTCACGGCCGCCAACATCTACCTCGCCGCACCCCTGCTCCCGCTGATCGCCCGCGACTACGGCTCGACCGCCTCGTCCGTCGCCTGGATCGCCTCGGTCGCCCAGCTCGGCTACGCCGTCGGCCTGCTCTTCTTCGCTCCGCTCGGGGACAGCGCCAACCGGCGGCGCCTGGTCGCCGCCCTCACCGTGGTGACCACGGCGGCGCTCGCCGCCGGTGCCGCGGCGCCCGGCACCGCCGCGCTCGCGGCGGCCGTGTTCGTCGCCGCCGCCGCGACCGTCATCCCGCAGCTGCTCGTCCCGCTGGTCGCCGAACGGGCCCCGGCCGACCGGCGCGCCCGCCATGTCGCCGCCGTCATCGCGGGACTGTTCACCGGCATCGTCGCCGCCCGGGTGCTGGGCGGTCTGGCCGGGCAGGCGTTCGGCTGGCGCTGGGTGTTCGCGGGCTCGGCCGTACTGACGCTGGCCCTGGGCCTGGCCACGGCCCGCGTGCTGCCGTCGGAGAGCCGCCGCGGCGGCGCCGGTTTCCTGGCCGGCATCGCCGCCCTGCCCGCCCTGGTGCGCCGCTCGCCCGACCTGTGGCGGGCGTGCCTCAGGCAGGCCGGCATGTTCGGCGCGTGGAGCGCGCTGTGGACTTCGCTGGCGCTGCTGCTGACCGGTCCGACGTACGGCCTGTCCACCGCGACCGCCGGGCTCTTCGGCCTGTTCGGGCTGACCGCGAGCGCGGTCGCGCCCCTCGCGGGCGGGCTGGTGGACCGGTTCGGCGCGGCGAAGGTCGTACGGGCCGCGTATCTCCTCGCCGCGGTGTCCGTCCCGCTGTTCTGGCTGGGCGGGCAGGTGATGGCGGCGCTCTTCGCGGCCGCGATCGCGATCCACGCGGCCCTGGTCGCCTCCCACGTCGCCAACCAGACGCTCGCCCTGACGACCACGAAGACCCCGGCCGCCGCCAACACCGCGTACGTGGTGAGCGGCTTCGCGGGCGGCGCGCTGGCCTCGGCGCTCGCGGGACCGGCGTACGGCCACTTCGGCTGGGGCGGGGTGAGCGCGGTCGCGGGCGTGTGGCTGCTGATCGGCTGGGGCGCCACGGCCGTACGACGATGACGCCCCCATCGGCGGAATCAGAGCTGCGTGACGTCCAGGCCCCCGTCCGCGTACTGCCTGCGCAGCACCTTCTTGTCGAACTTGCCCACGCTCGTCTTCGGGACCGACTCGATGACCGTCCAGCGCTCCGGGAGCTGCCACTTGGCGATCTTGCCCTCGTCGGCGAGGAAGGCACGGAGGGACTCGAAGTCGGCCGTCGCGCACTCCTTCAGGACCACCGTGGCCAGGGGGCGCTCGCCCCACTTCTCGTCCGGGACGGCGACCACGGCGGCCTCGGCGACGTCCGGGTGGGACATCAGCGCGTTCTCCAGCTCGACCGAGGAGATCCACTCACCGCCGGACTTGATGACGTCCTTGGCGCGGTCAGTCAGGGTCAAGAAGCCGTCGGAGGAGATGGTCCCCACGTCCCCCGTCTTCAGCCAGCCGTCCTCGCTGAACTTGTCGGCGGGGCGCAGGGGTTCGGCCTCGGGACCGTTGTAGTAGGCGCCGGCGATCCACGGGCCGCGGACCTCCAGCTCGCCCGCCGACTCGCCGTCCCAGGGCAGGCGTTCGCCGCCGGGGCCGGTGAGGCGGGCCTCGACGGAGGCGGGGAAGCGGCCCTGGGTGAGCCGGTAGCCGAACTCCTCGTCGGTGCCGACCGCGTGGGCCGGCGGACGGGCCACCGTGCCCAGCGGGGAGGTCTCGGTCATGCCCCAGGCGTGGCAGACCCGCATGCCCAGCTTGTCGAACGCCTCCATCAGGGAGGGCGGACAGGCCGAGCCGCCGATCGTGACCTGGCCGAGGGTCGAGACGTCACGCGGCCGCGCGGTCAGCTCCGCCAACAGGCCCTGCCAGATGGTGGGGACGGCGGCGGCGTGCGTCGGGCGCTCCCGCTCGATCATCTCCGCCAGCGGCGCGGGCTGGAGGAAGCGGTCCGGCATCAGCAGGTTGACGCCGGTCATGAAGGTGGCGTGCGGCAGGCCCCAGGCGTTCACATGGAACTGGGGGACGACCACGAGGGAGGTGTCCTGGTCGGTCAGGCCCATGGACTGGGTCATGTTGACCTGCATGGAGTGCAGGTAGATCGAGCGGTGGGAGTAGACGACACCCTTGGGGTCACCGGTGGTGCCGGAGGTGTAGCACATGGCCGCGGCCGAGCGCTCGTCCAGCTCCGGCCAGTCGTACGAGGTCGGCTTGCCCGCGATGAGGTCCTCGTACTCGTGCACCTGGACGGAGGCGCCAGCGAGCAGGGAACGGTCGCCCGGGCCCGCGACGACGACGTGCTCGACCGGCTTGAGGTGCGGGAGCAGGGGGGCCAGGAGCGGCAGCAGGGAGCCGTTGGCGATCACTACCCGGTCGGCCGCGTGGTTGACGATCCAGGCCAGCTGCTCGGCCGGGAGGCGGAGGTTGAGGGTGTGCAGGACCGCACCCATGGAGGGGATCGCGAAGTACGCCTCGACGTGCTCGGCGTTGTTCCACATCAGGGTGGCGACCCGCTCGTCGGCGGCCACGCCCAGGTCCTCGCGCAGGGCGTGCGCCAGCTGGGCCGTCCGGGCGCCGACCTCGGCGAAGGAGCGGCGGTGCGGCTCGGCCTCGCCCGTCCAGGTCGTCACCTGTGAGGTGCCGTGGATCGTCTGCCCGTGGGTCAGGATCCTGGAGATCAGCAGCGGTACGTCCTGCATCGTGCTCAGCACGGTGTCCTCCCGGGGGCGACATTGCCTACGCGGCAGTAAGGGTTGCGCAGATTCTGCGCGCATACCGCTTGGTATGTCACTAGGGGAGGGTGATCGATCACGTCACGTTGACAACACGGGACGCCGCGTAGCTACCGGGCCAGGCACAGCTCGGGGTCCTCGCGCAGCTTGCCCAGCGCCCGGGAGACCGCCGACTTCACGGTGCCGATCGACACCCCGAGCACCTCGGCCGTCTGGGCCTCGCTGAGATCCTCGTAGTACCTCAGGACGACCATCGCCCGCTGCCGCGCCGGCAGCTTCATGATCGCCCGCCACATCGCGTCGTGCAGCGCCTGCTGCTCCGCCGGGTCGTCGCCGCCCGGCAGGGGCTCCGGCTCGGGCAGCTCGTCGGTCGCGAACTCGTCGACCCGGCGCTTGCGCCACTGCGAGGTGCGCGTGTTCACCAGCGCCCGGCGCACATAGCCGTCGAGCGCGCGATGGTCCTCGATGCGCTCCCAGGCCACATAGGTCTTGGTGAGCGCGGTCTGCAGCAGATCCTCCGCGTCGCACGGGTTCGCGGTCAGCGACCGGGCGGTACGCAGCAGCACCGGCTGGCGGGCCCTCACGTACGAGGCGAACGACGGGTACGGAAGGGTCTGCGCCCTGGGTGCGGCGGCGTTCGAAGCGCTGGTGCAGACGGGTGTGGTCATGGCTCCACGCTAGGAGCGGCCCCCCTGTCCTCTCATCGGCCGGAGGTCCCGAAGCAGACTCCGCCTCAGGTTGTAGGGGTGGGGGTCGCTACACCTCCTGAGGGTGGACTAAAGGGCCCCGCCTACTACGGGATGACCCCTGGGGGCTCATCCGTCCGCCGTCAGGACGAGCCCCGACGTCGGCACCCCTGTCCCGGCCGTCACCAGGACCCGTTCCGCACCGGGGACCTGGTTCACGGCCGTCCCCCGCACCTGGCGCACCCCCTCCGCGATGCCGTTCATCCCATGGAGGTACGCCTCGCCGAGCTGACCGCCGTGGGTGTTGAGCGGCAGCCGGTCCGCCGCGACGAAGTCCGCCGCCTCGCCCCGGCCGCAGAAGCCGAACTCCTCCAGCTGCATCAGCACGAACGGGGTGAAGTGGTCGTAGAGGATGCCTACGTCGATGTCGGCGGGCCCGAGTCCCGTCGTGCGCCACAGCTTCCGGGCCACCACGGCGGACTCCGGCAGGCCGGTGAGGTCGCCGGTGTGGAAGCCGGTCATCTGCTCCTGGCCCCTGGCCGAGCCCTGGGCGGCCGCCGCGACGACCGCGGGCGGGCGGCGCAGATCGCGGGCCCGTTCCAGGGAGGTGACGACGATCGCCTGGCCGCCGTCCGTCTCCTGGCAGCAGTCGAGCAGCCTCAGCGGCTCGGATATCCAGCGGGAGGCCGCGTGGTCGGCGAGGGTGATGGGGCGGCCGTGGAAGTGGGCGGCCGGGTTCGTCGCCGCGTGCCGGCGGGCCGTGACGGCCACCGGCCCGAAGGCCGCCTCCGGGGTCAGGCCGTAGGTGTGCAGATACCGCTGGGCGGACATGGCGACCCAGGAGGCGGGGGTGAGCAGGCCGAACGGCATCACCCAGCCGAGCGCCACGCCCTCCGCCGTCGGCTCCCGGTGCCGCACTCCGGAGCCGAAGCGGCGGCCGGAGCGCTCGTTGAAGGCGCGGTAGCAGACGACGGTCTCGGCAGCCCCGGCCGTGACGGCGAGCGCGGCCTGCTGGACGGTAGCGCAGGCGGCGCCCCCGCCGTAGTGGACGCGGGAGAAGAAGGACAGCTCGCCGATCCCCGCGGCCTGCGCCACGGTGATCTCGGGGCTGGTGTCCATCGAGAAGGTGACCATCCCGTCCACGTCGGCCGGCGCCAGCCCCGCGTCGTCGAGGGCGGCGTGCACGGCCTCCACGGCCAGCCGCAGCTCACTGCGCCCGGAGTCCTTGGAGAACTCGGTGGCGCCGATGCCGACGACGGCCGCCTTCACGGCGCGCCTCCCAGGATGACGGTGGCCGTGCCGGTCACATGGGCGCCGATGCCGTTCGTCCCGACGATCCGTACGGTCGCGGTGTCGCCGTCGACCGCCTCGATGCGGCCGGTCAACACCATGGTGTCGCCCGGGTGGTTGGGGGCGCCGAGCCGGATGGCCAGCCTGCGCAGGACGGCCGTCGGGCCGAAGTGGTCGGTGAGATAGCGGCCGACCAGGCCGTTGGTGGTGAGGATGTTCATGAAGATGTCCGGTGAGCCCTTCTCCCTGGCGAGCTCCGGGTCGTGGTGCACGTCCTGGTAGTCGCGGGAGGCGAGAGCCCCGGCGACGATCAGTGTGCGGGTGACGGGGACGGTCAGCGGCGGCAGTTCGTCTCCGGCCCTCATGCCTCGGCCCGCCAGACGGGAAGCGTCAACTCCTCGTCGTAGGCGCGGAATTCGAGTCGCACCGGCAGCCCGATCCGCACCTTGTCGTACGGCACTCCCACCACGTTCCCGGTCATCCGCACGCCCTCCGCCAGCTCGATCAACGCGACCGCGTACGGGGGGTCGAAGGCCGGGAAGGGCGGGTGGTGCATGACGACGTACGAGTACACCGTGCCCGCGCCGGACGCCTCGACCGTGTCCCAGTCGAGGCCGGCGCAGGCGTTGCAGCCGGGCAGCCAGGGGTGGCGCAGGGTGCCGCAGCCGGTGCAGCGCTGGATGAGGAGCCTGTGGTGCCGGACGCCCTCCCAGAAGGCCTCGTTGTCGCGGTTGACGACCGGGCGGGGGCGGGCGGGCCTGCGCGGGCCGGGGGCGTACTTGAGGATGCGGAAGCGGTGGGTGCCGACGAGGTCGGGGCCCGCGCGGACGTCGGTGCGGGTGGTGACGAAGTGGCCGCTGCCGAGCTTCGTCGTCTTCCTGCCGGACACCGACTCGATGACCGTGTCGAAGGTGATCTCGTCGCCGGGGCGCAGCGGGCGCAGGTACTCCTGCTCGCAGTCGGTGGCGACGACCGCGGTGCAGCCCGCCGCGTCGAGCAGCCCGAGCAGTTCGTCGTACGCCGCCGAGCGTCCCGTACGACCCGAGAGGCCGCCCATCGTCCAGGCCTGGAGCATGGTGGGCGGAGCGACGGCGTCCGGGCCGGTGTAGGCCGGGTTGGTGTCGCCCATGGCCTCGCACCAGTGCCGGATCATGGGGAGGTTGACGGGGTCCTTGCCGGTGCCCCGGAGGAAGGCGGGGCGGCCCTCGTAGACCTTGAGCCGTATCGCGAGGTCGTCCATGGTTTCTGACTGTCCGTCAGATATTGATGGACTGTCAAGTGCTGTGCGCCGGGCCGGAACCGGGGTCCGTGCCCCCGGGCGGAAAAACGCCTGCGCGGCGATGCCGAAGCACCGCCGCGCAGACGCGTCACACCCCACGGAGCACACCACCCGGAGAGCGGGGGCCGGTGCCGGGGCACCGGCCCTCAGCTCACCACCACAGCGGGGTGAAGTTGACCTGCGTGTTGTCGTTCCCCTGGTTGATGGCCGTGAACGCGGACCCGTTGACCTGGGCGGTATTGCTCTGGTTCGAGGCACCGGAGCCGATCGCCTGCTGCTGAGTGGTGGACGAGTTGCCGAAGTTGTCGCCGCCCACACCGCTGCCGATGATGCCCTGCCAGGCGTTCGTGACGGCCGCGCTCGATCCGTCGTCCGCGATGGCGCCGTTGTCCGCCGACGCGACGCCGGTGAACAGGGCGGCGGCGAGCGGGAGGGCGGAGACGGCGGCGATGACGCGGGCGGTACGGATGCTTGCCATGTTTGTTCCTCCAGAACATGAAGTACGGCTTCCACCAGGGCAGTTGGCCGACCGACCCGGTGTTGTGCACGACGTCGCGAGACCAGAGTTGCCCACCGAATCCCCGGCGAACCACCCCGGAAGCCGTGATTCGCCCTCAAGCGTGATGACAAGTCGATAAACCCCTTTGCATCACCTGAACCCCCAGCTCAGGGCAGTACGGACAGCTCGGTCCAAGTGCCGCAAGAGGGGAAGCGTTCCGGCACATTCCCGGCCAATCCGTCCCGCCCGGCGCGTCGTGCCCGACCCCTCTTCCCTTTCTCGAACATACGTACGAACATGGAGTCATGGCCACCACCGACCGGTACCCCCGGCAGGCCACGACGCTGGCCCTCGCACACGCCCTGTCAGCCGCCGAACGCGGACTGGCCGTCATCCCCCTGTCCCGGACCAAGCTCCCGGCCGTGCGCTCCCCGCACCGCGACGACCCCGCCGCCCCGCCCTGCCACGGCGAGTGCGGCCGCTTCGGCCACGGGGTCTACGACGCCACGACCGACCCCACCCGTATCCGCGAGCTGTTCGCCGCCGCGCCCTGGGCCACCGGCTACGGCATCGCATGCGGCCTCCCGCCGCACCGCCTGATCGGCGTCGACCTGGACACGAAGTCGGGCACGGACTCCTCGGCCGCCCTGCGCGAACTGGCCCTGCGCCACCTGTTCACGATCCCGGACACAGTGGTCGTCCTGACCCCCAGCGGCGGCCGCCACATCTGGCTCAGCGGCCCGCCGGACGTCGTCGTCCCCAACTCGGCCGGACGCCTGGCCCCCGGCATCGACATCCGAGGCGCCGGCGGCTACCTCGTGGGCCCCGGCTCCCGCACCGACCACGGCGTCTACGCCACCGCCCCCGGTACGGCCCACCTGCCCCCGGCCCCCTGCCCACCGGCCCTCCTCCGCCTCCTGCTCCCACCCCCGCGCACCACCACCCCCGCGTCGGCCGCCCCGACCGACGGCCAGGGCCTCGTCCAGTTCGTCCTCGCCGCCCACGAGGGCCAGCGCAACACCCGCCTGTTCTGGGCCGCCTGCCGCGCCTACGAGAACGGCATCGGCCCCGCCCTGCTCGCCCCGCTGGTCGAGGCGGCCCAGGGCACCGGTCTGACGGAACGGGAGGCACGCGCCACGATCGCGTCGGCGGCCCGGATGACGGGACACCGCCCATGAAATTCACAAGACCCTTCTCCGGGAGCCCCCTAGGGTGCCGCTCATGTCCCTGACCCGCGTAGTCCTCACCTCCGGCCGCTCCCTCGACCTGGCGGAGCTTCAGCTGTCCTCGACATACGGAGGAATGCTGGAGGGCTACCCCTGCAAGCCGGTCAACGAGATGAAGCTCAGGGGCCTGCTCCACTGCGCCGAACGCGACCACCCGACCACCCCGGTCCACCTGATCCCACCCACCCGCGAGTACCCCGACCAGTACTCCGGCGCCTTCGGCCCCGTGGAGGTACTCCCCCCGGTGGCCTGCGTCGGCTCCTTCCGCTCCACCGCCCTGGACCCCGCCAACGACCCGATCCTGTACCGCTCCCACCTGATCGTGATCTGGTTCCAGCCGACCCCGGCCGTGCCGGCGGGCTGCGAGGCGGTCGCGGGGCTGCGGGAGTTGGACTGGGAGGAACTGGCCCAGGACTACGAGCTCTAACGAGGAACGCCCCGCCCGTCCTCGGTCAGCGTCAGCGTCAGACAGCCCAGCCACTCGACGCACTCCGGGTACTCCCAGTTCGCGCCGTCCGCCAGCAGCGCGGGCAACTCCTCCCTCGGCAGCGGCGGCCCCGGCTGCTCCCCGGGCGTCCCGTCGGAAGCGGTCCAGGGGATGACCCGGCACACCTCGACCCACCCCCGGTCCACGAGCGACATCAGAACCGGCACGAGCTCAGCAGCGGGACCGGACACCAGCGGCTCCGGCAGATCGCCCCACACCCCGGGCAGGATGTCGATCTCAGTCGCGTTGATCATGAAGGCACGCTCGGCGGAGGTGAGTTCGTCGGTGGCGGGGTAGGGCATGGGGGGATCATCGCAGGCGGACACGGCGACGGCCCCTGACCAGCAGGCGGTCAGGGGCCGTTCACATGCGGTGGGTGTGGGATTTGAACCCACGGTGACATCGCTGCCACGACGGTTTTCAAGACCGTTCCCTTAGGCCGCTCGGGCAACCCACCCCGCGTCGCCGACTGATCGGCGACGCGGGGACAAGACTAACCGGTGGGCGCGCCCGTGTGGGTGTCAGCTGTCGCCGACGCGGGAGGCCAGGGTCAGTTCGGCCGTGTGGGTCCGGCCGTCGCGTTCGTAGGTGATCTCGACCTTGTCGCCGGGCTGGTGGGTCCAGATCTCGCCGATCAGGGTGGGGCCGGAGTCGATCACGTGGTCGTCGAGCTTGGTGATGACGTCGCCGGGCTTGAGGCCGGCCTTGTCGGCGGGGCCGCCCTGCTCGACGGCGTCGGAGCCGCTCGCGCCCTGTTCGGTGATCTTCGCGCCGCCCGTGCCCTCCTCCAGGGAGACGGAGGCGCCGATCTTGGCGTAGACCGGCTTGCCGGTCTTGATCAGCTGCTGGGCGACGTACTTGGCCTGGTTGATCGGGATGGCGAAGCCCAGGCCGATGGAGCCGGACTGGCTGGTGCCGCCCATACCGTTGCCGGCGGACTGGATCGCCGAGTTGATGCCGATGACATTGCCCTGGGCGTCGAGGAGGGGGCCTCCGGAGTTGCCCGGGTTGATCGAGGCGTCCGTCTGGAGGGCGCTCATGTACGAGGCGTTGCTGCCGGTGCCGTCGCTGGAGGCGACCGGGCGGTTCTTGGCGCTGATGATGCCGGTCGTGACCGTGTTGGACAGGCCGAAGGGGGCGCCGATCGCGATCGTGGAGTCGCCGACCGCCACGTCGTCGGAGTTGCCGAGGGTCAGCGGCTTGAGGTCGCTCGGGGCGTTCTTGAGCTTGATGACGGCGACGTCGTAGCCCTGGGCGTGGCCGACGACCTCGGCGTCGTACTTCTTGCCGTTGGGGAAGGTGGCCGTCACCTTGCCGCCGTCGACCGCGTCGGCCACCACGTGGTTGTTGGTGACGATGTGGCCCTCGGTGTCGAAGACGAAGCCGGTGCCGGTGCCGCCCTCGCCGCTGCTCGACTCCGCCTCGATGGTGACGGTGCTGGGCAGCGCCTTGGCGGCCACGCCGGCGACGGTGCCCGCGTCGCGCTTGACGTCGCCGCCGGTGTCGGAGGCGGAGACGGTGGTGGAGGAGGTGTCGTCGTCCTTGGCCAGGGTGTAGCCGAGGCCGCCGCCGATACCGCCCGCGACCAGCGCGGCGATCAGCACCGCGGCGAGCAGTCCGCCGCGGCCTCGGCCGGACTTCGGCGCCGGTGCCGGCTGCTGGTACGCGGCGCCCCAGACGGTGCCCGAGCCGGAGCCCGCGCCCGCGCCGCTGTCGGCGTAGGAGGGGATCGTGGGTGCGGGCGGCGGCCATGCGGCATCGGGGGCTGCCGGGGCCTGCGGGACCCCTGACGACGCGTGCGGGTAGGGAGTCTGGGGCTGGGCCGCCGTCTGTGTCGGCTCCTGCGCCGGGGCCTCCTGCGGTACCGGCGGGAGCGGGGTGGTCGGCGCACCCGCGTCGGGAGCCGGGGGCTCCTGGGGCTCCGGAGTAGCGGGAGCATCCACCGGCACGGGGGGTGCGGACGGGGCCGGGGGTACCGCGGCGCCCTCGTTCTCGGTGCTCACAGCTTTTCTCCTCGATCCACGGCTGTCGTTGTCGGTCGCACTCGGTCACGCCCGTTCACGTGTGTCGACGGTCCGGTGCGCTTCAGCTGTGCAGGTCTTTTTGTATGCCGTCAGCTTTTCCCACGGGCCGTCAGAGCACCATAAGCGGTGCCTGTGGGTCCGCAGCCATTCCTTATACAGGTCATTCGCGACTAAAAGTACGCAATCGCAGCGCCTCCGCGGGCACGCCTACCCCGGCTCGGTGGCACCATGACGCGGTGACCCACGCACGGCAGCACCGGCCCCAAGTCGTCGCCCACCGCGGAGCCTCCGAGGAGGCCCCCGAACACACCCTGGCCGCGTACCGGAAGGCGATCGAGGACGGCGCCGACGCCCTCGAATGCGATGTACGCCTCACCGCGGACGGCCATCTCGTCTGTGTCCACGACCGCCGCGTCAACCGCACCTCCAACGGCCGCGGCGCCGTCTCCGCCCTGGAGCTCGCCGACCTCGCCGCGCTCGACTTCGGCTCCTGGAAGAAGGGCGACGCCTGGCGGGGCAGGGACGAGGAGCCGGACTGGGAGGTCCGGCCGGAGGATCCGCAGGACACCTCCGTGCTCACCCTGGAGCGGCTGCTGGAGCTGGTCGCCGACGCCGGGCGGCGGGTGGAGCTGGCGATCGAGACCAAGCATCCGACCCGGTGGGCGGGGCAGGTCGAGGAGCGGCTGCTGCTCCTGCTGAAGCGGTTCGGCCTGGACGCGCCGCTCTCCGCCGCCGAGTCCCCGGTGCGCGTGATGAGCTTCTCGGCGCGTTCGCTGCATCGCGTGCGTGCCGCCTCTCCGATGCTGCCGACGGTCTATCTGATGCAGTTCGTCTCGCCGCGACTGCGCGACGGGCGGCTGCCCGCGGGCGTCCGGATCGCGGGACCCTCGATCCGGATCGTGCGCAATCACCCCGCCTATGTGGAGCGTCTGAAGCGGGCCGGCCACCAGGTGCACGTGTGGACGGTGAACGAGCCCGAGGATGTCGATCTCTGTGTGGAGCTCGGGATCGACGCCATCATCACCAACCGCCCGCGCGCGGTGCTGAACCAGCTCGGTACGACCTCTTGACCCAGGAGCCCCACCGGCCCCATCCTCCACTCTCGGCCACACCATCGAAATCCAGCCATACGGCAGGCCTACGACCACCCTGCGACTACAGGGAGTGCTCCGGCGCGTTCGGTCCGTATTCGATCGTTGCGAATGCGTCACCGGACATGGATTGGCCGGTTTCCGGTACAGGCCAATGGGGCATCCACACCGTGGCGTGGGGCGAAGGAGGTCTCGGGGGTGGCGTTGGTGGTGGCACAGGAGGTGCCCACGTCGTCGAGCATGGCCGTACCCCATGGCCCTGCGGGCGTGGGGCAAGCAAGACACCGTATGCGCGATCAATTGCGTACGGGTGGCGTGGCGGAAGCGGTCATCGACGATGCCGTACTCATTCTTTCCGAACTCTTGAGCAACGCCTGCAAACACGGTCGGCCACTGGGTGACGCCCTGGCCGGGGACGGTGCCGTACGGGCCGCGTGGCGCGTGGACGGGCGCGGGCGGCTCACGGTGGAGGTCACGGACGGCGGCGGGCCCACCCGCCCTGCTCCGGCCACGCCCTCGGTCACCGCGCACGGCGGCCGCGGGCTCAACATCATCACCGCGCTGGCCGACGACTGGGGCGTGCGGGACGACGCCCGCGGAGAGGTCACCGTGTGGGTCGTCGTCCATGACGACGTGCACGATCCCGACGCGGGTCACCGCCGCCACGATTTCGCTACGCGCGTCGTCGCCCCGTCGGTCGCGGCCCTCCCCGAACTGGACTTCGCGGACGCGTTCGACGATCTGGACTGATCGTCCGGCCCTCCGGTCGTGGAGGCACCCGGCCCGCGTTGTCCACAGGGTCGCGTCGGCCATGGCCGGAACGGCTAGGCTCCCGCCGTACGAGACGAGCCGTTTCCGGGAGACACCCACCATGGCCAAGAAGCGACCCCAGACAAAGGCCAAGCGCCCGCAGCTGACGGACGGAGAGATCCCGGTCGTCGGCGCCCGCGAGCCCTGCCCGTGCGGCAGTGGCCGGCGCTACAAGGCCTGTCACGGCAAGGCCGCCGCCGATGCCGTGACCGAGCTGGTGCAGCGTCCGTTCGAGGGACTGCCCGGCGAGTGCGACTGGGTGGCGCTGCGCGAGCTGGTGCCCGCCGCCACCGTCGGGCTCACGCTCAAGGGCGGCCTGCCCGAGGGCGTCCCGTCCGTCACGCTGGCGACGGTGCTGCCGATGGCCTGGCCCGCCCTGCGCCGCGACGACGGTTCGGTCCTGCTGGGCCTGCAGAACGACACGGCCTCGGGCGACATCAGCCGCGACCTGGCCGACACCCTCCAGCGTGCGCTGCAGGCCGCGCCCGGTACGCCCGTCCAGGGCCGCCGTGCCCCGGCCGAGGGTCCGCGGCTCCAGGACCTGCTCGACCCCGAAGGCACGTTCGAGCCAGTTGTGCACCCGGGCTTCGAGTTCTGGGTCCCGGACGCGGAGAACGCCACCCCGGAGGTGACCGCCTCCCTGGAGCGGGCCAACGCCGCCGCCATCCCGACCGTGCGGCTGACCGGTGTGGACGCCGCGTACTGGTGCGAGACGCCGGACAAGAACCACCTGCGCTGGGTCATGCCCCACCCCGAGGAGCAGCTTCTGGACGCCCTGGCGCGACTGCACGCGGCGGGCGGCTCCAGCCTCGGTGAGGGCACCCGCCTGGTGGGCTCCTTCCGCGCTCACGGGCTCACCGTCCCGGTCTGGGACCTGCCGAGCGGGGTCGGCGCCGAGGACGTGGAGAAGCCGGCGGCCGAGTTCGCCGAGCGGCTCGCCGCCGCCCTGGCGACCGACGCCCCGCTCACCGCTGACGAGCGTCGCGCGCGCGGCGGCCTGACCAACCGCCAGGTCACGCTCAGCTGACGCACAGGAGGGGTCTTCGTCGACTGACCGACCGGTCAGCCGATGAAAGGTCCGTGGAACAGGTGACTCCTGTCACAACTCCCGGCGGAAACCCGGGAATCGGTGACCGGAAAGCCCAGATCGAATTTGCGAACCGCCGATCTCTTGTTACCGTTCCAGTAGCCCGGTTGCTGGTGCATCCCCCGTCGCCAGCAACCGGGTCTTTTCATGTGCACCGCCGTGTACGGAACCCCGCCGGGCGTCAACTGCCCGTGGACGCACCGGAGTTGCTCCCGGAGCGCAGCAGCAGCGGCCCCCGTCCGGCCCGCGCCGCGAACTCCGCGACCGCCGTGTAGCCGTCCAGTTCGCCGAGGGTGCGCTCGCGCGGTGTCTCACAGGTTCCCGGTTCGTCCTCGGCGGCCACCGCACACCGCATCTGCACCGTGCGTCCCCCCGGCCCCATGAGGCTCAGCACGGAGTCCAGCGCCTCGCCGCCGGTGTTCCGGTAGTAGGTGCGCGCCCAGGTGTCCTCGCCCTGCGTCAGCACACAGGTCTGCGCCTCGATGCCGTCGGGGGAGGTGAGTTCGGGTCCGCAGCGGGCGGCGGTGCCCAGGCCCAGGCCGAGCGCGGAGGGGACGGCCTCGGCGGAGGGCCCCTTGGCGTCCTCGGGTGCGTCCTCGGACGCGGACGGACGTACGGCCGCGGGCGCGGTGGTACGGCTCTCTTCGCCCACCGGCCCCGCGGACGCCACGGCCAGCGGCAGCGCCACCGCGCACACCGCGACGCCCCCGAGGGCGAGCAGACGAACGTTCATGGACGGAAGATAACGAGCGTGGGCGGGCGCCCCGTCCGGCGCGCGCCCGACACCCCTACAACTCGGGCGCGCTCACACCCGTACGAGTGAGGGCTTCGACCACGGCGTCCACCACGGCCTCCACGTCCGGCACCCACGGCGAGGCCGAGCCGGGCAGCGGCGCGCGCTCCCAGCGGATCTCCCCGTGACCGGTGGTGGAGGGGGGCAGCGCGAGGTAGCCGCCCTCGCTGTGGAAGCGGAGGGAGCCCGGGACGAAGTCCTTGGCGTACAGCAGTTCGCCCAACTGCTCCATGGAGTACGGCTTGACGAGCAGCGCCCAGCGGGTGGGCGAGGCGACGACCGGGCCGAGCCGCATGCCCATGCGGTCGAGCGCGGCGAGCGCCTGGGCGGCCGGCAGGGCGGGGAGGCTGACCGCGCAGGGAGCCTTGCCGCCGGTGGCGAGAATGATCGGCGCGGTGGGCCGGTTGGCCCACCACCAGCGCACCATGCGTTCGTCGGTGGTGGCCGCGAGGAGGCCGGGGTCGAAGGGGTGGGCACCGGGCACCGTGCACTCGGGGTCCGGGCAACCGCAGCGTGCCCGCCCCTGCGGGTCCGCCGCCACACCCGGGAGTACGGGCCACTGCCATTCCGTCGCGAAGGTCAGGGCCGCGCTGATCAACTCAGGCCTCCCGTCGCTGCGCTGGGACAGGAGCCTGCGTCGCCTTCCGAGGATCTCGCGCATGAGCGCTCGTTCCTTTCCGTTGCACCGCTGGCAACACCGTGGACCACATCACACCATGTGTCGATCACTTCACTGTGCGTACCTGTTGGCGCATCACACCCCTGCTCCAGGCAAGGGGAACCCCTATGGGCCGAGCGTTGGCTGCGTCCGCGCAGCCTCGCCCATACCGCGTCTATCAAAAGCATGGGCGTGGCGTGGGGTGGCGAAGTCTGGCGTTTTGCCGTCCCGCGTATTTCTCTTCGCCTCCGCCACGGGAGGATGGGGCTCGGTCGTCGGTGGCTAAGACGCCCGGGTCCGCCACCAGGTTCCGGGTGACTGTCAACCACCCCTGGCCTTCTCCGAGTACGTACCCATCACGACCGCTGTGACGCTCTGTGGAGCAAGCCCAGTCGACCGCAATAGGGCGTTCCCTGAGGCAGTTTTAAGCCAATTTTGCCTTTCCGCAAGGGGTCTGTGAGATGTGCACCTGTTACCCACGGACACCAGGAATCCCGGCAGGACAATGCTGGACATCCCCTCACGAGTGCGTGTACATGTGGAGACACTGCTAGCGGCGCAGAATGACATGGGGGTTTGCGATGCTTTTGAGCAATACGCACCGGTCGGAAAGCCGAACGACATGAACGCCCCTCACCCTCCGAAAGTGGCCGGAATCGATTCAACGGTTCCCTCGCCCGCACACACTGTCGCGCCCGCGCCCGCCGCCTCGGGTACCCCACCGGTCTCCGCACCGAACCCGTCCCCCGCGCCGAACGCCCCGGGCCTGCTGCTCCAGGACCGCCTCGCCGGCTGGGTCTCCGATCTCACGACCCTCCATGAACTCACCGAACGTCTGGCACGCACGGACGCACTGTCCGACGCGCTCCAGGAGCTGCTGCGCGCCGGAGCCGCCCTCGTGGGTGCCCGGCGCGGACTCGTCGTCCTGGAACCCGCCGACGGACGGGGCCCGGACACCACCGTCGGCCTCGGCCTCGGCCGCGCCGACCTCGGTCATATCGAGACAGTGCCGCGCGGCTCCCTGTCGTACGGCAAGATCCTCGACGGACTGCCGGGCGGGGACGGTGAGATCGCCGAGCCCGACCTGTTCGCCGGGGACGGCCTCGATCCGCGCCACCGCGAGGTGGCCGCCCGCCTCGGCTACGCCGCGAGCTACGCCCTCCCCCTGTCCACGGAGGCCGCGGGCCGGCTCGGCGCCGCCGTGTGGCTCTACGACGAACCCGCCGAGCCGACCGAGCGCCAGCGGCATCTCGCCGGCCTGTACACCCGCTACGCCACCGAGCACCTGGCCCTGCTGCTCGAAGTCGAGCGCACGCGCGCGTGCATGAGGACCATGTCCGAGGAGCTGCTGCCGTCCCGGCTCCCGCGCGTGGCCGGAGTCCAGCTCGCCGCCCGGCATCGCACCGGCCCGCGCGGCGGCGGCGACTGGTACGACGCGTTGCCGCTGCCGGACGCGGCCCTGGGGCTCGCGGTCGGCGCGGTGACCGGGTCCGGGCCGAGCGCCATCGCCGCGATGGGACGGCTGCGGGCGTCCCTGCGGGCGTACGCGGTGATGGAGGGCGAGGACCCGGTCGCGGTCCTGTCCGACCTGGAGCTGCTGCTGCGGCTGACCGAGCCGGCCCGTTCGGCGACCGCGCTGTTCGCCTACTGCGAGCCCGCCCTGCGGAAGATCACGCTCGCCGGGGCCGGGCACTGCCCGCCGCTGCTGATCGGCGAGCGGCGCACGGAGTTCGTGGAGACCTCCGTCTCCGCCCCGCTGGGCATGCTGGCCTGCTGGGAGGCGCCCAGTGTGGAGTTCCAGGTGGAAGCAGGCGAGACGGTTCTGCTGTACACCGACGGGCTGCTGCACCGCACCGGCGACGCCACCGACCGCGCCTTCGCCCGGCTGCACACCGCGGCGGCCTCCGTACCCAAGGCGATCCGCCACGACCCCGGGGCCGTCGCCGACCACGTCCTGCGGACGGTGCTGCCCGACGGGCTGGACGAGGCGGAGTGCGAGGAGGACGTCGTGCTGCTCGCCGCGCGCTTCGAGTAGCTCTCCGTCACGGGACTTCCGGCCCTGGGCCCCCTTCGGTACGACCGTACGATGGAGGAGGTCCAGTGCCGTATCAAGGAGGATGACCGTGGCCGAGGAGCTCACCCCGGAGACCCCGGAAGAGTCTGAAGAGCCGATCAAGCAGCGCAAGAACGGCCTCTACCCGGGCGTCTCCGACGAGCTGGCCGAGAACATGAAGTCCGGCTGGGCCGACACGGAGCTGCACGGCCTGGAGCCGATCCCCCAGGCCGCCGAGACCGCGGCCCGCCGCGCGGCGCTCTCCGCGCGCTTCCCGGGCGAGCGGCTGGTGATCCCGGCGGGCAACCTGAAGACCCGCTCGAACGACACCGAGTACCCCTTCCGGGCCTCCGTGGAGTACGCCTACCTCACCGGCAACCAGACGGAGGACGGCGTCCTCGTCCTGGAGCCCAAGGGTGACGGCCACGAGGCGACGATCTACCTGCTGCCGCGCTCCGACCGCGAGAACGGCGAGTTCTGGCTCTCCGGCCAGGGCGAGCTGTGGGTCGGCCGCCGCCACTCCCTCACCGAGGCCGGCAAGCTCTACGGCATCGCCGCCTCCGACGTTCGCGAGCTCGCCGACCGGCTGCGCGAGGCCACCGGCCCGGTGCGGGTCGTCCGGGGCTTCGACGCCGGTATCGAGGCCGCGCTGACCGACAAGGTCACCGCCGAGCGCGACGAGGAGCTGCGGGTCTTCCTGTCCGAGGCCCGGCTGGTCAAGGACGACTTCGAGATCGGCGAGCTGCAGAAGGCCGTCGACTCGACCGTGCGCGGCTTCGAGGACGTGGTGAAGGTCCTCGACAAGGCCGAGGCCACCTCCGAGCGGTACATCGAGGGCACCTTCTTCCTCCGCGCGCGCGTGGAGGGCAACGACGTCGGCTACGGCTCGATCTGCGCCGCCGGTCCGCACGCCTGCACGCTGCACTGGGTGCGCAACGACGGACCCGTGCGCTCCGGTGACCTCCTGCTGCTCGACGCGGGCGTCGAGACGCACACGTACTACACCGCCGACGTCACGCGCACGCTGCCGATCAACGGCCGCTACAGCGAGATCCAGAAGAAGATCTACGACGCCGTGTACGAGTCCCAGGAGGCCGGAATCGCGGCCGTGAAGCCGGGCGCGAAGTACCGGGACTTCCACGACGCCTCGCAGCGGGTGCTCGCCGAGAAGCTGGTGGAGTGGGGGCTCGTCGAGGGGCCCGTCGAGCGGGTGCTGGAGCTGGGGCTGCAGCGGCGGTGGACCTTGCACGGGACCGGGCACATGCTCGGCATGGACGTGCACGACTGCGCTGCCGCGCGCGTGGAGTCGTATGTCGACGGCACGCTGGAGGCGGGCATGGTGCTGACCGTCGAGCCGGGGCTGTACTTCCAGGCCGACGATCTGACCGTGCCGGAGGAGTACCGGGGCATCGGCGTCCGGATCGAGGACGACATTCTGGTGACGGAGGACGGGAACCGGAATCTTTCTGCGGGGCTTCCTCGGCAGTCGGACGAGGTCGAGGCGTGGATGGCCTCTTTGAAGGGCTGATCTTTTTTGGATTGATGGCCGGGCACCGGTGGGGTGTCCGGCCATCAGTGCGGTCTGCGGGCGTGTGGGGGCTTGTCGCGCAGTTCCCCGCGCCCCTGAGGGGGGTTTGTGTGGACCTGCATCTTGAACTTCTCGCCGCCGACGGGCGGCGTGCCGGGCTTGAGCGTGCTCTGCGTGATGCCGTTCGGGACGGGCGGCTGGCGCCCGGGGAGCGGTTGCCCGCCACGCGGCGGCTCGCGGAGGAGCTGGGGGTCTCGCGGAACACCGTGAAGGCCGCCTACGACCAGCTCGTCGCCGAGGGGTATCTGACCGCGCGGCAGGGCTCGGGTACGCAGGTGGCCCCGCTGCCTCCCTCCGCCGCCGAACCGGCGAAGGCCACCGCACACGCGCGTGAGCCTCGTTTCGATCTGCGGCCGGGGAGTCCGGACGTCGGGGCGTTTCCGGCCGCCGCCTGGTTGCGGGCGCTGCGGCGGGCCGTCGCCGTGGCGCCCTCGCTGGCGTACGACTACGGCGATCCGCGCGGGCGCATCGAGCTGCGGACGGCGCTGTCGGGGTATCTGGGGCGGGCGCGCGGGGTGATCGCACCGCCGGAGCGGATCGTGATCACCTCCGGGTATGTGCAGGGGCTCGCGCTCCTGACCCGGGTGCTGGAGGGCGGCGAGTTCGCCATGGAGGACCCCGGGCTGCCGTTCCATCGGCAGGTGGTGCGGCGCAACGGCGGGACGGTGGTGCCCGTACGGGTCGACGAGCGCGGCGCCTGCGTCGAGGGCCTCGGGGATCCGGCCGCCGTCGTCGTCACGCCCGCGCACCAGTACCCGACGGGGGTCACACTCCACCCGGAGCGGCGGCGGGCGCTCACCGACTGGGCACGCGCGCGTGCGGCGCTGATCGTCGAGGACGACTACGACGGGGAGTTCCGTTACGACCGGCAGCCCGTCGGGGCCCTGCAGGGAATGGCGCCGGGGCAGGTCGTGTATCTGGGGACCGCCTCCAAGACGCTCGGGCCCGCGCTGCGGCTCGGCTGGATGGTGCTGCCGCCGCAGCTCGTCGACGCGGTCGCCGACGCCAAGCTGCACAGCGACCACCACACCGAGTCCCTGGGCCAGTTGGCGCTCGCCGAGCTGATCGACAGCCACGCCTACGACCGTCATGTGCGCGCGAGCCGGCTGCGGTACCGGCGGCGCAGGGACCGGCTCGTGGACCGGCTGGGGGCGCGCCGGTCGGTGCGCGGGATCGCGGCCGGGCTGCATGCGCTGGTGGAGGTGGACGACGAACCGGCGGTGCTGGCGCGGGCGGAGGCGGCGGGGCTCGCGGTGGGGCGGCTGGGCGACCACTGGCACGAGGAGGGCGGTGCACGGCCGCAGGGGCTGGTCGTGGGGTACGGGACGCCCCGGGAGCGGGTCTATCCGGAGGCGTTGGAGATGCTCGGGAAGGTCCTCAACGGCGGGTGAATTGGGCCATGAACAGCGGCGGCTAGTGGTTCTGTTTCGGAGTCCAGTTCGCTTCTAGTGTCGTAGCCATGACGAACTCCCTCGTTCCGCCCGCGGGTCCCCAACGTGTCCTGGCTCTCGCCCAGTTGGCCAACTCGGTCGGGGACGGCGCCTACTACGTCACCTCGGCGCTCTACTTCACCCACGTCGTCGGTCTCGACCCCGCGCGCGTGGGGCTCGGGCTGACGGTCGCGTGGGGGGTTGGCTCGCTGGCGGGCGTGCCGCTGGGGCGGCTGGCGGACCGGCGGGGGCCGCGCGGTACGGCGATACTGCTCGCGCTGGCGACCGGGCTCGCGGTGGCGTCGTTCCTCGTGGTGCGCGGCTTCTGGCCCTTCGTGGCGGCGGCGGTCGCGTACGCCACCGCGCAGTCCGGACTGGCGGCGGCCCGGCAGGCGCTGCTGGCGGGGCTGGTGTCCGCGGGCGAGCGGACCGGGCTGCTGGCCCATCTGCAGTCGACGCTCAACGCCGGTCTGGCGGTGGGTGCGGGGCTGGGCGGGCTCGCGCTGCACGCCGGGTCGAGGGCGGCGTATCTCGGGGTGTTCGCGCTGGACGCGGTGAGCTTCCTGCTGTGCGCGGCGGTGCTGTTGCGGCTGCCCGCGGTGGCGCCGGCCGCGCCCGTCAAGGAGACCGGGGTCGGTGTCCTGCGCGACCGGCCGTACGTCGTCGTCACGGCGCTCAACACCGTGCTGCTGCTGCGGATGCCGCTGCTCAGCCTGGGGCTGCCGCTGTGGATCGCGGAGCGGACCGAGGCGCCGACCTGGCTCGTCTCCGCGCTGTTCGTGCTCAACACCGGTGCGGTGATGGCCTTCCAGGTGCGGATGGCACGCGGGGTGAAGGGGCTGGCGACGGCCACGCGCGCGGTGCGGAGGTCGGGGTGGGTGATGCTGGCGGCGTGCGCGGTGTTCGCCCTGTCGGCGGGTGTCTCGCCGTGGGTGGCGGTGGGTGTTCTGGTGGTCGGCTCGGTGCTGCTGGTCATCGCGGAGATGGGTCAGTCGGCGGGTTCCTGGCAGGTGTCCTTCGACCTCGCCCCGGCCGACCGGGTCGGTGAGTACCAGGGCTTCTTCGGCACGGGCGTCACGGTGGCCCGGACGGCCGGTCCGCTCGTGCTGACGACGCTGTTGGTGGGGTGGGGGCCGGCGGGGTGGCTGCTCCTGGGTGCGGCGACGGTGGCGGCGTCGTACGCGATGGGGCCGGCCACGCGGGCCGCGGCGCGCCGGGTTGGCGAGCCGGCGCGTCTCGACCGGCGTCGGGTGCAGGCGGCTTGAGCGGTGCGGCGGGGTGTTGGCGGGCGTGGGGGTGGGTGCGCAGCCCGGCGCTTGCGGGGTGCCGCCTGCGCCCACCCGTGCCGCCCTAGGCGGCACTCATGCCCGCAGGCTACGCAGGCAATCAGGCCCCGCCCACCCCGCGCACCCGTCAAGCAACCCCCGCAGCCACCGGCAGCGAGTCCAGGAACAGTGCCCCCGCCAGCAAGCCCGCGCTGCCCCGGGGGCTCCACGCGCGTGTGTGCAGGTCGGTGTCCAGGGACGTCAGTGCCGCCGCGCCCGCGTGCGTCGACGTACCGCCCGCCTCCAGGACCTCGCGGGCGCCCGCCTGGACGTGGCGCAGGCCCAGAGGGCCCGCCGTGTACAGCAGTTCCGTGTCCTGGAGGGTGGACATCACGGTGAGCAGGGCGTCGAGGCGGGCCTCTGTCTCCGGCGCGCCGCGCGAGCGGGATGCCGTGAGGGCGTCCAATGCCCGCCGTACGTGCGGGAATCCGGCCCGTGCCTCGCCCCGCGCCCCCGCGGCGCCGTACTTCGCCGACACCGAGGAGCCCCGCGACGGCCGCCGCGGGGCCCGCTTGTCGGGGTGGGCGGCGATGCGCTTGGCGGTCGCGGCGATGTCGGGGGCCGCGGCGCGGGGGTCGAGGGCCGCCGCCGCGACCAGCAGCCCGAGCGTCCACAGGGCACCCCGGTGGCCGCCGCCCGCGAGGCCCACCGAGTGTTCGGTGCACCGCCCGATCGCGCCCAGCTCCGCGCGCAGGGTGGGCGTGGGCTCACCGGTCCGGCGGGCCGCCGCGGCCATCGCGACGAGCCCCGGCACGAGCGCCTTCGCCGACCAGCGCAGCGAGCAGTGGTCCCGGGCGCCGAGGTCACGCGGGTCCGGCAGCCCCGGCTTGGGGGCCAGGGCCAGTTGTCCGGTCAGCGCGGCCACTGCGGCCTCCGCCAGCGCCTCGTCCTCGCGGCTGGTCATCCGTTACGACGAGGCCGAGGCCGACGGGGCGTCCGAGGGGGCGTCCGGCGGGGTGCCGCCCTCGCCGCCACCACCGCCCTCGCCGCCACCGCCCGCGCCCGTGTTCTCCGCGTCGGGGTCGATGCCGAGAGTGAGGAAGCCCTTGTAGCCCTTGGACGGGTCCGCCTTCTTGACCGGCTTCAAGGTCAGCAGACCACTCGCGGCGCCGCCTCCGTCGTAGACCATGTCGTTGTCGAGGGTGGTGTAGCTGCCGGAGTGCTGGGAGTAGGGCTCAAGGGTGAAGATCTCCTGGGCGATCTCGTCGTCGAAGAAGAACTGGCCGGTGTAGTTGACCTTGCCGCCCTCGTAGGTGCCGTCCTCCTTCTCGCCGCCCGTGTGCACCTTGACGTGGATGTGGCAGGTGCGCGGGGTGTACCAGCCGGGGAAGATCGTCTCGAACTTGACGACCCCGTTGGCGTTGGCGATCTGGTAGCCGCGCAGGTACGTGTTGTCGTCGGCCGTCGAGCCGTCCTCGCTCTCCGCCGGGGCCGAGCCGCCGGGGTTGGCGGTCGTGTAGCCGGAGTAGTAGCCCCAGGCGTCGCAGTGCCAGATCTCCACGGCGGCGCCGGGGACCGGGGTGCAGCCGTCGGTGGCGTCGACGACGGTCAGGCGCAGGGTCAGCGGGACGCCGCTCTTGCCCTCGGTGATGTCCTTTCGGACCAGGGCGCCGTCGAGGTAGTAGGGGCCCTCGGTGACGCTCGTCATCAGCGTCATGCACACACCACTGCTGCTCGTGGCCGAGGCGGTCGCCGTCGCGTCCGTCACCGTCTCGTCCGCGAACGCCGCCTGGTAGCCCGCGAAGGCCAGGCCGCCGGCCGCCACCGTGCCACCGGTCACCGCGAGGGCGCGGCGCCGGGTGATCGTAGTGTCCCTGTGGTTTCCCGTCATGGACATGAACGTAGGAACGGCGCCCGTCAGGAGCGTGGGCGGACGCTGTGCGCAGGCTGAGAGTCCTGAGGAAGCTGAAGCCGGGGCCACACCGTCCAGCCGTGGCGGCGGGCCTGTTCCCGCATCTCCGGGTCCTCGCCGATCACCACCGCCCGGCCCGTCATGCGCAGCAGCGGCAGGTCGGAGACGTGGTCGCCGTAGGAAGTGGACCCGGCGAGGTCGAGCCGGCCGGTGGTGGTGAGGGTGCGGACCGCCTCCGCCTTGGCCTCGCCGATCATCGGGCGCTCCACCTGCCCGGTGTACCTGCCGTGCGCCGTCTCCGGGTCCGAGCAGACCACGATGTCCGCGTCGAGGTGCCGGGCGACGGGGGCGAGGCAGGCCCGGAACGAGCCCGAGACCAGCACGACCAGATCCCCCTCGCGCTGGTGCCGGCGCAGCGCGTCCACCACGCGCTCGTTGAAGAAGGCGCCCCGGCCCACTTCGGCCCGGAACCATTCCTCGGCCAGCGCGGCGACGGCGTGTACGTCCGCCCCGGCGTAGGAGGCGAAGTAGGCGCGGTTGGTCTCGGTGCGCGGGACCCCGGCGGCCGTCATGGCCTTCAGCCGCTGCCGCTCGTGGCGGTACGCCGACGGCGGATGCCCCTCGGCGGCCAGCCGGAACTCCAGGAACCGGAACATGCTGGTGACGTTGGTGACGGTGCCGTCTACGTCGAAGAACGCGGCCGATCGTCGTCGCAAGGCGGTTCCCTCCTGCGTGAAATGGGTCCCGCCCCGCGCGGGCCGACGGGGGGTTGAAGGCACGCACGGGGCGGAAGTGGTGGTCAGCCCGCCGCCACCGGCAGCAGACCCCGCTCGGCGAAGACCCGCTTGGCCGTGCTGAGGCCGTTGAAGGTGCGCGGGAAGCCGACGAAGGCCAGGCCGTGCACGAGGGAGTCGACGACCTCCTGCGGGGTGACGCCCGCGTTCAGGGCCAGGTTCAGATGGAAGGCGAACTGGCGCTCGGTGTCGCCGAGGGCGGTGAGCAGCGCCAGGGTGACCAACTGCCGCTGCCGGTCGTCGAGTCCGCCCCGGCCGTACAGGTCGCCGAAGACGAACTCGGCGACGTAGCGGCCCATGTCGGGCGCCACGTCGGCGAGCGTCGTGAAGATCGCGTCACCCGAGTCGCCGAGCTCCAGCAGCTTGGCCTGCCCGCGCTCGAAGCGGGGGTTGCCGCGCTGCTCCTCGCGGATGTCACGGCTCATACGGCGGGCTCCGCGTGGCGCGCGGTGAAGTCCAGCAGCCGCTGCCAGGCGTCGGCGCTGATGTCCTTCCACTCCGGGGCGCCGCCGTCGAAGAAGGAGTGCGGGGCACCTTCGTAGATCTTGTACTCGTAGGGCTTGCCCTCGTCGTCCAGCTTGCCGCGGAAGGCCGCGAAGTCCTCCTGGGTGGTGGCGACGTCGTCGCCGGCGAGGAGGAGCAGCAGCGGGGCGGAGATGTCCTTCAGGCGGTCCTCCGCCAGGCCCGGCAGGCCGTAGAAGCCGATCGACCCGGCGAGGTCCAGGCCGCTGCCCGCGAGCCGCCAGGAGTGGCCGCCGCCCAGGCAGAAGCCGACCGAGAAGACGGTGACGCCGGGGTTCTGCGAGGTCAGGTAGGTGACCGCGGCCCGGGCGTCGTCGGCCACGCTGTCCGGCACCAGCTGCTTGAAGTGCGGCTGCCACTCGAACTCGTCGTCGCGCGGCCCGAGTCCGGCGGTGCGCCCGTAGTAGTCGAGCACGACGGCGGCGAACCCGGCCTCGGCGAACCGGCGGGCCAGCTCCTGGTAGTAGGCGTGGACGCCGCGGATGTCCGGCAGGATCACGACACCGCGTCCGTTGGGCTCACCCGGCCGCGCATGGAAGGCGCTGAACGCCGTCCCGTCCTCGGAGGTCAGCTCGATCAGCCCCTCCTCGGCCACGCTGCCGGGGTTCTCGACGGCGGGGGGCCTGCTGTCGGTGCTGTGGCACATGGGGTGTTGGCCTCTCTTCGATGGCTCTCTTCGATGGTGACTGCGGGGGGACCCCGGAGCGCTGGTGACTGCGGGGGACCCCGGATCCCTCACGCCGTGCGCAGGACGCCGCGGGAACGGGCGCGGACGCTGACGGCGCAGGTCAGCCGGGCGGTGCAGGAGCGTCTGCCGGAGCTGTCGGTGATGACGATCTCGTAGGTGGCGGAGGTGCGGCCCTCGTGCAGGGGGCGGCACTCACCGGTCACGGTGCCGCCGGCCACCCAGCGGTGGTGGGTGCAGGACAGGTCCAGGCCGACCGCGTGGCCGCCGGGTCCGGTGTGCAGGAACGCGGCGACGGATCCCAGTGTCTCGGCCAGTACGGCGTTGGCGCCGCCGTGCATGATCCCGACGGGCTGGCGGTTGCCGGCCACGGGCATGGTGCCGATGACCAGTCCCGGCTCGCAGCGCACCAGCTCGATCCCCAACTTGGGGACGAGCTGCTGCTGGCTGAACTCGGGTGTCACGGCCCAGGGGCCGAGCGTCAAGTCGGACATGCTGCCTCCCCGTGTGCGGCACTGGAATCCGTGTCCGCGAACAGCTACGACGCTAGTCAATTCCGAGGTGCCCGGAAAAGGGCGTCAACTGGTGGTGTCCAGGGTGGTGTTGGCAGTAACCGCATGGGCCGACTCTCGTTGCGGCGAGTTTTCTCGGCTAGCTTCGAGCTGACCGAAAAGCACCCACTGGCCCCGACACAAGGGAGTTGGCTTTGTCTGGAATGCTGCCTGCCAAGGAATTACTCCTCGACTCGGTCGACGACTATCTGGGACCCGGCGAAAAGCGGTTCTTCGGTTCCGGATTCCGGCGGGTGCGGTACCGCTACGACAAGGTCGAGGCGACCGGCGGCCGGGACGTGCCCACGGAGCTGACCGGCGGGCTGGACGTCGTCTACCCGGCCGACTGGTCGACCAAGGCCCGGCGCGGCGATCTGCGCCCGCATCTGAGCACCGTCGACGGCCTGATCGTCGCCGTGCACCTGAGCGAGCTGGCCCTCACCCACGCGCTCGGCCTCGGCCCGCAGAGCCGGCGCGCGGGACGGGTGCTGGAGGCGCGGATCAAGGCGGGCACCACGCCCGACGAGGAGCTGACCGGGCTGCCGGTGCGCACCACCGTGCTCGGCGTCCCGGTCCCGGACGGCGAGGGCGAGTCGGTGTCCCGGCTCCAGACCCTGGTCGGCGGGATGCGGATCCGCACCGACCTGCGTCATCCGCAGTCCGGCCCGGCGGCGAGCGCCCCGGTCGCCGCGGCCACCTACGCCGGCCCGGCGGAGCTGCTGGGGCCGGTGGAACGGCAGTACTACGGCACCGGGTTCACGGCCCGGACGCAGAGCGTGCGCAAGGTCGCGGTACTGGTCGCCGAGGCCCGCGCGCACGCCGTCGTCGACGTGGCCCAGGAGCCCGGCACGGTGCTGGCCACCGAGGGCACCGAGGGCCTGTACCAGCCCTTCGTCGGCCTGATCGACACCTTCGTGACGAGCCTTCAGCTCGGGCAGATCCTGCTGTACGAGACCGACGGCATCTCCCGCGGCGCCAGCAACACGCTGTGGATGCGCACCACCGTCCTGCGGGCGAGCGCGGAACCCGATCCCATCCGCTACGAGACCCCGCTCGATGTACGGCTGGAAAACAGCGCGTTGCTACGGCGGGACGAAGAGATGTGGCGCGCCGCCGACATCGTCGGACAACTCGCCGGGAACACCGTGCGCTGTTCCGTCGCGCACCGGCTGCCCGGCTGATTCCTCCCCGTTTCCGAATTCCCGAATGGAGCCCGTCATGCGTATCGCCATATCCGGCACGTATTCCTCCGGAAAGACCCTCACCTCGTATGCCCTCGCGCATTACGTGGGAATTCCGCGCACCCGTGCCCGCACCATGCGGGAGCTGCTGCCCGAGGCCGTGCCGGGCAAGACCCTGGAGCAGTGCACCGCGGCCGAGCTGGTCCAGCTGATCGTGCGCCGCCATGTGGACCGGGCCGTCCACGAGAGCCGCTTCGAGGGCTCGTTCGTCTCCGACGGCTCCTCCCTCCAGGAGTGGATCTACGGCTCCGTGCGGGTCGTCGTCGGCATCAACCCCAATGACTCCGTGCACCTCAGCGAGCTGGAGAGCGTTGAACGCACCGCGGACATCCGGGTGTTCGACGCCGTGATGGAGCAACTGGGCATCGCCTTCAAGCAGCATGTGAAGCAGACGTACGACGTCTTCGTGCATCTGCCCAACGAGCTGGCGCTGGCCGCCGACGGGCACCGTCCGGTCAACGAGCGGTTCCGTTCCATGGCCGACGAGCGGCTGCTGGAGGTCGCCGCCGAACTCGGCATCCCCGCGCATGTGGTGGGCGGCACCGTCGAGGAGCGCCTGGTCGAGATCGCCCGGCTGTTCGACCTGCCGGCGCTGATGTCGCCGGAGGAGGCCATCGCGCAGGCGCAGGCCGAGTACGAGGCCCTCGACATGCGCACCGAGTCCGACCGGGCCTCGGTGATCGTGCGATGACGTCACGGGCCGCCGTCCTCGCCGGCCTGGGCTCCGCCCTGCCGCCCCGGGTGGTGACCAATCACGATCTGACCGCCCGCATGGACACCTCCGACGAGTGGATCCGCACCCGCACCGGCATCACCGAGCGGCGGATCGTCGATCCCGGCGCCGCCACCAGCGACCTCGCCATCGAGGCCGGGCGGCGGGCGCTGGACTCGGCCGGCGAGCCGGACGTCGGGGCCGTGGTGGTCGCCACCGCCACTCCGGACCATCCGTGCCCGGCGACCGGTCCGACGGTCGCGGCCGGCCTCGGGCTCGGCACCGTCCCCGCCTTCGACGTCGGGGCGGTGTGCTCGGGCTTCCTGTACGCCCTGGCCACCGGCGCCGGGCTGATCGCGTCCGCGGTGGCCGACAGCGTCCTGGTGGTCGGTGCCGACGCGTTCACCACCATCGTCGACCCCTTCGACCGCACCACCGCGCCGATCTTCGCGGACGGCGCCGGGGCGGTGGTGCTGCGCGCGGGCCGGGCCGACGAGCCGGGCGCGCTGCGCCGTACCGAACTCGCCAGTGACGGGATGCAGGCCGATCTGATCCAGGTGGCGGCCGGCGGCTCGCGGCAGCGCAGCCACCACAGCGCGGCGCTGCGCGAGGACCAGTACCTCACCATGCGCGGCGGCGAGGTGTTCAAGAACGCGGTGCTGCGCATGACGGAGGCCTCCCGGACCGTCCTCGACCGCACCGGCTGGACCGTAGCCGACGTGGAACTCCTCGTCGGTCACCAGGCCAACGTCCGCATCCTGCACGCCGTGGCCGAACAGCTCGGCATCGCCCCGGAGCGGGCGTACGTGAACATCGGCCACACCGGCAACACGGCCGCCGCCTCCATTCCGCTGGCCCTGGACGACGCGCACGGCGAGGGGCGACTGCTGGCCGGCGACAAGGTGCTGCTGACCGCCTTCGGTGCCGGTACGACCTGGGGCGCCATCACCCTGACCTGGCCCGACGGCCTTCAGTACACCGGAATCCCCGCAGCCGCCGCCTGATCCGGCACCGGCCCCGCACGCCGCTCACCTCACCCCCCACCTCACCGATCCACGCAAGCCCCGGAGCACCGCTCCGAGGAGGGAGTACGAGATGCCTGTCACGGCTTATCCCGGACTGGTCGCGTTCATAGCCGACAAGGCCGAGGTCCCCGTCGAGGAGATCGACCCGGAGAAGACCCTGGAGGACCTCTCGCTGGACTCGCTGACCCTGATCGAGATCGCCCTGTTCATCCAGCGCGAGTACGGCATCGAGGTGCCGGAGGGCGACCTCGTCCTCAGCCAGAAGCTGGCCGAGTGGGCCGCCTACCTCAACGAGCGGAGCGGCCGGTGAAAGCCGTCGTGACCACCGGGGCCGGCGCCCCGGACGTCCTGCGTCTGACGGACGTGGACCGCCCCGCGCCGCTGCCCACCGAGGTGCTGGTCCGCGTCGAGGCGGCGGGCGTCAACCCCGTCGACTGGAAGATCCGCGCGGGCGTCTTCCCGCCCGGCGCCCTGGGCGCCCCGCCGTTCGTGCAGGGCTGGGACGTCGCCGGAGTCGTGGAGTCCGGGCCCCGGGTGACCCGGTTCGAGCCCGGCGACGAGGTGTTCGGCCTGATCGGCTTCCCGCGCCCGGGCGGCGCCTACGCCGAGTATGTGACCGCGCCCGCCCGGCAGTTCGCCCGCAAACCGGCGAGGCTCGGCTTCGAGGAGGCGGCCGCCCTGCCGCTGGCCGGCCTCACCGCCTGGCAGACGCTGGTGGAGACCGCGCGCATCGGCCGCGGCGACAAGGTGCTGGTCACCGCGGCGGCGGGCGGCGTCGGCCATCTGGCCGCCCAGATCGCCCGGGCCCACGACGCCGAGGTCACCGGCACGGCCCGCGCCGAGAAGCACGACTTCCTGCGCGAGGTCGGGGTGGACCACCCCGTCGACTACACGGCGGGCCCGCTGCACCACACGGTCACCGGACAGGACGTCGCCCTGGACCTGCTCGGCGGGGAGCACAGCTTCGAGCTGCTGCGCACCCTGCGCCCGGGCGGGCTGCTGATCACCGTGATCGGGCACGTCAGCCCCGAACTCACCACCCTCGCCGCCAGTCTGGGCGTACGCGTGACGGGCTTCCTGGTCGAGCCCGACCACTCCGGCCTCGAAGCGCTGGCCGCACTGGTCGAGGCGGACCGCCTGCGGGTGCGGGTGGACCAGGTGTTCAAGCTGGCCGACGCCGCGAAGGCGCACGAGTACGGCGAGGCCGGCCGCACCACCGGAAAGATCGTGCTCGTTCCATGACCTCCCCCACCGTCCCGGCGCTGCGTCCGGCGGCGGGGCTTCCGGACCGGCTGGTCACGGTGTTCGCCGTGGCCGCCGGGCTGGCCGTGGCCAACATCTACTACGCGCATCCGCTGCTCACCTCGATCGCCGCCGAGTTCGGCGTCGGCAGCACCGCGGCGTCGCTGGTGGTCACGGCCTCCACCGCCGGGTACACCGTGGGCCTGGCCCTGCTGGTGCCGCTCGGTGACTCGGTGAACCGGCGCCGGCTGCTGGTGGCGCTGCTGCTGGTGACGGCGGCGGGGCAGGCGGCCTCGGCCGCCGCGCCCTCGGTCGCCGCGCTGGTCGTGCTGTCCGGGCTGATGGCGGTGACGGCGGTGGGTGCCCCGCTGCTGGTGGCGTTCGCCGCCGCGCTCGCCCGGCCCGAGCAGCGCGGCCGGGTCACCGGCCGGATGCTCAGCGGGGTGCTGCTCGGCGTGCTGCTGGCCCGCACCGGCGCCGGCCTGCTGGCGCAGCTCACCGGCTCCTGGCGCGCGGTGTTCGCGGTCGCGGCGGTGGGGATGGTGGTGCTCGCCGCGCTGCTGTGGCGGCTGCTGCCCGACCTCGAACCGGCCGAGCGGCTCGGCTACTTAGGGCTGCTGCGCTCGGTGGCGTCGGTGGTCGGCGAGGAGCCGCTGCTCCGGCTGCGCTGCCTGTACGGCTTCCTCACCTTCGCCTCCTTCAGCGTCTTCTGGACCTCCGCGGCCTTTCTGCTCGCGGCGCCGCCGTACTCGTACGGCGAAGCCCTGATCGGTGCGTTCGGGCTGCTCGGGGCGGCCGGGGCGCTGGCGGCGCGGGCGATGGGGCCGCTGGTGGACCGCGGCCGGGACCGGCCGGCCTCGACCCTGCTGTACGCCGCGAACCTGGCCGCCTGGGGGCTGCTCGCCCTCGACGGCGGTCACCTGCTGGTGTGCCTGGTGCTCGGTGTGCTGCTGCTCGACTTCGGTGTGCAGGGCGCCCAGGTGACCAACCTCGGTGTCCTCTACCGGCTGCGCCCCGAGGCCCGCAGCCGGATCACGATGGCCTACATGACCGCCTACTTCCTGGGCGGCGCGGCGGGTTCGGCGCTGTCGGGCGCCGTCCATTCCGCCGCGGGGTGGGCCGGAGTGTGCGCGGCCGGGGGCGGTCTGGCCGCGCTCGTGCTGCTGCTGTGGGGCGTCGAGCAGGCGCGCGCGGCACGGCGGTAACGCATCCCTCGTTTCCCCGAACCCTGGAGTTCTCGTGTCCACTCGTCCGACGGGTGCCGCTCGGTCCCGTCCCGTCCTGACCCTTCTCGCGGTCTGTGTCTCCTGCGGGCTGCTCCCCGCCTCCCTGACCGGAACCTCCGTCGCGCTGCCCGACCTCGGCGGGGATCTGGACGCCTCGCTGGTGACCGTGCAGTGGGTCGTCAACGCCTACAACCTCACCTTCGCCAGCGTGATGCTGGTCGCCGGCTCGCTCGCCGATCTGCTCGGCCGCCGCCGGATGTTCACGCTCGGGCTCGTCGTCTTCGTGCTGTGCACGGCCGGTTCGGCGCTCGTCTCCGAGGTGGTGCTGATCGACGTGCTGCGCGGCGCCGCCGGCGTCGGCGCGGCGATGGTGCTCACCGCGGCGACCGCACTGCTCGCCCAGGCCTACGAAGGCACCGCCCGCGCGCGGGCGTTCGGGTTCCTCGGTTCCTCCTTCGGGCTCGGGCTCGCGCTCGGCCCCTCGCTGTCCGGGCTGCTCGTCGGGGCCTGGGGCTGGCGCTCGGTGTTCCTCGCCCATGCCGCCGTCGCCGCGGCCGTCCTGCTGCTGCGCCCGGCGCTGACCGAGTCCCGCGACCCGGACGCCTCCGGCGTGGACTACGCGGGCGCGACCACCTTCAGCGGCGCCCTGTTCGCCTTCACCCTCGCCCTGGTCGAGGGGCCGCAACTGGGCTGGGCGCACCCGGTGGTGCTCGCGCTCGCGGTACTGGCCGTGGTGCTGATGGTGTCCTTCGTACGGATCGAGAAGCGGCGGGCGCGGCCGATGCTGGAGCTGTCGCTGTTGCGGGAGCCGAAGTTCGCCGCGGTCAGCCTGATGCCGGTGCTGCTGGCCTTCGGCTTCGTGTGTCTGCTGGTCTTCCTGCCGTCCTTCTTCATCGGCGTGAACGGCATGAGCTCGCAGCGCGCCGGTCTGACGATGCTGCTGCTCAGCGGCCCGGTGCTGGCGCTGCCCGTGATCAGCGGCGTACTCGCCCGCAAGATCAGCACCTCGGTGCTGCTCGGGGTGAGCCTGCTGCTGGTGGCGGGCGGCGCGGCCTGGCTCACCGTCCTCGACCAGAACTCCACGACCGCTGTGCTCGCCGGTCCGCTGCTCGTCATCGGCACCGGGGTGGGCATCTCCTTCGGGCTGCTCGACGGGGCGGCGATCGGCGCCGTGGACGCGAGCCGGGCGGGCATGGCGGCCGGCCTGTTCAACACCATGCGGCTGACCGGCGAGGCCGTCGCCATCGCCGGTATGGGATCCGTGCTGGTCAGCCTCGTCCAGGGCAACCTCCACGACGACGAGGGCGAGCTCGCCAACCGTGTGGTGCAGGGCGAGATCAGCGCCGTGGCCGATCAAGTGCCCGCCGCTGAGCGCGCCGACTTCATCGCCTACGTCTCCGGCGCCTACACCTCCGCCCTGCACACCGTGCTGTGGCTGCTCGCCGCGGTGTGCGCGCTGGGCGCCCCGCTGATCATGCGGATGCTGCGCCCCGCTCCGGCCGAGCGGAAGCCCGACATCGCCGACACCCGGGAACCGATCACGATGGGAGAAACGTCATGAGCAAGCCCGACGACCGGCCGGTGCTGGTGGTGGGCGCGGGCCCGGTGGGCCTGACCGCCGCGGCCGAACTGGCCCGCCGGGGCACCCCGGTGCGCCTGGTCGACAGGACGGACGAGCCCAGCCCGCTGACCAAGGCCCTGATGGTGTGGCCGCGCACCCTGGAGGTGTTCCGCGGCCTCGGCGCCGCCTCCTACCTCGACAAGCACGGTCTGCCCGTGCACTCCTTCCGCTACAACTCCGGCACCGACCCGATCTGCGACATCGTCTTCGGCGACCGCACCCGCCCCATGGTGATCATCCAGCCGGACGTCGAGGAACTCCTGCGCGAGGCCTTCACGGACGCCGGCGGCACGGTGGAGTGGCGCACCGAGCTGACCCGGCTGAGCCAGGACCCGGACGGCGTGCTGGCCACCCTGCGCGCCCCCGACGGCACCGAGTCCACCGAGGAGTTCGCCTACGTCGTCGGCGGCGACGGAGCGAGCAGCACCGTCCGCAAGTCGCTGGGCATCGACTTCAAGGGCGCCACCTACCCGAACGTCTTCATCCTCGCCGACACCGCGATCGACGGGGACCTCCAGCGGGACGCCGTGCACTACTACTGCACCGAGAACGGGATCATGGTCCTGGTCCCGCTCTACAACGGCCGCTTCCGCGTGTTCACCGCGGGCCCGCCCGGTATGCGCCCCGAGGACCTCACCGAGGAGGTCCTCCAGGACTTCGTCGACAAGCGGGGCCCGGGCGGCCTGAAGCTGTACGACGTCTCCTGGCAGACCACGTTCAGCATCCACGCCCGGCACGCCGAGCGGTTCCGGGCCGGCCGGGTCTTCCTGGCGGGCGACGCCGCCCACATCCACAGTCCCGCGGGCGGCCAGGGCCTGAACACCGGGGTGACCGACGCCCACAACCTCGCCTGGAAGCTGGCGCTGGTGCACCGCGGCGCGGCCGCCCCCGCCCTGCTGGACAGCTACGGCAGCGAGCGCGCCGCGGTCGCCCAGGGCGTGGTGAAGCAGGCCGAGGTGCAGACGAAGGCGTGGATGCTGGCCAAGCGCTGGCAGATCGCGCTGCGGGATGTCTCCGCCCGGCTCGCCGAACGCTCCGGCGTCTTCGACCGGTTCTACTCGCCGTGGCTGGCCGGTCTGACCAACCACTACCCGGCGGGCCCGGCGGTCGACGAGGACCCGAGCGGACGGCTGCGGCGCCCCCGCCACCGCAACGGCCATCTGCTCACGGACCCCGCGCTGCGCGAGTCCCTCCCCGTCGACCGCTACACCCTGCTCGTCACCCTCCCGCCCTCCGGCACGCGCCCGGCGGAACTGGCCGAGCTGGAGGAGTCGTACGGCGATCTGGTGACCGTCCGCTCGGCGCCGGGTCGGCGTTTCACCGCCGTCCTGGTCCGCCCGGACCACTATGTCGCCGCCCAGGACCGGACCCCCGACCTCGCACGCATCCACGGCCATCTGGCCACGCTGGCCCCGGCCGGCGCCGTTTCACGTGAAACCAGGGAAGGACACAGCGCATGACACGCAGCACCGCGGACACGGTCCAGGAGTTCTTCGGGCGCTTCGGGGTGGGCGATCTGCCCGGGCTGCCGGAGCTGTTCGCCGAGAAGGCGGATCTGGTGGTGGCGGGCGCCCCCGTCGTCCCGTGGACGGGGCATCTCGTGGGCCGCCATGAGGTGGAGGGCTGGTTCCAGCGGTTCGTGGCCGCCGTGGACACCCAGCGTTTCGATGTCGAGCGCATCGCCGTGGACGGCGAGGACGCCTTCGTCCTCGGGGAGTTCACCCACAAGGTGATCTCGACCGGCAAGTCGTTCTCGGGCCCCTTCGCGATCCGGATCACGGTCCGCGACGGCCTCATCCAGCGTTATCAGACCTTCGAGGACTCCTACGCGGCCGCGATGGCCTTCTCCGAGGGAAGCTGACCGCCCCCCTCGCCGGCTCCGCCGTCCTCGCCGGGCCGGTCCGGATCGTCCGGGCCGGCCGCGGCGAAGAAGGCGTCCAGCTTGTCCCGTGTCTCCTGCACTGTCGGCATGTGCAGGATCAGCTGAACCTCGTGATCGGCCGCGAGTTCCCATTCGTGGACATCGAAGCCGAGCGCTCCGACGGTGCCGTGGAAGATCTCCTTGGCACGGCTTCTGGTCGGTTCCAGTACTTCGTGGCTGCCCCACAGCCGCGCGAACTCCGGGCTCCTGTCATTGAGCTCGTCGAGGATGCGCTCGACCTCGGGGCGGCCGAAACAGTCGGCCACGTCCGCGCGGAAGCGGGCGACCGTGCTGCGGGCGAGTTCGTCGGCCTGGGCGTAACGACGTCGGCAGGTCTCGTCGGTGAAGAACTCCACCAGAATGTTCCCGCCGGGCCCCGGGAAGCCGAGAAACTCGGCCACGGCCGAATTGGCCGCCAGGATGTTCCAGCAGCGGTCGCGGACGAGTGCCGGGTTGGGGAACCAGTGGTTCACGATTTCGGCCAGCCGCTCGGGGTCGGCGGGACCGCCGTCGGTCCGCTGGTCGACGTCCGGTGTCTTCAGGCCGGCCAGCCGGTGCAGATAGATCTCCTCGGCGGGGTTGAGCCGCAGGGCTCCGCTGATCGCGCCGAGGACCGATTCCGAGACGTTGATGTCCCTTCCTTGTTCCAGCCAGGTGTACCAGGACGTGCCGACTCCGGCGAGGACGGCGACTTCTTCCCTGCGCAGTCCTGGAGTGCGCCGGCGACCCGACGCGCTGAGCCCGACTTCCGCCGGGGACAGGCGCATTCGCCGGGTCCGTAGAAAGTGAGACAACTCTTCAAGTTGACGCTTTCGGCGACCTATCGTCATGAATCACGAGGCTCTACGAAGGGCAATAACCAGTCAAGCAAAAGGTTTGCCAAGGATGGCCGGAAACCGTCAGCCCAGGACCATCGAGCAGCAGAACAGCAGGTCTTGAGGGAGGATCAAGAAACCTTTGAGCTCGCTGTGTGGCCGATTCCGGTCGCCGGGAAAGGCGGATTTCATACCTCCACTTTCGGCCACCGGAGTTTTTTCTGATTTATGATTCACATACCCGGATGCCGTTTTCCCGGAATGTGACGCGTCGCACTACACCGCCACCAAAGGCGAGGCGTCCTTGCGCCACTTCAGCATCTTGTCGAAGCTCACCACCGCACCGCCCCGGCCCGGCTTGTTGCCGATGTGGACATGGTCGGCGAGCTCCTGGATCAGATACAGGCCACGCCCGTGCTCGGACTGGGTGGACGTCGGCCGGGAGCTGCGGTTCGCGGCGTCGAAACCCGGGCCCGAGTCGACGACTTCGATGCGGCACTTCTCGCCGTCGAGGTAGGCGGTGACCCGGTAGGCGTCCGAGGCGCCGTCGGGCTCGGTGTCCCCGCCGTGCTCCACGGCGTTCGCGCAGGCCTCGCTGAGGGCGATGGAGAGGTCGTAGGACACGTCCGGGTCCACGCCCGCGCTCTCCATGGTGCCGAGCAGCAGCCGCCGGGCGAGGGGAACGCTGGCAGCCTCGCGCCGCAGATGGAGTGACCACCAGATGCTCATGCTCCAGCCTCCTGGCCGCGGCTCGACATACCGTTACGTATTGCCGCCCACGGCGGGGCGTAAGCGCATTGTTGACGTGATGCCGCCCATATGGGCGATGCGCGCCGGCCCGGGAACGGTGTATGTGGGGGCAGGTGGTGTCAGAGGGGGACCTGAGGGACCCGAAAGGATCTTCCGCCCGTAAAGCATCTTGCGGACCTGCCGTATGGCCGTCGTAAGGCCAGTGCGATGATGAGCCCGCCATGACTGCCCCCCACCCCCGCACGACGCGCACCGGACGCGGCTTCCGGCTGCTGCGGGCCGCGGTGTTCGCCGCGGTCTGTGTCGTGCTGGCCGGGGCCGGGCACGCGCTCGGCTCCTGCGCCTCCGTTCCGCTGTGGACGCTGGGCGCCGGATTCCTCGGGGTCGTCGTGGTCGCCGTGCCGCTCGCCGGGCGCGAACGGTCCCTGGCCGGGATCGCTGCCCTGCTCGCGGTCGGACAGACCGTGCTGCACACGCTGTTCGGACTCGGCCAGCACGGGGTGGCCGCCACCTCGGCCGCATCCGCCTCCGACGCCTCGCTCGTCGCCCGGGCCGCGCGGATCGTCTGCGGAACCACCGCGGCGGCGATCAGCCCCGCCCAGGCCCGGCAGATCCTCACCGAGGCGCGGCTCTACCCGTCGGCCCACACGGCACATCAGCCGGCCGACACCGTCACCGACTCCGCCTCCCTGCTGCCCTCCCTGCCGATGCTGCTCGCCCACCTCCTCGCGGCCCTCGCCGCCGGGTGGCTGCTGCGCCGCGGGGACATGGCCGTACGGCGGCTCGTCGAACTCTCGGCGCACTCCGTCGTCGAGGGGGCGCTCGTACGGTCCCTGCGCGGGGCGCTCGCGCTGGTGCGCGCCCTGCGTGCCGGACTGCCGGGGGCGCCCGAGACGGGTCCGCGCCCGGCGCGCACTCCGCTGCTCGCGCCGCCGCGCCCCCGCACCGTCGCACTCCAGCACACAGTGATCAGGCGCGGTCCGCCCACCGCCGCGACCGCGCTCGTACTCACCGCCTGACGCGACGCGACCACGGCTGGGAGATCCCTGTTCGGAGATCCGGTTGAGGGCCGCCGTCGTGCGGCACACGCGTGTGCCACCGGTCGGCGCGCGCATCCCTCTTCACCACCGGATACATCCGAACTCACTCACTGTGGAGTGCTCCCGTATGAAGGCCTCTTCCCGTATCGCCGCCGCCGGTGTCCTCGCCGGCACGGCCGTACTCGCCCTGTCCGTCCCCGCCTTCGCGCACGTGTCCGTGCAGCCCGAGGGCGAGGCCGCCAAGGGCGGCTACGCGGTCGTCGACTTCCGTGTCCCGAACGAGAGCGACACCGCCTCGACGGTCAAGCTGGAGGTCACCTTCCCGGCCGACCACCCGCTGGCCTCCGCCCGGCCCGAGGCGATCCCGGGCTGGGACGCGAAGGTCACCACGTCCAAGCTGGACAAGCCGATCGAGCTGCACGGCCAGAAGATCGACGAGGCCGTCAGCAAGATCACCTGGACCGCGACCGGCAAGGGCATCCGGCCCGGCTTCTTCCAGAAGTTCCCGGTCTCCATGGGCCAGCTGCCCGAGGACACCGACGAACTGGTCTTCAAGGCGATCCAGACGTACTCCGACGACGAGGTCGCGCGCTGGATCGAGATCCAGCAGGAGGGCCAGGAGGAGCCCGAGAACCCGGCTCCCGTGCTGACCCTGTCCGAGGCCTCGGAGGACGGCCACGGGCACGGCTCGGAGGCGGGCGAGGAGCCCGCCGACGACGCCTCCCCGGCCGCCGCGACCACCACCGCCGACTCCGCCGACTCCGACAGCAGCGACACCACCGCCCGCGTCCTCGGCGTCGTGGGCATCGTCGTCGGCGCGGTGGGCGTGGCGTACGGCGTCCTCGCCGGCCGTCGGCGTACCAACGCCTGAGTCCATCTCTCCGCATGCGCCGGGGCCCTACGCCCCGGCGCGTGCCGGAGCCCTCACCTCTGGGACATATCGCCATGCGCACCAAGAAGTTCGCGGCCGCCGCCCTGCTCGCCGCCGCCACCCTGACCCTGACCGCCTGCGGCAGCGAGGACGACAGCGCCTCGCCCGTCACCGTGGTCTCCGAGGAGGCCGGCTCGGCCAAGGCCGCCACCGTCCTCGACAAGCCGTTCGAGAAGCCGGACCTGGTCCTCACCGACACTCAGGGCAAGACCTACGACCTCCGCGAGGAGACCGCCGGCAAGCCCACGCTGATCTACTTCGGCTACACCAACTGCCCCGACGTCTGCCCGCTGACGATGAACAACATCGCCATCGCCAAGAAGCAGCTGTCCAAGGCCGAACAGGACCAGCTGCGCGTCGTGTTCGTCACCACCGACCCCGAACGCGACACCCCGGCCGCGCTCGGCAAGTGGCTCAAGGGCATCGACTCCCAGGTCGTCGGCCTGACCGGCGACTTCGACACCATCCAGGCCGGCGCCCGCACCCTCGGCATCAGCATCGAGCCGCCGCACAAGGAGAAGGGCAAGGTCGTCTCCACGCACGGCACCCAGGTCATCGCGTTCTCCCCGAAGACCGACGGCGGTTACGTGCTCTACGGCGAGGACGCCACCGTCGACGACTACACCGCGGACCTCCCCAAGCTGGTCAAGGGGGAGAACCCGTGAGGCGCAGCGCGCTGCTCGGTGCCGGGCTGGTCGGCGCTCTGGTGCTGACGGGGTGCAGCGCCGACAACGCGCAGGCCGAAATCTCCGTCTCCGGCGCCTATATGCCGCAGCCGGTCTCCGACTCCATGGCGGCCGGTTTTCTGACCATCGCCAACGAGGGCGGCACGGACGCCGAACTGACGTCCGTCACCAGTGACATCGCCGGTGATGTCACCCTCCACGAGACCGTCGACTCCGCGATGCAGGAGATGAAGACGGTCGACCTCCCCGCCGACGGGAAGGTCGTCTTCAAGAGCGGCGGCAACCACCTGATGTTCGAGAAGCTGAAGAAGCGGCCGCAGGAGGGCGACACGGTCTCCGTGGTGCTGCACTTCGCCGACGCCGACCCCGTCACGGTCGAGATGCCGGTGAAGTCGCCGACGTACACGCCCGCGTCCGGACACTGAGGGAGGGACCCCCTTTGACCCCGACCATCGCCTCCCGCGCGCGGATGCTCGTGCTGCTGCTCCTGACCGCCGCCGGACTGCTCCTCGCCAGTGCCGGGCCGGTCTCCGCGCACGCCGCGCTGACCGGCAGCGACCCCCAGCAGGGGGCGGTGGTCGACGAGGCGCCCGACCGGGTCTCGCTCACCTTCTCCGAGGAGGTGGCGATGTCCGACGGCGCCCTGCGCGTCCTCGACCCGAAGGGCAAGCGCGTCGACACCGGCGAGCCGGGCAACGTCAGCGGCACGACGTACGCCGTGAAGCTGCGCACCGGACTGGCCGACGGCACCTACACCGTCTCCTACCAGGTCGTCTCCGCCGACAGCCATCCCGTCGCCGGCGCCTACACCTTCTCCGTCGGCGCCCCCTCGGCGACCTCCGTCTCGGTCTCCGGCCAGACCGCGGGCGGCGGGGTCGTCGGCGCGCTCTACGGGTTCGGCCGCTACGTCAGTTACGCGGGCTTCGTCGTCCTGGTCGGCGGCGCCGCCTTCGTCCTCGCCTGCTGGCAGCGCGGCTCCGGAGTGCGGGCCGTGCAGCGGCTCGTCGTCTCCGGCTGGCTCGCGCTCACCGCGGCCACCCTCGCGCTGCTGCTCATGCGCGGCTCCTACACCGGCTCCGGCAAGGTCGGCGACATCTTCGACCTGAACCTGCTCGGGGACGTGCTCCAGACCAAGACGGGCGCGGCCCTGGTCTCCCGGCTGCTGCTGCTCGCCGCGGCGGCACTGTTCATCGCGGTGCTGTTCGGCGCGTACGACAAGCGTGAGGACGAGGAGAAGCGCGACCTTCGCTTCGGTCTGGCGATCGGCGGGACCGTCGTGGCGGCCGGGCTCGCGGCGAGCTGGGCGATGTCCGAGCACGCCTCCAGCGGGCTCCAGCCCGGCCTCGCCATGCCGGTCGACGTCGTCCACCTGCTCGCCGTGGCGACCTGGCTCGGCGGGCTCACCGCACTGCTCACCGCGCTGTACCGGTCGGCCGAGACCCCGGTGGACGCCACCGCCGTGCACCGTTTCTCCCGGCTCGCCTTCGGCAGCGTGCTCGCGCTCGTCGTGACCGGGATCTACCAGTCCTGGCGTCAGCTCGGCTCCTGGTCGGCCTTCACCGACACCCGTTACGGGCAGCTGCTGTTCATCAAGATCGGGCTCGTGGTGCTGCTCGTCGGCATCGCGTGGATCTCGCGGCGGTGGACGGCGAGGCTGGCCGAGCCGGTGGCCGCCGCGCCGCGGAAGCAGAAGGAGAAGCAGACCGTCACGGCGGCGGCCGGAGGCGACCCGAAGCGGGCCGCCCAGCTCGCCCGGCAGCGGGCGGCGATGGACGCGGCCCGGCAGAAGCGGCTGCGGGACGGCGATCCGAACCGCTTCGGACTGCGCCGCTCGGTGCTCGCCGAGGCCGGTGTCGCGGTCGTGCTGCTCGCCGTCACCACCGTACTGACGTCGACCGAGCCGGGGCGCACCGAACAGGAGGCCGCCAAGGCGGCCGGATCCTCCGCGACCGCGTCTCCCGGCGGGGCACTGACCCTGGACATGTCCTTCGACACGGGCGGCGCGGACGGCAAGGGCGTCGTGCGCGTCGAGCTCGACCCCGCGCGCGTGGGCGGCAACGAGATGCACGTCTACGTCCAGCGGCCCAACGGCCGCGCCTTCGACGTCCCCGAGGTGAAGCTCGCCTTCACCCTGGAGTCCGAGGACATCGGGCCGCTGCCCGTGATCCCGGACCACATCACCACCGGACATTGGTCGGCGAGCGGAGTGCAGATCCCGATGGCGGGCGACTGGAAGATCGCCGCGACCGTACGGACCTCCGACATCGACCAGACCACCGTCTCCAAGAACGCGCAGATCGGCTGAACCCCACCATGTCTGACCAGTCCATCCCGGAGGCCCGCACTCCCGAGAGCGTCGTCCCCGCTCCGGCGGCTCCCCCGGGCGTCTCCCGGCGCGCGCTCCTCGGCACCGCCGGCGCCACCGGGCTCGTGCTCGGCGCGGCCGGTGCGGGCGTCGGCTATGCCGCCGCCCCCGCCGAGGCCACGCCGCTCACCTCGCTGGGCGCCGGCGAGGCGATGTTTCACGGGAAACATCAGCCCGGCATCCTCCAGGGCCTCCAGGCCCGTGGCCATCTCGTCGCCTTCGACCTGGCGGCGGGCGCGGGCCGCAAGGAGGCCGCCGCGCTGCTGCGCCGGTGGTCGGCCACGGCCGAGCGGCTGATGACGGGCGAGGCGGTGGGCACCGACGACACGGACATCGCGCGGGACGCCGGTCCGTCCTCGCTGACGGTCACCTTCGGCTTCGGGCACAGCTTCTTCGCCCGCACCGGCCTGGAGAAGCAGCGGCCCGCCGCCCTGGACCCGCTGCCCGACTTCTCCTCCGACCAGCTGGACAAGGCGCGCAGCAACGGCGACCTGTGGGTGCAGATCGGCGCGGACGACGCCCTCGTCGCCTTCCACGCCCTGCGCGCGATCCAGAAGGACGCGGGGCAGGCCGCCAACGTGCGGTGGCAGATGAACGGCTTCAACCGCTCCCCGGGAGCCACCGCCCACCCGATGACGGCCCGCAATCTGATGGGCCAGATGGACGGCACCCGCAACCCGAAGCCGGCCGAGTCCGACTTCGACCGGCGGATCTTCGTGCCCGCCTCCGGCGAGCCGTCCTGGATGGCGAACGGCTCCTACGCCGTCGTACGCCGCATCCGCATGCTTCTCGACGACTGGGAGCAGCTCTCGGTCAAGGAGCAGGAGGACGTCATCGGACGCCGCAAGTCCGACGGCGCACCGCTGTCCGGGGGCACCGAGACGAGCGAGATGGACCTGGAGAAGACCGACGCCCAGGGCTCCCTGGTGGTCCCGATCAACGCCCACGCCCGGATCAGCCGCCCCGACCAGAACGGCGGCGCGGCGATGCTGCGCCGGCCGTTCTCGTACCACGACGGCATCGACGCCAAGGGCGTGCCGGACGCGGGTCTGCTCTTCGTCTGCTGGCAGGCGGACCCGCTGCGCGGCTTCGTGACGGTCCAGCGCAAGCTCGACCGGGGCGACGCCCTGTCGACGTTCATCCGCCACGAGTCGAGCGGCCTGTTCGCGGTGCCGGGCGGCGCGGCCAAGGGCGAGTACGTGGGGCAGCGGCTGCTGGAGGGGTGAGGTCACGCGGCTTCACCCGGTGGTGGCACGCGTGGGCCGACTTCTCGTGGGCCCATTAGGGTGAGGTCATGCCAGCGAGCTACGCGTATCTCGGTCCCGAGGGAACCTTCACCGAAGTCGCCCTGCGCACCCTTCCGGAGGCGGCCACCCGGGAGCTCGTCCCGTACGTGTCCGTGCAGTCCGCGCTGGACGCGGTGCGTACCGGTGAGGCCGAGGCCGCGTTCGTGCCGATCGAGAACTCCGTCGAGGGCGGGATCACCACCACGCTGGACGAGCTGGTGGCGGGCGCCCCGCTGATGATCTACCGCGAGGTGCTGCTGTCGATCACCTTCGCGCTGCTGGTCCGCCCCGGCACGAAGATCTCCGACATCAAGACGGTCTCCGCCCACCCGGCCGCCCAGCCGCAGGTGCGCAACTGGCTGCGCGCCAACCTCCCGGACGCCGACTGGGAGTCGGCCGCCTCCAACGCGGACGCCGCCCGCCTGGTCCAGGAGGGCCGTTTCGACGCGGCCTTCGCCGGGGAGTTCGCGGCCGCCCGGTACGGCCTGGAGATCCTGGAGAGCGGGATCCACGACGCGGAGAACGCCCAGACCCGGTTCGTGCTGGTGGGCCGCCCGGCCCGGCCCGCGGCCCCGACGGGTGCCGACAAGACGTCCGTCGTGCTGTGGCAGCGCGACGACCATCCCGGCGGCCTGCGCGACCTGCTGGGCGAGTTCGCCACCCGGGGCATCAACCTGATGCTGCTCCAGTCCCGGCCCACCGGCGCCGGCATCGGCAACTACTGCTTCTGCATCGACGCCGAAGGCCATATCTCCGACCGGCGGGTGGCCGAGGCCCTGATGGGGCTCAAGCGGGTCTGCCTCCAGGTGCGCTTCCTGGGTTCGTACCCGCGTGCGGAGGTCGATGTGGCGGACGTACGGCCGCTGCTCCAGGGGACGTCGGACGCGGAGTTCGTCGCGGCCTCGGACTGGGTGGCGCGGTGCCAGGACGGGCGCTTCTAGGGCTGGTCCAGGGTCTGGTTTCGGCCAGTGCTACCTGCTGATTTTCGTTATCCACAGGAGTTATCCACAGGGCGGCTTCTCGACCTGGGGACAAGTCGACAACGAAGCACTACCTAGTCGACAAATCGCCCTACAGGGCCCAAGTTCCTCCACAGGCCCTCAGGTCACCCTTCGTCCACCTGTTTCCTTCGATCAATCCTTTGGGGCGACCCATTTCCACTCGAAAGTGGGCGTGAAGACGGTTTGGATCGGGAATTCCTCACCCCGCAGAACGCTATCGGAATGATCAATTCCGGCTTCCACAGGCCTTTCGCACAGCCTGTGGATAACTCTCCGGGGCTGTGGATCCCTGTGGACAGCGGCGCCTCAAATCCCGTTCTCCACAAGGGAATCCGGTCAACCCGGCGCCCCGCGCCTGCCCCGTCCCGGGGAGTGAGACACTTCTTATTGACACGGCCCGCAATTCCCCCATAACGGTATGTAAGCCGCACCGCGGAATACGCAGTCGTGGGCTGTCGCTCCGCCCCGGTAGCCTTGACCGCGTGATTGACCTTCGCCTGCTCCGTGAGGACCCCGACCGTGTGCGCGCCTCTCAGCGTGCCCGTGGAGAGGACGTCGCGCTCGTCGACGCTCTCCTGTCTGCCGACGAGCGGCGCAGGTCGTCCGGCGTCCGCTTCGACGAGCTGCGCTCCGAGCAGAAGGCGCTCGGCAAGCTGATCCCCAAGGCCTCGGGTGACGAGAAGGCCGAGCTGCTGCAGAAGGCGGGCCAGCTGGCCGCCGACGTCAAGGCGGCCGACGCCGAGCAGAACGAGGCGGACGAGGAGACCAAGCGCCTCCTCCTCCAGCTCGGCAACCTCGTCCACCCCGACGTGCCCGTCGGCGGCGAGGAGGACTTCGTCGTCCTGGAGACGCACGGCACGATCCGCGACTTCGGCGCCGAGGGCTTCGAGCCCAAGGACCACCTGGAGCTCGGCGAGGCGCTGGGCGCCATCGACGTCGAGCGCGGCGCCAAGGTGTCGGGCTCGCGCTTCTACTACCTCACGGGCGTCGGCGCCCTGCTGGAGCTGGCCCTCGTCAACGCGGCGATCGCCCAGGCCACCGAGGCCGGCTTCATCCCGATGCTCACCCCGGCGCTGGTCCGCCCGCGCGCCATGGAGGGCACCGGCTTCCTCGGCCAGGCCGCGGAGAACGTGTACCACCTGGAGAAGGACGACTACTACCTGGTCGGCACCTCCGAGGTCCCGCTCGCCGCGTACCACATGGACGAGATCATCGACGCGGACAAGCTGCCGCTGCGCTACGCCGGCTTCTCCCCGTGCTTCCGCCGCGAGGCCGGCACGTACGGCAAGGACACCCGCGGCATCTTCCGGGTGCACCAGTTCGACAAGGTCGAGATGTTCTCCTACGTCGACCCCGAGGACGCGGAGAACGAGCACAAGCGCCTGCTGGACTGGGAGAAGCAGTGGCTGACCGGCCTTGAGCTGCCCTTCCAGGTCATCGACGTGGCCTCGGGCGACCTCGGCGCCTCCGCCTCCCGCAAGTACGACTGCGAGGCGTGGATCCCGACCCAGGGCAAGTACCGCGAGCTGACCTCCGCCTCGAACTGCAACGGCTTCCAGGCCCGGCGCCTGTCCGTGCGTATGCGCGACGGCAAGAAGGTGCAGCCGCTGGCGACGCTCAACGGCACGCTGTGCGCCGTACCGCGCACGATCGTGGCGATCCTGGAGAACCACCAGCTGGCCGACGGCTCGGTGCGGGTGCCCGAGGTACTGCGTCCTTACCTGGGCGGTCGTGAGGTGCTGGAGCCGGTGGCCAAGTGACCACCGCTCTGCCCTACCGCCTGATCGCGACCGACCTCGACGGAACGCTCCTGCGCTCCGACGAGTCGGTCTCGCAGCGCACCCGTGACGCGCTCGCCGCGGCCACCGCGGCGGGCGCGGCGCACATCGTCGTCACCGGCCGAGCGGTCCCCTGGACCCGGCACATCCTCGACGACCTGGGCTACCAGGGCCTCGCGGTGTGCGGCCAGGGCGCGCAGGTCTACGACGCCGGCGAGCACCGTCTGCTGACGTCGGTGACGCTGGACCGGCAGCTGGCCGGGGTGGCGCTCGCGAAGATCGAGGCGGAGGTCGGCCCGCTGTATCTGGCGGCGAGCCGGGACGGGCTGGACGGCGACGTCCTGGTGGGGCCGGGGTACGCGCTCACCGGCGAGCTGCCGGCGACGCCGTTCACGGACGCGGCCGATCTGTGGAGCGCGCCGCTGAACAAGATCTACATACAGCATCCGGAGCTGTCGGACGACGAACTGGCGGAGGCCGCACGGCAGGCCGCGGGCGGGTTCGTGACGGTGGCGATGGCGGGCCAGGGCATCGTCGAGCTGCTGCCGCTGGGGTTGTCGAAGGCGACGGGTCTGTCGCTGGCGGCGCGGCGGCTGGGCATGAAGGCCGCGGACACGATCGCCTTCGGCGACATGCCGAACGACGTGGCGATGTTCGGGTGGGCTTCGTACGGGGTGGCGATGGCCAATGCCCACGACGAGCTGAAGGCCGTTGCGGACGAGGTGACGTCCTCCAATGAGGAGGACGGGATCGCGGTGGTGCTCGAACGGCTGTTGCCGTAACTGCGGAGGATGCACGGATCGAACGTGCGCGGGGTTGCCCCCGACCTTGGCTTAGCAAGCCAGTGCCTTACCACTCGGCCAATCCTCCGGGTGGGCGGCCTCACGCGAAGTGGGAATCGCGTGCTCGAAGCGGCCGCCCCGGGCAGTTCCCCTGCGGCGGGGGCTCGACGGTGGGGTAACTACACCGGAGTCCGCCGCGGACTGCCCTGTCGGGAGCTGGACGTACTGTCGTGCATGGACATCGCCCGGCTCCTCTCCCAGACGGTGGCGCCGATACGATCCCCGGCGTCCTGGACACAACCATCGTCCCTGTCCGCCCAGTTGGGCGCCACCGAATAAAACGGCCGTACGAACGCTCAGCGCCGGCGCCACTTGCGCCGGCGCCCCTTGCTGAAGAACCAGCCCGCCGGCGGTTCGTCGGAGCGCCAGGGCTGGGGCTCCGGCGCCTCCGTGCGCCAGCGGGCGGCGAGCATACGGGCGCGGGCGGACGGCTCGGAGGTCTCGGCGGAGCGTATGAACTCCTCGTCCAGGACAAGGTCGTCGTCCCAGTCCTCTGCCATCCCCGACCTCCCTTTCAGCCGAACCTTCCCGTTTGCCCAGTGTGCCCGGACAGAGGTGAAGCCTCCGTCAGGATCACTCCTCGCCCGCCAGGGTCAGCGACCTCAGCTTCTGGCCGGCGTACCAGGTGGCGAGGACCGTGACCGCGACCAGCAGAACCGTCGCGGTGGGCAGGCTCACGTCCGAGGTGACGAGGTCCCCGTCGGTGACCTTGTGGGCCACGGCCAGCGACCACTGCTGGACGCTCAGGGTGCGCGCGCCGGCCACCAGGGAGCCGAACAGGGCTTCCCAGACGAGGGCGTAGACGAGACCGAAGACCACCGCGTGCCGGGAGACCGTGCCGAGCAGCAGGAAGAGCGCCGCGTAGGCGATGGAGGCGACGAGCGCGGCCACCGTGTAGGCGACGGCGACCTGCTGGCCGTTGCCGTTGAGGATGAAGCCGGCGATGAGCGTCGGCAGCGCCGAGAACACCATCGTCACCGCGATCGCCACGATCAGCTTGGTGAAGATGATCGTCGGCCGCTTGATCGGCTTGGAGAGCAGGTACACCACCGAGCCGTCGTCGATCTCCGGGCCGATCGCGCCGGTGCCCGCGATGACGCCGATGATCGGCACCATGGTGGCGAGCGCGATGCCGCCGAGCAGGTCGGACGCCGTCTGGTCGTCGGCGCCGGCGAGGCCGCGCACGACCAGGGAGATCGCGATCAGCAGCAGGGGCAGGGCGCCCAGGATGAGGGCCCGGCGGCGGCCGAGCAGGGCCCGGTACGTGAGCCGGGCGACTGTGGGGTCGTACATCAGGGCCTCCTACGCCGCGACCAGGTACGAGAAGACGGACTCAAGGGACTCGTCGGACGGCGAGACCGTGAGGAGCCGGATGCCGTGGTCGCGGGCGACCTTCGGCAGCAGGGCCGTGAAGCGGCCGAAGTCGACGGCCTGGATGCGCAGCGCGCCCTCCGCCAGGTCGACCTCGATGCCCGAGGTGGACGGGTCGGCGATCAGCGCGGCCGCAAGGGCGCGGTCGTCGCTGGAGCGGACCAGGTAGCGGTGCGGGCGGTCCGTCATCAGACGGCGGATCCTGCGGAAGTCACCGCTGGCCGCGTGCCGGCCCGCGACGACCACCTCGATGTGGCGGGCGAGTTGCTCGACCTCTTCGAGGATGTGGGACGAGAACAGCACCGTGCGGCCCTCGTCGCCCATGCGCCGCAGCAGGTCCATGAGCTGCATGCGCTGACGGGGGTCCATGCCGTTGAAGGGCTCGTCGAGCAGCAGCAGCGAGGGGTCGTGGACGAGGGCGCTGGCCATCTTCACGCGCTGGCGCATGCCCTTGGAGTACGTCTGGATCTTGCGGTCCTGCGCGTACTCCATCTCGACCGTGGCCAGGGCCTTTTGGGCGGCCTTGGCGCCCAGGCCGTGCAACTCGGCGTTGGCGACGACGAATTCGCGGCCAGTGAGGAAGTCGTACATCGCCTCGCGCTCGGGGACGATGCCGATGTGCTGGTAGATGGCCTCGTTGCGCCACACCGGCTGTCCGTCGAGGGTGACGGTGCCGGTGGAGGGGGCCAGGAAGCCGCCCATCATGTTGATCAGGGTGGACTTTCCGGCGCCGTTGGGGCCGAGCAGGCCGGTGACGCCGGGGCCGATCGTCATGGTGATGTCGTTGACGGCGACCACATTGCCGAACCAGCGGGAGACGTGGTCGATGGAGAGCGTGGTCACAGCCCGACCTTTCGGTAGCGGCGCATCATGAGGCCGTAGGAGGCGGCGATCAGGCCGAGCGAGACAAGGACGTAGACCACGCCCTCCCCGTTGCTCGGGCCGACCTCACCGGGGAAGGCGGACGTGGCGCCCAGGAAGGCGGTCTGCACGCCGTCGATGAGCGTGACCGGCGAGAAGAGGCCGATCCAGGCGATCGCGTCCGTGCTGTCCTGCACCTCGGCGATGGCCTGGAGCGTGGTGACCGCGCCGTAGGAGATGGTCAGTACGGCGATCACGGCGGCGATGCCGAAGCCGCGGCGCGGGGTGACCGAGGCGATGACGAGGCCGATGCCGGCGAAGAGCAGCGAGAGCAGTGCCACGGAGACGAGCCCCTGTGCGAATCCCTTGGTCTGTTCGGTGAAGTCGAGCTTGGCCAGCAGCGCGCCCACGTAGAGGACCAGCAGCGGGGTGGCGGTCAGGGCGAACAGCGCCGAGGCCAGGGCCGCGTACTTGGCGCGTACGTAGTCGGCCGTCTCGATGGGCCGCGAGAAGTACAGCGGCACGGTCTTGAAGCGCAGGTCGCGCGAGACGGACTGGGGTGCCTGGGAGGCGACGTAGAGGCTGATGACCGCCTGCATGATGATGGCGTAGCGCGTGTAGTCGACGGGCAGGTCGTTCGCCTTGGTGGCGACCGCGACGGCGACCATGATGGCCGCGGGGACGCACATCACCACGAACAGCAGCATCGGCAGCACCTTGGACTTCACCGAGCGGCCGAGGCCGTAGGCGCCGCGCAGGGACTGCGAGTAGAGGGAACGGGTGGCGTAGGAGCGGCCGAGGCGGGGGCCGTCGTAGCTGCGGTAGCCGATGTCGTGGATGCGGGTCTGGTCGCCCGCGGGGGTGGCTACGGGGTGCTCAACTGCCATGGCCGACAGCCTCCTTCCGCTGCTCGTCCTCGTTCTTCTGCTCGTCCTCGTTGGTGAAGACCTCGGAGATGTGGTGCCTGCGCTGTTCCATGCGGACCAGGCCGAGGCCGAGGTCGGCGACCACGTCGCGCACCAGGTCGTACGTCTCCTCGCCCTGCGCCGTGAGCAGCAGGACGTGGCCGGCGCCCGGCAGACCGCCCGTGCCGTCCAGGACCTCCGCCCCGCGCGCGTGGAGCGCCTCGCGTACCGCGCGCGTGCCGTCGGGGTGCGCGTCGGTGTCGGTGACCTCGATCGCGAGGGTCGTGGTCATCTGCGTGAAGTCGGTGGTGGAGCTGGAGCGCAGGAGCTTGCCGCCGTCGATGACGACGACGTGGTCGCAGGTGCGCTCCAGTTCGCCCAGGAGGTGCGAGGTGACCAGGACCGAGATGCCGAAGTCGGTGTGGATCCGGCGGATCAGACCGAGCATCTCGTCGCGGCCGACCGGGTCCAGGCCGTTGGTCGGCTCGTCCAGGAAGACCAGCTGCGGGTCGTGGACGAGGGCCTGGGCCAGCTTCACGCGCTGCTTCATGCCGGTGGAGTAGCCGCCGATGGGGCGGTAGCGCTCCTCGTACAGGCCGACATGGCGCAGGGTGTCCGCGGTGCGCTCGCGCGCGGCGGTCGGCGGCAGGCCCGACATGCGCGCCATGTGGACGACGAACTCGGTGGCCGAGACGTCCGGCGGCAGGCAGTCGTGCTCCGGCATGTAGCCGACGCGCTCACGGATGGCGGCGCCCTTGGTGGCGACGTCGAGGCCGAGCACCTCGGCGCGGCCCTCGGTGGCGGGGGACAGACCCAGCAGGATCTTGATCAGTGTGGACTTGCCGGCTCCATTGGCTCCGACGAGTCCGGTCACACCGGGCCCGACGTCCACGGAGAGCCGGTCAAGCGCGGTCACCCGGGGGAACCGCTTGCTCAGGCTTTCGGTCGCGATCACAGTCACGTCTTCAACGGTAGTGACGCGGAACACGTCGGTCATCAGACCGCAGAGCCGTCTCGGGGTCCCCCTGGAGTCGTACGGGTCCGTAGGGGTCACCCTGAGGTCGAACAACGCGATGCCGTTTTCCACATCGGGGCGTTCGTCCACAGGTCGACGCAAGCCTATTGACGCGGACTCTAACAAGCTGGGAGATTCGCCGGTGTCAAGTTACGAGCGCGTACCGCAACCGGTGGGACGGGGTGCCATGGCTACGGCAGTGACCAGTGAACGCTCGGCGGAGCTGCAAGGTTTCCGAAGAGTGCAGCGCCTCGCCTACGAGTGCGCGGAGGCGGTGGCGGCGCAGTTGAAGCCGGGGGTGACGGAGCGTGAGGCGGCGCGGATGCAGCGGGAGTGGCTGCGCGAGCGCGGGGTGCGCGACTGGTTCCACCTGCCCTTCGCCTGGTTCGGGGACCGCACGGCGTTCGTGAACTTCCGCATCCCGCTGCAGTTCTTCCCCACCGACCGGCGGCTGGAGCCCGGGATGCCGTTCATCCTCGACATGGCACCGGTCCTCGACGGCTTCGCCGCGGACGTCGGCTACTCGGGGTCGCTCGGTGTGAACCAGGTCCAGAACAAGCTGATGGACGACCTCCAGGCACACCGCGAGCTGATCCTGCGCGAGGTGCGCGAACGCCGCCCGCTGCGGGAGATCTACGAGGACGTGGACCGCCTCATGGTCCGCCAGGGCTACGCCAACCGGCACCGCGCGTACCCCTTCGGCGTGATCGCGCACAAGGTGGACCGGGTGAAGGAGCGCCGCTTCTCGCCGCGGCTGTTCGGGTTCGGCACGCAGTCCCTCAAGGGGCTGGCCTCCGACGCGCTGCACGGTCACCGCGAGGGCTGGTCGCCCCTGTGGTCGCCGTACCGCTTCTCCGACCATCCGCCGCAGCCGGGTCTGTGGGCGGTCGAACCGCATCTCGGCTTCCGGGGTACGGGCGCGAAGTTCGAGGAGATCCTGGTGGTCACCGACTCCCGGGACCCCGAGGAGAGCGCCTTCTGGCTGGACGACGATCTGCCGCACGTGCGGCGCTGGGCGGAGGAGAAGTGACAGTGCTGACGGGCGCGCGCGAGCGCTGGGTGCGGACCGGCGGGGTCGAGCTGTGTGTCGCGGAGCTGGGGGATCCCGCGCAGCCGACGGTGCTGCTGGTGCACGGGTATCCGGACAGCAAGGAGGTCTGGTCGGAGGTGGCCCTGCGGCTGGCCGACCACTTCCACGTCGTGCTGTACGACGTGCGCGGCCACGGCCGCTCCACCGCGCCGCAGCCGCTGCGCGGCGGGTTCACGCTGGAGAAGCTGACCGACGACTTCCTGGCCGTGGCCGACACGGTCAGCCCGGACCGGCCGGTGCACCTGGTCGGGCACGACTGGGGCTCGGTGCAGTCCTGGGAGTTCGTGACGGTGAAGCACACGGAGGGCCGGATCGCGTCCTTCACCTCGATGTCCGGGCCGTCGCTGGACCACTTCGGCCACTGGATACAGCGGCGGATGAAGCGGCCCACCCCGCGCCGGGTCGGCCAACTCCTCGGCCAGGGCGCCAAGTCCTGGTACGTGTACCTGCTGCACACGCCCGTGCTGCCCGAACTGGCCTGGCGCGGCCCGCTGGGCAAGTTCTGGCCCCGGTATCTGGAGCGGATGGAGAAGGCCCCGGCCGACAGCTATCCGACTCCCTCTCTGAGGAACGATGCGGCGCACGGGGCATGGCTGTACCGGGACAACGTACGGCCCAGGCTGCGCCGCCCGCGCGCGGACGCGTACGCACACGCGCCCGTGCAGCTCATCACGCCGCTCGGGGACGCGTTCCTGTCCGAGAAGCTCTACGACGAACTGGAGCTGTGGGCTCCGCAGTTGACGCGCCGCACGCTTCCGGCGAAGCACTGGATCCCCCGGACGCGTCCGGACCAACTGGCGGCCTGGATCTCGGAGTTCGTGACGTCGGTGGAGGGCGGCCGGCAGGAGCCCGCGCGGGCGAGCGGCCGGCACGCCGAACGCTTCGGCGGGCAGCTGGTCCTGGTCACCGGCGCGGGCAGCGGCATCGGTCGGGCCACGGCATTCGCGCTCGCCGAGTCGGGCGCGCGCGTGGTGGCCGTGGACCGGGACGCGGAGGCGGCGGCCCGTACGGCGGAGATGTCCCGGCTGATCGGAGCGCCCGAGGCCTGGGCCGAGACGGTCGACGTCTCCGACGAGCAGGCGATGGAGAAGCTGGCGGAGAAGGTCGCCAACGAGTACGGCGTGGTGGACGTCCTGGTGAACAACGCCGGGATCGGTCTGTCGGGCTCGTTCCTCGACACGACGCCGGACGACTGGCGCAAGGTGCTGGACGTCAACCTGTGGGGCGTCATCCACGGTTGCCGTCTGTTCGGGAAGCAGATGGCCGAGCGGGGCCAGGGCGGTCACATCGTCAACACCGCCTCCGCGGCGGCCTATCAGCCCTCCAAGGCCCTTCCCGCCTACAGCACCTCCAAGGCGGCGGTCCTGATGCTGAGCGAGTGCCTCCGCGCCGAACTGGCCTCCCAGGGCATCGGCGTGACCGCCGTCTGCCCCGGCTTCGTGAACACCAACATCACATCCACGGCCCGCTTCGCGGGAGTTGACGCGGAGGAGGAGAAGCGTCGGCAGAAGAAGTCGGCCCGTCTGTACGGTCTGCGCAACTACCCGCCGGAGAAGGTGGCGGACGCAATCCTGCGCGCGGTGACCCGCAATGAAGCGGTGGTCCCGGTAACTCCCGAGGCAAGAGGGGCACATGTGCTTTCGCGGTTCGCGCCGGGGCTGTTGAGGCGGATCGCCCGGGTGGAGCCGCGCCTGTGAAGGGGCGGGCGGCGCCTGGCCGTTGGAGCGCCGCCCCTCAATTCGTCGGCTGCTCCTCGACGTTGGTCAAATACCCTGAATCCAAGGCCGGTTGTCCACAGAATCGCCAATTCGCCTGTGGATAACCCCACTTGGCTGTGGATCAAACATCCGGAGCAAAATCATTCGCGTGATCCGCGTCTCTCCCGCACGCTGAGAGGATGAAGGAAAGGACGATGGACGAGAGACGCACCGTGAAGGTGTCGAAGTACCTCTCCAAGCACCTGCGCCACCAGCCGGAGCGGATCGGCCTCACGCTCGACGAGGGCGGCTGGGTCGAGATCGACACGCTGATCGCCGCGGCGACCGCGCACGGCTTCCGGTTCACCCGCGAGGAACTCGACCACGTGGTGGCCACGAACGACAAGCGCCGCTTCGCCGTCGAGGGCACGAGAATCCGCGCCAGCCAGGGCCACAGCGTCGACGTCGACCTGGGACTGCCCGAGGCGACCCCGCCGCCGTACCTCTACCACGGCACCGTGGCGGGCAGCCTGGACGCGATCCGCGCCGAGGGGCTCCGCCCCATGAACCGCCACGATGTACACCTCTCACCGGACCGCGAGACCGCGACCCGTGTCGGTGCCCGCCGCGGCCGGCCCGTCGTCCTCTCCGTGGACACCGGCGCCATGCACCGAGACGGCCACGTCTTCCACGTCAGCGCCAACGGAGTGTGGCTGACAAAGTCCGTACCACCGCGGTATCTGCGTTTCCCCGAGCCGCACTGACCATCATGATCAGTGGTATGGACCATCTCCCCACCACCGAGGCCGCCGTCACCGCCCTGCGGGCCATCGCCGCCGAGTACGCGCGCGAGATCGAGGTGACCCACGACATCGGCGCCGACCAGACCTCCCGGCGCAGCGCCGCGGGCGTCGGCGTCACCGCCGATCCGGACGGCTCCCTGCCCCACGAGGCGTATGTCGAGCTGGGCGGACGCCCCCACGTTCGCGTCCGGCTCTACCCCGACGAGGACGCCCTGATCACCGTGGACGGCGTGGAGTGCCCCGACGTCGACCGCGACGACGTACCGGCCTTCGTGCGCTCCCTCTACGACGGCCATGCCTGGGTGAAGGCCCGCCGCTTCCCGCCGGGTCATTTCCTGATGGTCCCGCTCCCGCAGGACCGGACGCACAAGGAGTACATCCTCGTGGGCCTCACCCCGTGGCTGGCCAGTCGCGCGCGGTGACTGTTTCACGTGAAACGCGTTCGGACGCATACGCTCGATGTATGAGTTTGCGTCTGAGCACCGTGATCCTCCCGTACCGCAGGTGGCACGAGGGAAGCCGTGAGGCCTGGCAGCGCGCGGAGCAGCTCGGCTTCCACAGCGGCTATACCTACGACCATCTGTCCTGGCGCACGTTCCGGGACGGGCCCTGGTTCGGTGCCGTGCCGACGCTGACCGCCGCCGCGGCCGTCACCGACCAGCTGCGCCTGGGCACCCTGGTGACCTCCCCGAACTTCCGGCACCCGGTGACCCTCGCCAAGGAGCTGATCACGCTCGACGACGTGTCGGGCGGCCGGGTCACGCTCGGCGTCGGCGCGGGCGGCACCGGCTTCGACGCCACCGCGCTGGGCCAGGAGCCGTGGACGCCACGCGAACGGGCCGACCGGTTCGCGGAGTTCGTGCAGCTGCTCGACCGGCTGCTGAGCGAGGACTCGGTCTCCTACGAGGGCGACTTCTACTCCGCCCACGAGGCACGCAACATCCCCGGCTGCGTCCAGCGCCCCCGGCTGCCGTTCGCGGTGGCCGCGACCGGCCCGCGCGGGCTGCGGCTCGCCGCACTCCACGGCCGGGCGTGGGTGACTACCGGCGACCCCAAGCTGTACGAGAACGGCACTTCTGAACAGTCGATTCAAGCCATTCGCGGACAGGTCGAGAAGCTGTCCGACGCCTGCGCGGCGATCGGCCGGGACGTGACCGCGATGGACAAGGTCCTGCTCACCGGTTTCACCCCGGACCGCGCCCGCCCGCTGGAGTCGCTCGACGCGTTCGTGGACTTCGCCGGGCGCCACCGGGAACTGGGCTTCACCGAGATCGTGGTCCACTGGCCGATCCCCGACTCCGACTTCGCCGCGGACGAGAAGGTCTTCGAGCAGATCGCCATGGAGGCCCCCGGACAGCTGCGCTGACCCGACGGAGGGTGACGGCGCGGGTGGGGCGGTAACTACTCAGATGTGCGGACTCTCGCACGGCCGTGCGGGCATATGCGGGAGAATGACGGGGTGACCTCAGCGACTCGACAGCCCGAGACCCCGGCCGCCGCCCTTCCGCCACGGCTGATCGCCACCGATCTCGACGGCACCCTGCTGCGGGACGACAAGTCGGTGTCGCCACGCACCGTCGCGGCCCTCGCCGCCGCCGAGGAGGCGGGCGTCGAGGTCTTCTTCGTGACCGGCCGGCCGGCCCGCTGGATGGATGTCGTCAGCGAGCACGTCCACGGCCACGGCCTGGCGATCTGCGGCAACGGCGCCGCCGTGGTCGACCTGCACGGCGGCCCCGGCACCCACCGGTTCGTGAAGGTGCGCGAGCTGGCCCGGGCGAACGCGCTGGACGCCGTACGACTGCTGCGCGAGGCAGCGCCCGGCACGGTGTACGCCGTTGAGCAGACGTACGGCTTCTACCAGGAGCCGGACTACCCGAAGCTGCACATGGAGACCCCCGACTCGCTTGCGCCGGCCGAGTACCTCCTGTCGCCGGAGGCCCCCGGGGCCGGTGAGCCGGTGCTGAAGATCCTCGCCTACCACCCCGACCTCGACCCGGACGCCTTTCTCACCCTGGCCCGCCTCGCCATAGGCGAGCGCGCCAACGTCACCCGCTCCAGCCCCAGCGCCCTGCTGGAGATCAGCGGTCCCGGTGTCTCCAAGGCCAGCACCCTCGCCCTGTGCTGCGCCGAGCGCGGCATCTCGCACGAGGAGGTCGTCGCCTTCGGGGACATGCCGAACGACGTCGAGATGCTGACCTGGGCCGGGCAGTCGTACGCGATGGGCAACGCCCACCCGGACGTGGTCGCCGCGGCCTCGGGCCGGACCGTCGCCAACAACGACGACGGCGTGGCGGTCGTGATCGAGCGGCTGCTGGCAAAGCGCTAGGCCCCGTTCCTAGCCGAGCGGGGCGCCCCGCGCCGCCAGCCACGGGCCCGGGTCCACGGCCGACCCCATCTCCGGCGTGACCCGCACCTCGAAGTGCAGGTGCGGGCCCGTGGAGTTGCCGCTCGTGCCCGACTGCCCGATCCACTGCCCGGGGCTCACCCGCTCCCCCTGGTCGACGGCGACGGCGGCGAGATGGGCGTACTGCGTGTAGTAGCCGCCCGCGTGCTCCAGCACGACCTCGACGCCGAAGGGGCCTCCGCAGGACACCCTCTCCACGCGTCCCGCGCCGACCGCCCGCACCGGCGTACCGATCGGCACCGCGAAGTCCTGCCCGGTGTGCCGGTTCGCCCACCGCGCCCCGCCGCTGCCGTACCCCGCGGACAGCTCGTACGTCTCCAGCGGCGCGACCCACGGGTTCGAGAAGCGCGTCTCCGGCTGGTCCAGCCGTACGGGACCTCGGCACGCACCCGCGGCCACCGAGGCGTCCGCCCTGCCCTGCAACTGCCAGCGGGCCTCTTCGAGTTTCTCCTCGATGTCCTTCTTCAGTACGGCGAGTTCGGTGTTCCGCCTGTCCAGCTCGCGCCAGACCGACGCGGCCTTCTCCTGGTCCGCGGCAAGGCGTGCCTCGGCCCGGCGGCTCTTCTCGATGGCGTTGTTGACGGCCAGGTTCGTCCGGGAGAAGACATGCTGACCTCGCATCAGTTCGTCCGGGCTCCTGGCAAGGATGATCTGCGCGGTGATCGGCATCCCACCGCCGTCGCGGTACTGGGCGCGCGCGATCCGGCCCAGGTCCTCGTGCATTTCCGCGATCTCCCGCCGCTCACGCTCCAGAAGCGCCTCGAACCGCTGCGCGCGGCCCCGCTGCGCGGCCGCCTCCCGCCGCCCAGCCTCGTACTGCTGCGTGGCCACGCCGGCGTCCTGGTACAGCTGCGCCACCTGCGCGCTGAGACCGGAGTCGCCACCGGAGTCGCCACCGGAGTCGGCGGCGTCGGTGGGGCGGGCCGCGAGCACGGCGAACGCACACAGCAGCACCGGAACGAGCAGCGGATGACGGCGGGATGAGCGCATGTCAGCGATCCTGTCGCGCGCCGGGGCGGCCAGTCCTGTTCAAGTCGTACGGCTGGGGGAAGAGTTGCTCCGGATGGACCAGACAGGCGCTCGGTTGGAGGGCCTGCTGGAGTTTGGAGGGCCTGCTGGGGATTTCAGTGCGGCGCCTGCCACACCACCGTCGTGCCGCCGCCGTTCTCGCCGATGCCGGGGCCGTGCCGGCTGTCGCCACCGAGGGCCTCCGCGCGGCGCCCGAGGTTCTTCAGACCGCTGCGCCGGCCGCCCTCGGGGATGCCGACACCGTCGTCGGCGACGGTCAGCCGGACGCCGGGCCGCCCGTCCGGCAGGGTCACGGTCGCATCGACGACGACGTCGATGCGTGACGCCTGCGCATGGCGGAAGGCGTTGGAGAGGGCCTCGCGCAGGGCGGCGATGAGGTTCTTGCCTGTGAGCTCGCCGACCAGGGTGTCGACCGGGCCGAGGAAACGGTGCGAGGGCTTGAAGCCGAGCGGGACCGAGGCCATGTTGATCTCCCGCAGCACCCGGGTGCGCAGTCCGGACGGAACCTCGGCGGGGCCCTGTTGCAGGGCGAAGATCGCGGTGCGGATCTCCTGGATGGTGACGTCGAGTTCGTCGACCGCCTTGCCGACGCCCCGCTGCACCTCGGGCACGACCGACCTGCGCTGCGCCCGCTCCAGCATCATCCCGGTGGCGAAAAGCCGCTGGATGACGAGGTCGTGCAGGTCCCGGGCGATGCGGTCGCGGTCCTCGTACACCGCGAGCCGCTCCCGGTCGCGCTGCGCCTCGGCCATCATCAGCGCGAGCGCGGCCTGCGAGGCGAACTGGACGGCGAGGGTGCGCTCGGTCTCCGTGAAGGGGCGCTCCCCCCGCGCGCGGGGCGTCACCAGGCTGCCCAGCACACGGCCGTCGCTGTGCAGCGGCAGCAGCATGGTCGGCCCGTAGTCACGGGCGAGTTCGGTGGTCACCCGGGGGTCGCCGGCCGCATCGTCGAGGAAGACCGCCTGCCCGTCGAGGAGTTCGGCCACGATCTCGCTGTCGGGCGGGACGACCGTCCCCAGCGCGCCGGTCGGCCGTTCGGCGGCCACGGCGACGATCTCCAGGCCGCCCTCGTCCGCGGGCAGCAGCACGATGCCGGCGGCCGAGCCCGACAGTCTGCGCGCCTGCTCGGCGACCACCTGGAGGGCGTCGTCGGCGTCACCGCCCGACAGCAGCGCGGTCGTCACGGCGACCGACCCGTCGATCCAGCGCTCGCGCTGCTTGGCGGCCTCGTACAGGCGGGCGTTGCCGATGGCGATACCGGCCTCGGTGGCCAGCACCCGGACCATGTTGAGGTCGTCGTCGTTGAACGGCTCCCCACCGCGCTTCTCGGTCAGGTACAGGTTCCCGAAGATGTCCCCCTGGACGCGGATGGGGACGCCGAGGAAGGTGCGCATCGGCGGATGGTGCTCGGGGAAGCCGCACGAGCGCGGATCCTCCGTCAGATTCGCGAGCCTGAGCGGTTTCGGGTCGTTGATGAGGGCGCCCAGCAGGCCCTTGTGGCCGTCGGGCAGTCGTCCGATCCGGCGGGCGGTCGCCGTGTCGACCCCGTGGAAGACGAAGTCGGAAAGCCCGTCGCCGTCCTCGTCGACGACGCCGATGGCCGCATAACGGGCGTCCGCCAGGGAGGCCGCGGTCTCGCAGATCCGGTCAAGGGTGGAGTGCAGTTCAAGACCGCTGCCGACGGACCGCATCGCCTCCAGCAGCTGCGGCAGCCGCGCGGCCAGCTCGGCCGACAGCCCGAGGGCGGGGGACGGGGGACCGGAGGGCGGTGCGTCGGACATGACCCGAGCCTAATTAGTCCGATTTGCTACGGAAAGTCGAGTTGACGGGGAGGCAGGCACGGCCGTGTCGCCCACCTAGCCCGCCCCTACCAGCAGATCCGCCTCTTCCTCCCGCGCCACCATCGCCCGCAACGGCCCCTCCACTGCCGCCAGCTCCGCGTATCCGCCCCGCTGCACCACACGCCCCTCGTCCAGCACGACCACCTCGTCCACGGCCTCCAGACCGGCCAGCCGGTGAGTGATGAGCAAGGTCGTACGGCCCTCGGTGGCGGCCAGCAGATCGGCGGTGAGCGCGTCGGCGGTGGGCAGGTCGAGATGCTCGGCCGGTTCGTCGAGCACGAGCACGGGGAAGTCGGCGAGGAGCGCGCGGGCCAGCGCCAGCCGCTGCCGCTGGCCGCCGGAGAGCCGGGCACCGTGCTCGCCGACCAGCGTGTCCAGCCCGTCGGGCAGGCTCTCGGCCCAGTCCAGCAGCCGGGCGCGCCGCAGGGCGTCCCGCAGTTCGTCCTCGGTGGCGTCCTTCTTGGCGAGGAGCAGGTTCTCGCGCACGGAGCTGTCGAAGAGGTGCGCGTCCTGGGCACACAGCCCGACCAGCCGCCGTACGTCGTCGCCGTCCACGGTGGACGCGTCCACACCGCCCAGCGTGTACGAGCCCGCGTCGGCGTCGAGGAAGCGCAGCAGCGTCTGGGCCAGCGTCGTCTTGCCCGACCCGGACGGCCCGACCACGGCGATCCGGCGGCCCTCCGCCAAGGTCAGGTCGAGTCCGGCGAGCGCGTCCCGGTCCTGCCCGGCGTGCCGGGCGGTCAGGCCCCTGAGGACGACCGGGAACGGCGACACGGGCGCCTGGCGCGGCCGCTCCGGCTCCCGCACGGGCTCGGGCGCGTCCAGCACCTCGTACACGCGCTCCGCGCTCCTGCGCACCCGCTGCCGGTACTGCACGGCGAGCGGCAGCCCCAGGACCGCCTCGAAGGCGGCCAGCGGGGTGAGCACCACGACGGCCATCGCCACACCGCTCAGCCGCCCGTCGGCGACCCCCTGGGCGCCCACGAGGGCGGCGAGGGCGACGGTGAGTCCGGAGACCAGCGCCGTGAGCCCGTCGCCGAGTGCGGTGGCCCCGGCGGCCCGCGAGGCGATCCGGGTGAGCGTCCCGTCGGCCCGCCGCGCCTCGGCGGTACGGGCGGGCAGGGCGCCGGCGACCGTCAGCTCCGCGGTTCCGGTGAGCAGGTCGGTCACGCGCGTCGCCAGTACCCCGCGGGCGGGGGCCAGCCGGCGCTCGGCACGCCGGGCCACGGCGCCGGTGAGCAGCGGGACGCCGACTCCGGCCGCCAGCAGGCCGACGGCGAGCACGGCGCCGGCCTCCGGAAGCAGCCAGGCCGTGAAGCCGACGGAGGCGGCGGAGACGACGGTGGCGGCACCGGCGGGCAGCAGCCAGCGCAGCCAGTAGTCCTGGAGGGCGTCCACGTCGGAGACGAGCCGCGACAGCAGGTCTCCCCGCCGGGTCGTGCGCAGCCCGGCGGGCGCCAGCCGCTCCAGTCGGCGGTACACGGCGACCCGGGTCTCGGCGAGCATCCGCAGCACGGCGTCGTGCGACACCAGCCGCTCGGCGTACCGGAAGACGGCGCGACCGATGCCGAAGGCGCGCGTCGCCGTCACGGCCACCATCAGGTACAGCACGGGCGGCTGCTGCGAGGCCCGCGAGATGAGCCACCCCGAGGTGGCCATCAGGCCGACGGCGCTGCCGAGGGCGAGGCTGCCGAGCAGCAGGGCGAGGGCGAGTCCGCCGCGGCGGGCGCCGGACATGGCGCGGACGCGGGCGAGGACACCGCCGGTGGCCGTCGCCGGCGCTGCCTGCGCCTCGGAGGCAGAGGTCCCGGCCGCCTCGATCGCCCGAGCGGCCGGTGCCTTGGGGGTGAGGGCGGTCGCCGGAGCGGGCACCGCGGCCTCCGCCAGCCGCACCACCCGGTCCGCGATGCCCAGCAGTGCGGGCCGGTGCACGACCAGCAGCACCGTCCGGCCCACGGCCAGCCGCCGCACCGCCGCCACGACCTCCGCCTCGGTCTCCCCGTCCAGCGCGGCCGTCGGCTCGTCGAGCAGCAGCACCGGCCGGTCCGCGAGAAACGCCCGGGCGAGCGCGAGCCGTTGCCGCTGCCCGGCGGACAGCCCGGCACCGTCCTCACCGAGCACGGTGTCCGCCCCCTGGGGCAGCGCGGCCACGAACTCCAGCGCCCCGGCCTCCTCCAGCGCCCGCGCCACGGCGGCGTCGTCGGCGTCCGGGCGAGCCAGCCGTACGTTCTCGGCGATCGTCCCGGCGAACAGCTGGGGGCGCTGCGGCACCCACGCGATCCGCGACCGCCACTGCTCCAGGTCCAGCTCCGCGAGATCGGTGCCGCCGACGATCACCTTGCCCTCGGCGGGCCGTACGAAGCCCAGAAGCACGTTCAGCAGCGTGGACTTGCCCGCGCCGCTCGGCCCCACGAGCGCGACAGTCTCTCCGGCCTCGACCGCGAAGGACACCTCCGACACGGCATCCCCGGACCGCCCCGGATAGCGGACCGTCACTCCCTCGAAGGCCACGGAACCCGCGGGCACCGTCGCGGTCCCCGACGCCGGCACCGGTGTCTCCAGGACCTCGAAGATCTCCTCGGCGGCCGCCAGCCCCTCCGCCGCCGCGTGGTACTGCGCGCCCACCTGGCGCAGCGGCAGATAGGCCTCGGGCGCGAGCACGAGGATGACCAGGCCGATGTACAGGTCCATTTCGCCGTGGACGAGCCGCATGCCGATCGTCACGGCAACCAGCGCGACCGAGATCGTCGCCAGCAGCTCCAGCGCGAAGGAGGACAGGAAGGCGATCCGCAGCGTGCGCATCGTCGCCCGCCGGTAGTCGTCGGTGATCCGGCGGATCGACTCGGCCTGGGCCTTGGCCCGCCCGAACACCTTCAGCGTGGGCAGCCCCGCGACGACGTCCAGAAAGTGGCCGGACAGCCGGGACAGCAACTGCCACTGACGGTCCATCCGGGACTGCGTGGCCCAGCCGATCAGCATCATGAAGATCGGGATGAGGGGGAGGGTGCCGACGATGATGGCCGCCGAGACCCAGTCCTCGGTGACGATCCGGGCGAGCACCGCCACCGGCACGACCACCGCGAGCCCCAACTGCGGCAGATAGCGGGAGAAGTAGTCGTCGAGCGCGTCGACTCCACGGGTGGCGAGGGCGACCAGCGAGCCGGTCCGCTGTCCACTGAGCCACCCGGGGCCGAGTTCGGCCGCGCGCTCCAGCAGACGCCCGCGCAGCTCCGACTTCACCGCGGCGCTCGCCCGGTGCGCGGCGAGCTCGGTGAGCCAGGACACCAGCGCACGCCCACAGGCGACGGCCGCCAACAGCAGCAGGGGAGTGCGCAGTTCACCGACCGACTGACCGTGCTGGAACGCGCCGACCACCACCTCGGCGATGAGCATCGCCTGCGCGATGACCAGCGCCGCTCCGACGGCGCCCAGGCCGACGACCGCCACCATGAAGAGACGGGTGGCGCGGGCGTACCGGAGCAGACGCGGGTCGATCGGTTTCACGTGAAACACACCCTCTTCTCAAAGGGGTCTATGGGGTCATGTTTCACGTGAAACATGACCCCATCCGGACTCAGTGCGCAGGTTCCGCGATGTGCTGGGTACCGATCCGCTTGCGGAACACCCAGTAGGTCCAACTCTGGTAGAGCAGGACGATCGGCGTGGCGATACCGGCACACCAGGTCATGATCTTCAGGGTGTACGGGCTCGACGAGGCGTTGGTGACCGTCAGGCTCCACTCGTCATTGAGCGAGGACGGCATGACGTTCGGGAAGAGCGTCAGGAAGAGCATCGCCACGGCGGCCACGACAGTGACGCCGGAGAGCGCGAACGCCCAGCCCTCGCGCCCGGCCTGATTCGCCACCAGCGCCGCCACCAGCGCCGCCACGGCCACCACCAGGGCGGCCAGGCTCTCGCCGTCACCGTTCTCGATCTGCGTCCACAACAGGAAGACCAGCGCGAGCACGGCCGTGACGAGACCCACCTGAAGCGCCAGCTTCCGCGCCCGCTCCCGGATGTCCCCGACGGTCTTGAGCGCCACGAACACCGCACCGTGGAAGGTGAACAGCGTCAGCGTCACCAGACCGCCGATGAGCGCGTAGGGGTTGAGCAGGTCCCAGAAGTTGCCGACGTACTCGAAGTTCCGGTCGATCTTCACGCCCCGGACGATGTTGCCGAAGGCCACGCCCCACAGGAACGCCGGGATGAGCGAGGACCAGAAGATCGCGGTCTCCCAGTTGCGCTGCCAGTTCTCCTCGGGCCGCTTCGACCGGTACTCGAAGGCGACGCCCCGGACGATCAGACTGACCAGGATGATCAGCAGGGGCAGGTAGAAGCCGGAGAAGAGCGTGGCGTACCACTCGGGGAAGGCGGCGAAGGTCGCACCGCCCGCCGTGAGCAGCCACACCTCGTTGCCGTCCCAGACCGGGCCGATGGTGTTGATCAGAACCCGCTTCTCGGGCCGGTTCCGGGCCAGCAGCTTGGTGAGGATACCGACCCCGAAGTCAAAGCCCTCCAGGAAGAAGTAGCCGATCCACAGGACGGCGATCAGAACGAACCAGACGTCGTGCAGTTCCATGACTGTGCAGCTCCCTCGGCCTAGTACGAGAAGGCCATCGGCTTGTCGGCGTCCTGGGGGTCGCCGCCGATCTTCGTGGGCGGGTTGAGGTCGGCCTCGGTGAGCTCGGGCGGGCCGGCCTTGACGTACTTGACGAGCAGCTTGACCTCGATCACGGCGAGGATGGCGTACAGCGCGGTGAAGACGATCATCGAGGTGAGGACCTCGCCCTGCGAGACACCGGGGGAGACCGCGTCCCGGGTCCGGAGCACGCCGTAGACGACCCAGGGCTGGCGGCCCATCTCGGTGAAGATCCAGCCCCAGGAGTTGGCGATCAGCGGGAAGCCCAGGGTCCAGATCGCGATGAGCCAGTACCACTTGGTGAGCTTCGGGCCGAGAGCCTTCTTGCGGAACAGGACCAGGTTCGGCACCTCGTCCTCACCGACCCGCAGGTGCTGCGGCAGCATGAACTTCTTGCGGGTCAGCCAGAGTCCGACCACACCGATGGCGAGCGACGCCATACCGAAGCCGATCATCCAGCGGAAACCCCAGTAGGCGACGGGGATGTTGGGCCGGTAGTCGCCGGGCCCGAACTGCTCCACCTCGGCCTTCTGCACGTCGTTGATGCCGGGGACGTAGGAGCTGAAGTCGTCCTTGGCCAGGAAGGACAGCAGTCCCGGAATCTCTATGGCGACCTTGTTGTGACCCTCGTCGACGTCGCCGTAGGCGAAGATCGAGAAGGGCGCGGGCGCTTCTCCGTCCCACAGGGCCTCGGCCGCGGCCATCTTCATCGGCTGCTGCTCGTACATGATCTTGCCGAGGGTGTCGCCGCTGATCGCGGTGAGCGCGCCGCCGATGACGAGCGTGACCAGGCCGAGCCGCAGCGAGGTCTTCATCTCCCGGATGTGCTTCTTGCGCAGCAGGTGGAAGGCGGAAATGCCGACCATGAAGGCGCCACCGGTGAGGAAGGCGGCCGAGAGGGTGTGGAAGGCCTGGGCCAGCGCGGTGTTCTGCGACAGGACCAGCCAGAAGTCGGTGAGTTCGGCCCGCCCCTTCGCCTCGTTGATCTTGTATCCGACCGGGTGCTGCATCCACGAGTTGGCCGCGAGGATGAAGTACGCCGACAGGATGGTGCCGATCGACACCATCCAGATACAGGCGAGGTGGATCTTCTTCGGCAGCTTGTCCCAGCCGAAGATCCACAGACCGATGAAGGTGGACTCGAAGAAGAACGCGATCAGCGCCTCGAAGGCGAGCGGGGCGCCGAAGATGTCACCGACGAAGCGCGAGTAGTCGGACCAGTTCATGCCGAACTGGAACTCCTGCACGATGCCGGTGACCACACCCATCGCGATGTTGATCAGGAAGAGCTTTCCCCAGAACTTGGTGGCCCTGAGGTACTTCTCCTTCTCCGTGCGCACCCAGGCCGTCTGCAAGCCGGCCGTCAGCGCGGCGAGCGAGATCGTCAAGGGGACGAACAGGAAGTGGTAGACGGTGGTGATGCCGAACTGCCATCGCGCCAGTGTCTCCGGCGCCAGAGCCAGGTCCACGTCGTCAGTCTCCTTACGTCGCCGTGGTACAGCGGCAGTTTGCCCCTTTTGTCACACACATCGCTGGAGCAACGGGACACGCTTGTGAACGCGTTCACATTCACAAGCAATTATGACGCACTGATTATCGAAGCTTGAAGGGGGGTCCCCGCTTGGGCCTTTCGGGCAACCTCTTGGCAGCAACTTCAACATCTTGTTGAATTGCCTGTTGTGCAGATACGGATCTCGTGGCCCGCCGGCCACCTCACCGCGACCCTCGACGACACCCCGACGGCCCGCGCCCTCGCCAAGGAACTGCCGCTCGTCTCCACTGCCCGGACCTGGGGCGAGGAGGTGTACTTCGACACGGGCGTCTCGGTTCCACGTGAAACAGACGCCCGCCAGGTCGTCGAGCCGGGCACCGTCGCCTTCTGGACCGACGGCGACGCACTGGCGCTCCCCTACGGGCCCACGCCGATCTCGCGAGGCGACGAATGCCGCCTCGCGAGCCCGTGCAATGTTCTGGGCCGCCTCGACGGCGACCCGCGTGTCCTGACGTCCGCGCGGAACGGGGACCCCGTCCGCGTCGAACTCGTCGAGGACTAGAGCTCCTTGCGGAACGCCTCCGACACCTTCAGGAAGATGTCGTTCGCCTCGGCCTCACCGATCGTCACCCGCACACCCTCGCCCGGGAACGGCCGGACCACCACGCCGGCCTGCTCGCACGCCGTCGCGAAGGCGACCGTGCGCTCCCCCAGCCGCAGCCACACGAAGTTGGCCTGAGTCTCGGGGACCGTCCAGCCCTGCGCGCGCAGCGCGTCGACCACGCGGTTGCGCTCGCAGACCAGCGAGCCGACCCGGCCGAGCAGTTCGTCCTCGGCCCGCAGCGAGGCGACGGCCGCGTCCTGCGCGAGCTGGCTCACGCCGAAGGGCACCGCCGTCTTGCGCAGCGCCGCCGCGACCGGCTCGTGGGCGATCGCGAAGCCGACCCGCAGACCGGCCAGACCGTACGCCTTGGAGAAGGTGCGCAGAACGCAGACGTTCGGCCGATCCCGGTAGATCTCCACGCCGTCCGGCACCTCGGGGTCGCGGATGAACTCGCGGTAGGCCTCGTCCAGCACCACCAGCACATCGCCGGGCACCCGGTCGAGGAACCGCTCCAGCTCGGCCCGCTTCACCACCGTGCCGGTCGGGTTGTTGGGGTTGCAGACGAAGATCAGCCGGGTCCGGTCGGTGATGGCGTCGGCCATCGCGTCCAGGTCGTGCACATCGCCCGGCGTCAGCGGCACCCGCACCGAGGTCGCGCCGCTGATCTGCGTGATGATCGGGTACGCCTCGAAGGACCGCCAGGCGTAGATGACCTCGTCGCCCGGTCCGGAGGTGGCCTGGAGCAGCTGCTGGGCCACGCCGACGGAGCCGGTGCCGGTGGACAGATGGGTGAGCGGCACCCCGAAGCGGTCGGACAGCTCGTTCATCAGGCCCGTGCACGCCATGTCCGGGTAGCGGTTGAAGGCGGAGGCCGCGGCGGTCACGCTCTCCATCACGCCCGGCAGCGGCGGATAGGGGTTCTCGTTGGAGGACAGCTTGTAGGCCACCGGGCCACCGGCCGCGGCGGGCTTGCCCGGCTTGTAGGTGGGGATACCCTCCAGCTCGGCTCGCAGCTTGGGGCTCGTCTCGCTCACCGCAGTCCTCCTCGCGACCACCGGCGGCCCATCGACACCACCGGCTTCCAATGCTTCTCACCTTATGAGGATTCGGCCCGCCTGCGTACAGGTGCGGACGGTCCGCGTACGTCACACGGCCAGACCTCATCCGTCACACCGGCATCACGGGCATCAGCGCGCGAAGCCGTACGAATCGGGGGGCGCGTCACACATATATCTATGCGCCGGTGGCTCACGCCGTGGCGCGCATCCCTCGTGAAGGTGAGTTGAGACCTCTTCGAAACATCGAGCACTTGGCAGGTGTGCACGCGCCGACAAGTCACGTATTGCCATGGGAGCGCTCAACTCCCTTGCAATCAAAGGATCTTGACGGCATGTGACCTTGCAGAAACGTGCCTGTCAACAGCTGCATATGCGTCCGCACTACCCCACCGCATGAGCCCTACTATCGGCTCGCCATGACAGCAGCAGGGAAGCACCAGGTGAGCCGCGCGGAGACCGCCCGCCGGGGCAACCGGCCGGGCCGGGCAGGCATCAGAGACGTTGCCGCCGCCGCCGGAGTCTCCATCACGACCGTCTCCGACGCCCTCAACGGCAAGGGCCGGCTCCCCGACGCCACCCGACGCCACGTCCGTGAAGTCGCCGACCGACTGGGCTATCGCCCATCGGCAGCGGCCCGAACCCTCCGTACCGGCAAATCGGGCCTCATCGGCCTGACCGTGACGACGTACGGGGATGAACCTTTCACCTTCACCGAGTTCGCGTACTTCGCCGAGATGGCGCGCGCCGCCACCTCGGCCGCGCTCGCCCGCGGCTACGCCCTCGTCATCCTGCCCGCCACCTCCCGCCACGACGTGTGGTCGAACGTCGCCCTCGACGGCACCGTCGTCATCGATCCCTCCGACCAGGACCCGGTCGTCAGCGAACTGGTCCGACAGGGCCTGCCGGTGGTCTCCGACGGCCGCCCGGTCGGGTCGCTGCCGGTCACGGCCTGGGTCGACAACGACCACGAGGCCGCCGTACTCGGCATCCTCGACCACCTGGCCGACGCCGGCGCCCGCCGCATCGGTCTGCTGACCGGGACGACGACCGACACGTACACCCATCTGTCCACCACGGCCTACCTGCGCTGGTGCGAACGCGTCGGCCAGGATCCCGTGTACGAGGCCTACCCGGCGCACGATCCGTGCGCCGGCGCCGTCGCCGCCGACCGGCTGCTGGCCCGCCCCGACCGCCCCGACGCCGTCTACGGACTGTTCGACCCCAACGGCACCGATCTGCTCGCCGCCGCGCGCCGCTACGGGCTGCGCGTACCGGAGGACCTGCTTCTGGTCTGCTGCAGCGAGTCCACCGTGTACGCCAGCACCGAGCCCCCCATCACCACGCTCTCCCTGAAGCCGCGTCGCATCGGGACGGCCGTGGTCCAGCTCCTCATCGACGCCATCGAGGGGGTCGATTCGGACCAACCGGTCGAGCAGGTGATACCGACCGAGCTGATCGTGCGTACCTCGTCCCAGCGACGTCCGCCGCGCACGACCGTCAGCCCACCACGGTCGCCCGAGGAGCAGTAGAACGAGGCCGGAAGGCAGGCGGTAGAAGCCCTGCCCAATCGGGGCGAAAGCCGCGGTGAACTGGAGCCTTGCTCCGATTCACCACCCCTGGGTCATCACATGGCGCGATCGGCATTCCTATGATGGGCCCACGACACCGCGGGCCGCTGCGACCAGGCAGTCCGAAGCGGTGCAGCTGCGGCGCGATGGTGGAGGGGTCTGATGACTCAGGGGGCCGGTCAGGGACCCGAGGTGGAGCGGACGGCGACGTTGCGCGACTTCCGGGTACCCGCGTACGTCCACGAGACCGGTCCGTACGTCCACAGCACGCACCCCGGTGACGTCGCCCCGCCCGTCGACGAGACCTACCCGGAGGGGTACACACCCACCCAGCGCGACCTGCCCGTCATCAACCGCGGTGACACGGTTCAGGTGAACGTCGACCCCGCGGCCATGCCTCAGGCCGCGGGCGGCGCGGGCCCGCTGTACGTCGTCGGAGACGTCCACGGCTATCTCGACGAGCTGATGGCCGCTCTCCAGGAGCAGGGCCTCATCGACTCCGCGGGCCAGTGGAGCGCGGGCACCGCCCGGCTGTGGTTCCTCGGCGACTTCACCGACCGCGGCCCGGACGGCATCGGCGTCATCGAGCTCGTGATGCGGCTGTCCGCCGAGGCCGCGGCCGCCGGCGGCTACTGCAAGGCCCTGATGGGCAACCACGAACTGCTACTGATCGGCGCCAAGCGGTTCGGCGACACCCCCGTCAACTCCGGCGCGGGCACCGCCACCTTCCAGGCGGCCTGGCTGCTCAACGGCGGCCAGAAGTCCGACATGGACCGCCTCCAGGACCATCACCTGCAGTGGATGGCCCGCCTCGACGCCATGGAGGAGGTCGACGGGCATCTGCTCGTCCACTCCGACACCACCGCCTACCTCGACTACGGCCGCTCCATCGAAGAGGTCAACGACACCGTCCGCGAGACGCTCACCCGTAACGACGCGGACGAGGTGTGGGACCTGTTCCGCAAGTTCACCAAGCGCTTCTCCTTCCGCGACGAGGGTGGCGCCGACCATGTGCGCTCCCTGCTCGATACGTACGGCGGCACCCGCATCGTTCACGGTCACAGCCCGATTCCCTACTTGCTGGGTGAGGTCGGCTCCGAGGACGGCGAGGACAACGGCGGGCCGGTGGTCGAAGGACCGCACATCTACGCGGACGGGCTGGCCATCGCCATGGACGGCGGAGTGACCATGGCCGGAAAGCTGCTGGTCCAGCAACTTCCCCTGGATATCTGAACGTTCACAGGGCAGACGTCCCCCTGTGGTGGAGTGAAGCAGGACGACGCAGGCCAGGGGCCAATTTCTGGAAACCCCCTGTCACCGTGTGCCGTCACCGCTCTACCATCGGCTTATCCGTAGCAGGCTCCCCTCCGTTTCTGCCCGACGGCTCGTCAGCGTGCGAGCCCCAAGCCCTACGGAGCATCGGGGGATGCACATGAACAGCGTTCCGCAGCACCTGCACAGTGAGGACCGCCAGGAATACGAGCGGATCCTCGATGAGGCGCTGCGCTCCGCACCACACCGCCCGGAACTGGCCGCTGTCGGTCAGCGCCTCAATGCCGAACAGCTGCGCACCATGGCGCTCAACGCCACCGCACTCATCACGGCGGCCGCGGCGACCGAGTACCAGCACTACGTGAAGGTCCGCGAGGAACTGCGCCAACCGGCGCCGTCCACCCCGTCGTCCGTGCGCGAGACCGGCTCCCCGGAGTCGGGCGCGGGCACGATGGGGCTCGCCGCCACCATGGGAGAGGCCACCGCCGAGACCGCCGGCGCGGGCATCGTCGCCGTCGCGGCCGTCCTCACCCCCGTCCTCGCCGGTATCGCCGCGGCGATCTTCCTGCTCGTGGGTTACATCCTGAAGATGCTCGAACCCGAGCCGGCGTTCGCCCAGACCATGCTCACCACCGGATGGGTGTTCGGTGCCGTGACGGCGGCAGCGATCCTCGTCGCCGCCGTCGGGCTGCTGCTCACCGCCCTGCGCAACAGGCCGGCACTCGACACCGGTCCCTACGGCGAGCTGGGCAGCGAGGTGGCCCGGGCCAGGGAAGCCTGGCGCGAAGCCCTGCTGGAGCGCGGCATCCTGCCGTTCCTGCGGGACGCGCTCGCCGACCCCGGCACCGCAGCCGCCCTGCACCGTACGGCTCCCACGGCGCCGACCAGCCGTATCCCGAGCCTCGGGTACGACCGCCCGGGGTTCAGCAGCCCCGACGACGGCTCCTCGGCGGGCCCGCGCCCGAGCTTCACCAGCCCGGACTACACCAGCCCGGACTTCGGGGGCCCGGAACACCAGCCGGAGTAACCCTCGGCTTGCGCCCCCATGCCGGGGAGCGCAAGCCGAACATCCGGACTCCCGGGGCGCCCTCGGTCAGAGGATGCCCGCGCGCCCTGCGGCGACGGTCCAGCTCGGGAACTCGGACAGGAGCCGGTCGTACAGCTCCGGGTCGGGAACCGTGCTGATGTCGTCCACCGCGAAGAACCCGACGTTGTCGACGCGGCGGCCGGGCAGGGTGTCGAACCGCTCCAGCACGCCGTAGTTGGACTTGCCGAGCCCCACGAACTGCCAGAAGACCGGCTCCTCCACCGCCTCCCTGAGTTCCTTCTCGATCTGGGCGTTGCGGTAGACCCCGCCGTCGGAGAAGAACAGCACCAGGGTCGGGACCGGGACGGGGTTCGCCCGGACGTAGTTTCGTACTTCGGCGATCACCTTCTGTTCCTCGTTCTGGATGCCGACGGTCCGCATGTCGATCTGGCTGTCCTCCAGCCCCTTCTTCCTCTTCTTGGCGCCGAAGAGGCTCATCTCGCCGCACCGGACGTGCAGCCGCAGCCACTCGGGCAGCTCCCCGAGACGGAGGTCGGGCAGCCGGGCCGGGTTCGAGGCGAACGTCCAGGCCTGCATCTCACCGTCGTCGTCCAACTGCGCGGCCACGGCGGCCATCCGCTCCACCACGTCGGCGACGACCCCACCGGAGTACAGGAAGGACATGGACCCCGAGGCGTCCAGGACCAGGATGACGCGAGCAGTGACACCGGCCGCGCCGTGCTTGGTCAGACTGACCGCCACCTGCTGCTTACGCAGGTCCAGCCGCTTGCGCATGTCCACGGGGAGACGCTCCTCGCCCTTGGTGAGGCGGGGGGAGCCTGGGGGTGTGGTGGGTGCGGTGGGTGTGGGGGATGTGGCTGGTGCGGTGGGTGCGGCCGAGGTGGTCGGCGCGGGCGGTACCGATGGCGCGGGCGGGGTTGACGATACGGGGGTCGTCCCAGCCTGTTCCTCCTCCTCGTCGACCGTGATGCCGAAGTCGGTGGCCAGGCCCGCGAGTCCGGACGCGTATCCCTGTCCGACCGCCCGGAACTTCCACTTCCCCTGTCGTAGATACAGCTCTCCGCCGATGAAGGCGGTCTCCGTACCCGCCTCCATGACGAAATGCGCAAGCTCGGCCCGGGTCTGCTCGTCGACCAGTTTCAGCATCAGCCCGGGCACTTGCCCGAACGTCCCTCCATCGGCCGACGCGCACAGCGCGATCCGCTCGACGGCCGGCTCCAACGAACCGAGTTCCACCGCGACGGTGTCGGTCGTGGTGCCCCCGGCACGCTGCTTCCCCAGGTGGGTGACGGCATTCGACGCATGGTGCGGCTGGTTGTAGAAGACGAAGTCACCGTCGTCACGCACGCGTCCGGCCGCCGTGAGCAGCAGCGCCGAGGCATCCACGTCGGGCACGCCCGGCCCGTCGGACCAGGAGAGCTCCACGCGCACCGCCGGGGAGTCGACAGGAAGATTGGCGCCCTTGCTCAGTGCTGTCATGGGATCAGTGTGCCGAGCGAGATGGTGTCCCGGAAGGCCGGAACCCGAAGGCCGGCCGACACATGGCCACCATCTCACCCACGCCCGGCGTCCTCAGTCCGCGATCGGCAGGTACACACGGTTGCCCGCGGCCGCGAACTCCTTCGACTTCTGGGCCATGCCCTCCTCGATCTCCCCCTGTGTACCGCCGTGCTGGCGGCGGATGTCCTGCGAGATCTTCATCGAGCAGAACTTCGGCCCGCACATCGAGCAGAAGTGGGCGGTCTTGGCCGGCTCGGCCGGCAGGGTCTCGTCGTGGAACTCCCGTGCCGTGTCCGGGTCGAGGGCCAGGTTGAACTGGTCCTCCCAGCGGAACTCGAAACGGGCGTCGGACAGCGCGTCGTCCCACTCCTGTGCACCGGGGTGCCCCTTGGCGAGGTCGGCTGCATGGGCGGCGATCTTGTAGGTGATGACGCCGGTCTTGACGTCGTCACGGTTGGGCAGGCCCAGGTGTTCCTTGGGCGTGACGTAGCAGAGCATGGCCGTGCCCCACCAGGCGATCATCGCGGCACCGATGCCGGAAGTGATGTGGTCGTACGCCGGCGCGACGTCCGTCGTCAGCGGGCCGAGCGTATAGAACGGAGCTTCATCACAGATCTCCTGCTGAAGGTCGATGTTCTCCTTGATCTTGTGCATCGGGACGTGTCCCGGGCCCTCGATCATGGTCTGAACATTGAAACGCTTCGCGATCCGGTTGAGTTCCCCGAGCGTCCTCAATTCCGCGAACTGCGCCTCGTCGTTGGCGTCTGCGATCGAACCGGGCCTCAGGCCGTCGCCGAGGGAGTACGTGACGTCGTAGGCGGCGAGGATCTCGCAGAGTTCCTCGAAGTTCTCGTACAGGAAGCTCTCCTTGTGGTGCGCGAGGCACCACGCCGCCATGATCGAGCCGCCGCGCGAGACGATGCCGGTCTTGCGGTTGGCGGTCAGCGGCACGTACGGCAGGCGGACGCCCGCGTGGACCGTCATGTAGTCCACGCCTTGCTCGGCCTGCTCGATGACCGTGTCCTTGTAGATCTCCCAGGTCAGTTCCTCGGCCTTGCCGTCGACCTTTTCGAGGGCCTGGTAGAGCGGCACCGTGCCAATGGGGACGGGGGAGTTGCGCAGCACCCACTCGCGGGTGGTGTGGATGTTGCGACCGGTGGACAGGTCCATGACCGTGTCGGCACCCCAGCGGGTCGCCCAGGTCATCTTCTCGACCTCCTCCTCGATGGAGGACGTCACCGCGGAGTTGCCGATGTTGGCGTTGACCTTCACCAGGAATCGCTTGCCGATGATCATCGGCTCGATCTCCGGGTGGTTGACGTTGGCGGGGAGCACGGCCCGGCCCGCCGCGATCTCCTCGCGGACGACCTCCGGAGAAACGTTCTCCCGGATGGCGACGTACTCCATCTCGGGCGTGATCTCGCCGCGGCGGGCGTACGCGAGCTGGGTCACCGCCTGACCGTCCCGGCTGCGGCGCGGCAGGCGGGGGCGGCCCGGGAACACCGCGTCGAGGTTGCGCAGGTTGCCGCCGCGCGGCGAGGTGTGCTTGATCCCGTCGTCCTCGGGGCGGGCGGGGCGGCCCGCGTACTCCTCGGTGTCGCCGCGGGCGATGATCCAGTTCTCCCGCAGCGGGGCCAGGCCCCGGCGGACGTCGGTATCGGCGAGTGGATCGGTGTACGGGCCCGATGTGTCGTACAGGGTGACCGACTGCCCGTTCGTGAGGTGCACCTGGCGGACCGGCACGCGCAGGTCGGGGCGCGAACCCTCGACGTACGCCTTGTGCCAGCCGATGGACTTCCCGGCCTCCTGGGACTTGTCGTCCTGGACGGAGGCAGGCGTGCGTGCGTCCTTGATGGTCATAAGACCTACTCCCTACGCCGGCATTACCCGGTAACAGGTTCGGCGGTCGACGCAGCTGTATCCGTCTGCCGATGTTCCGTGTGAAACATCACTCGATTCCGGTGACGTTTCATGTGAAACATCGCTGGGACGGAGGTCAGCGCCCTCTCAGCCCGGTGCTCCGAGCTCCCGCGTGTACAAAGGTGCCCCCACGCTAGCGTCAATTCGGGCGCGGTGAACAGAGGGCCCCTGCCGTTCTTGCGATGATCGGTCGGTGACCACGACGCATGAACCCCCGTTCCCACCGCCCGAGCCGCCCCGCGGCCCCGGCTCCGGAGGCGGCCCCGGCGGGCTTGGCGGTCCCGGCGGCCATGGCTTCGGTGGTGGGCATGGTGGCCGTGGGCACGGTGGCGGCCCCAGTGGTGGCGGCCCCAGCGGTGGCGGCGGTCCCGGTGGCGGCGGTCCCGGTGGCGGGCACGATCACGGACCCGGTTCCCCCGGTGGCGGTGACGGACACGGCAATGGACACGGCAATGGACACGGCCATTCCCACAGCCACGCCCACGGCCCGGCCGCCCCGGTCTCCAAGCACCTGCGCAAGGTCATCGCGGCGATCCTGATCCCGTTCGCCGCGGCGGTCGTCGTCGGGCTGGTGGTGCTGTGGCCGGGCGGTGCGCCGCCGCACGAGCGCACCGGGGTCGGCTTCGACCGGCAGACCGAGCAGGCAACGGTCACCAAGGTCGAGGACGTGAGCTGTTCGTCGGTGAACGCCTCGGGTGTCCCGCCGACCGGCGACACGTCCACCGCCGAGGGCTCCTCCGCCCAGCAACAGGCGGACGGCACGTGCAAGAAGGCGACGATCCGCGTCGACACGGGCGACGACGAGGGCCGTACGTTCACCGAGATCGTGCAGCCCGACCAGTCACGCCAGTTGCACGAGGGCGAGAAGGTCGTGGTGGCCTACGAGCCCTCCGCGCCCAAGGACCTTCAGTACTCCGTCACCGATGTGAACCGCCGGATCCCGATGGCGGTGCTCGCCGGCATCTTCGCGCTCGCCGTCGTGGTGGTGGGCCGTCTGCGCGGTGTCATGGCGCTGATCGCCCTCGCCATCAGCTTCATGGTGCTGACCCTCTTCATCCTGCCCGCGATCCTCCAGGGTTCGAACCCGCTGGTCGTGGCGGTGATCGGGTCGAGCGCCATCATGCTGATCGCCCTCTACATGTGTCACGGCCTGTCGGCCCGTACGTCCGTGGCGGTGCTGGGCACGCTGATCTCGCTGCTGCTGATCGGCATCCTGGGCTCGGTGTTCATCGACTGGGCCGCGCTGACGGGCAACACGGACGACAACACCGGGCTGATCCACGGGCTCTATCCGGACATCGACATGAGCGGTCTGCTGCTGGCCGGCATCATCATCGGCTCGCTCGGTGTCCTCGACGACGTGACGGTCACGCAGACCTCGGCGGTCTGGGAGCTGCACGCGGCCAATCCGACCATGGGCTGGCGCGGGCTGTACCGCGCCGGCATCCGGATCGGCCGCGACCACATCGCCTCCGTCGTCAACACGCTCGTCCTCGCCTATGCGGGCGCCGCGCTGCCGCTGCTGCTGCTCTTCTCGATCGCGCAGAGCAGCGTGGGGACGGTCGCCAACAGCGAGCTGGTGGCGGAGGAGATCGTGCGCACGCTGGTCGGTTCGATCGGCCTGGTCGCGTCGGTTCCGGTCACCACGGCCCTCGCCGCGCTGATGGTCGCGGCCGACCGCCCGGAGCGGGAGACCGCGGCCGCGACGGCCGGTGCACCGTCGGCCCCGGCCCGCGGCGGGCGGGGACGCCGACGCAAGCGGTGATCCACGGCGACGTTCCCCGCCGCCCGGGTTCGGTTCGGTACGCACCAGCCAGAGACCTCACCCAGCACACCACGGCAGAAGCGTTCCTTCACCACCCACAGCACGCGGTGAAGCGTTACGCCACCACCACCGCCCCGGCGCCGCCGTAACGCTTCACCCCGCGCTCTGTTCCTCCGCCAGAATCCGGTCCAGCGCCTCGTCGAGGCTGGCGTCGAAGTCGGACAGAGCACCCTCCTGGCCCAACGGCACCAGCTTGTCGGTGCGGTCGAGGAAGGCCACGAGCGGCGCCGACGAGGAGCGGAACAGCGCCTGATCGCCGCCGACCTGAAGCCGGATCAGGACATCGCCCAGCGACTCGGGGTCGGCCGGTGCGACATGGACGTCGCCCTCCCCGCACGGCCGGCCCACCCCGTCGATCAGCAGCTCGCGCCCGAACGCCCAGGTCACGGGGGCATCTCCGGGCAGGTGGAAGGTCAGGCGCACGGCATAGGGATCAGTGGTCTCATAGCGCAGCTCCACCGGAATGCGGAAGGAGAGCTCCTCGGACACGAGAAAGCTCATCATGACCTCTGCCTGTACGGACTCACGCATCGCCTACCCCGTCATCTGCCGTAGAAGAGCCAGGAAATGATCGTCCCGACACTGATGGCATCTTGCTGAACGTACACAACAGATCACAAGGAGTGAGTTTTCAGATACTGATAGAGATCGCGAGTGACCCCAGCAGTCGCCCGACCTCGCTCTGCAACTGCCGTGCCGCCGCCAGCAGCCGGTCCTCCTGGTGGGAGGGGAGAGAGATGGCCATGGTGGCCGCGGTGGTACCGACCGTGATCGGGATGGCCGCGCACACCGTGCCCAGCGCGTACTCCTGACGCTCGATCACCGGTTCCATCCGCCGCATCCGTTCCAGACGGCGCAGCAGTGTGTGACTGTCCGGCACCGTGTACGGGGTGATGGGCTGCACGGGGTAGCGGTCGAGGTGGTCACGGCGCGCGTCCTCGTCCAACTGAGCCAGCAGGCACTGCCCGATGGCGTGCGCGTGCCCGGTCTCGCGGAAGTCGGCCCACTCCTCCACTGCCGGATTGCCCGGGGTGTCGGAGACGCACACGACCTCGATCTCGCCGTCGTTGTACATCGCGTAGTAGACGGGCACGCCGATCGCGTCACGCCAGTGTGCGAGCGCGTCAACGACCGTGCTGCGACGTTTCTGCTGTGCTCCGCTGCTGCTCAGCCGCTCGGCCGCCTCGCCGAGGAAGAACAGGCCCTTGTCGCGCCGCAGATAGCCCTCGTGCACCAGGGTGCGCAGCAAGTGGTAGGCGGTGGGGAGCGCCAGGCCGGTCTCCCGGGCCAACTGCTTGGCCGGTGCACCGTGTTCGTGCCCGGCGACGGACTCCAGCAGACGCATCGCGCGCTGGACGGATCCGATGAGGGTCGCGGAGGCAGGGGACCGGCCGGATTCGGTGCGCCGTACCGGGTTCGGAGGGGGGTCGGCGTTCGGTGACCGGACCGGGCTGGGCGGCGGCGCCGTGGGTCGCGCCCGCTTGGGGGGTGCGGGCTGCACCAGGGGGCGGATGCGGGTTGCGGAGGGTGCGGTGTCAACCGTGGTCAAGGGTCACTCCCGAAGCGCGAGGGGGTAGCCCGTGCGGGGAACACGGGAGAGGGTGTACGCCACTCGCGGGGTCGTCCCCGCGTCGGTTTCCGGACTCTATTCGTCCGCCACCGCTTGCAGACGACCTGTCCGGGAAACTTCCCTCGCCCGAGGGAACCGGCGATTCCCGTTACCGCTCGCCGGTTGCCCGCGCGCCCCTCACCAGTCGCTGCGCGAGGTGGAGCTCGACGTGAACTTCCGTACGACGTAGATGAGTCCACCGACCAGGGCCACGAAGACCAGCACCTTGAACAGCAGCCCGATGACGAAGCCGACGACGCTGGCTATCAGCCCGCCGAACACCACCAGGGCGATGACAGGCACCGCGATCCACTTCACCCACCACGGCATTCCCGCGAAGATCTCACGCATCGCCCTCGTCCTTACCTCTCCGCCCGTCGCAGTGCCGGGTCCGATCGGACGGGCCGCGGTCGGCGGGCCCATCTCTCAAGTCCTGCACTCGATGCTAGAGCCGTGGCATGCGTCGGCGGGGGCCTCGCGCCCCTTGTCCTCCCCTGATCGATCCCCTAGGGAATCCCGGGGCAGCAGGTCAGCTCTCGGGCGGAGAGAACATCACCAGCACCCGCAGGTCCTCGCTGATGTGGTGGAACCTGTGGGCGGCCCCGGCCGGCACGTACACCACGCTGCCGCGCGCCACCTGCGTGGTCTCCGTGCCGACGGTGATGTGGGCACGGCCGCTCACAACGAAGTAGACCTCGTCCTGGTTGTGCGGCTTCTGTGGATCATGCTCACCGGCGTTGAGCGCGTACAGACCGACCGACATGTTCCGCTCGCGCAGGAACTGCAGGTAGGCGCCCTCGTTGGCGGCGCGCTCCGCCTCCAGTTCGTCCAGCCGGAATGCCTTCATCGTTCTTGTCCGCCCTCGCGCCCGTGTCCTAGCCGATCTCGTCTGCCACGATCAGACACATGAAGAATTTCGTAGTCAAGACGATCGCCAACGCGGGCGCCCTGGCGGTCGCCGTATGGCTGCTCGACAAGATCACCCTGACCGGTGACAGCACGGGCAAGAAGATCGGCACCCTCCTGCTCGTCGCGCTGATCTTCGGCCTGGTGAACTTCCTGGTCAAGCCGATCGTGAAGCTCCTCAGCCTGCCTCTGCTCATCCTGACGCTGGGCCTGTTCACGCTGGTCGTCAACGCGCTGATGCTGCTGCTGACCTCCTGGCTGGCCGACAAGTTCGACCTGAGCTTCCACGTCGACGGCTTCTGGACGGCCGTCCTCGGTGGCCTGATCATCTCGATCGTGTCCTGGGCGCTCAACGTCGTCCTGCCCGACGGGGACTGAGCGCCGATGACGTACCGCGTCTGCTTCGTGTGCACCGGCAACATCTGCCGTTCGCCGATGGCCGAGTCCGTCTTCCGCGCGCGTGTGGCGGAGGCCGGGCTCGACGGCCTGGTCGAGGTCGACAGCGCCGGCACGGGCGGCTGGCACGAGGGCGACGGCGCCGACCCGCGCACCGTCTCCGTCCTCCAGGAGCACGGCTACGACAGCGGCCACTCCGCCCGCCAGTTCCAGGCCTCCTGGTTCGCCCGCCTCGACCTGGTCGTCGCGCTCGACGAGGGCCACCTCAAGGCCCTGCGCCGCCTCGCGCCCACCGAACAGGACGCGGCCAAGGTGCGGCTGCTGCGTTCGTACGACCCCACCGCGGGCGACGACCTCGACGTGCCCGACCCGTACTACGGCGGCCGGGACGGCTTCGAGACGTGCCTTGAGATGGTGGAGGCGGCGAGCACCGGCCTGCTCGCCGCGGTGCGCAAGGACATGGAGGGGCGGGCGGCATGAGCCATACCGGTGGGCAGAAGGGCGAGGGCACGCGCGCGGTACGGGCCGGGCTGCCCGAGCCGGTCAAGCACGAGCCGACCCTCCCCGGCCCCGTGTTCGCCGCCCACTTCCATCTGCCCGGCGACCCCACCGGCCCGTACACCTACGGCCGTGACGAGAACCCGACCTGGACCCATCTGGAGCGGGCCATCGGCGAGCTGGAGGCGCCGGGCGAGGACGGGGTGGAAACGCTGGTGTTCGCCTCGGGCATGGCCGCCGTCTCCGCGGTGCTCTTCTCGCAGCTGCGGGCCGGGGACGCCGTCGTCCTGCCCAGCGACGGCTACCAGGCGCTGCCCCTGGTGCGCGCCCAGCTGGAGGCGTACGGCATCGAGGTGCGCACCGCGCCGACCGGCGGCGACGCCCAGCTCGACGTCCTCGACGGCGCGCGGCTGCTGTGGATCGAGACCCCGTCCAACCCCGGCCTCGACGTCTGCGACATCCGGCGGCTGGCCGAGGCCGCACACGCGCGTGGCGCCCTCGTCGCCGTCGACAACACGCTCGCCACGCCCCTCGGGCAGCGTCCGCTGGAACTCGGCGCAGACTTCTCCGTGGCGAGTGGCACCAAGCAGCTCACCGGGCACGGCGACATCCTGCTGGGATACGTCACCGGAGGCGACGCCGAGGCGATGGCGGCGGTGCGCCGCTGGCGGAAGATCGTCGGGGCGATTCCCGGCCCCATGGAGGCGTGGCTGGCGCATCGCTCCATCGCCACGCTCCAGCTGCGCGTGGACCGGCAGAGCGCCACGGCGCTGGCCGTCGCCGAGGCGCTGCGCGCCTGGCCCGAGGAGCTCGGGGTGCGCTATCCGGGGCTGATGACCGACCCCTCGCACAAGGTCGCCTCCGCGCAGATGCGGCGCTATGGGTGCGTGGTTTCGTTCACGCTGCCCACGCGCGCGCGTGCCGAGCGTTTCCTCGACGCCCTGCAGCTCGTGGACGACGCGACCAGCTTCGGCGGGGTGCGCTCCACGGCGGAGCGGCGCGGGCGCTGGGGCGGAGACGCGGTGCCGGAGGGGTTCATTCGGCTCTCGGTCGGCGCGGAGGACCCCGAGGACCTGGTGGCCGATGTGCTGCGTGCGCTGGAGGAGTCGGCACACTGACCGCCGGACGCACGCGTCGGCTGGTACTCGGCTACGTACAACGGACGGTCCGAGCCTCCCCCCTCGTGGCTCGGACCGCCCTCGGTTCCGCGCGCGAAGAACCGCGCGAACAAGGCTAGTTGACTCTGTGTCAGTGTCCAATCACAGTAGCGACAGAGACCTATCGACTTATTTATAGTTGGGCGCGGCCGGGGGGCTGAGGGAAGCGCAGGGAAGGGGAGGGCGTGACATGGATCTGGCCTTGTTGCGCACCTTCGTGACCGTGCACCGGGCCGGCTCCTTCACTCGCGCCGCCGCACTGCTCGGGCTGTCCCAGCCGGCCGTGACCTCGCAGATTCGCACCTTGGAACGGCAACTGGGCCGGCCCCTGTTTCTGCGGCAGGCGCGTGGAGTGACGCCGACAACCATCGGCGACGAACTCGCCCACAAGGCCGCGCCTCATCTCGACGCCCTGGTGGAGATAGCCGAGACGGGCCTCGACGACGAGTCCTCCTTACGGACACTGCATCTCGCCGGACCTCCCGAGTTCACCGCCGAACGGGCCCTTCCCGCGCTCACGGAGCTGACCGGCGACGACGGCCAGGGCTTCGCGCTGCGCGCCTCCTTCGGAAACGCCGAGGAGGCCCTGGAGGGGCTGGCCGCCGGACATCATGATCTGGCCATCAGTACGGCCCGTCCACGGGGTGCTCTGCTGACCGCGACTCCGCTCTGCGACGAAGAGCACGTCCTGCTCGCCGCCCCGCGCTGGGCCGAGTGGATCGGCTCCGGCACGCCGCACATCAAGTCGGCGTCCGAGCTGGAGGACCTGCCGGTGATCGAGGTGCACGAGTCGCTGCCCTTCGTCTCCCGCTACTGGGCCTCCGTCTTCGACTCCCGGCCGTCCGGTCCGGGCACCGTCATCGTCCCCGACCTGCGAGCGGTCCTCGCCTGTGCGATCACGGGCGCGGGGATCGCGGTCCTGCCCAGATATCTGTGCGCGCCGGCCCTGGAACGCGGTGACGTCGTCGCCCTGCACGAGCCGGCCGTACCGCCGCTGCGGACGTACTTCCTGGTGGTCCGTACGGGCACGCTGGCGATGCCGCACATTGCGCGGGCTCATGAGTGGCTGCTGCGGGCGGCCACCGACTGGTGCTGAACCCGCAGCCGACGGTCCACGGGCGCGCGGACGGCGAGGTTTCACCCCCTGAACTCACCCCGTGACGTCTCGCTATGTTTCACGTGGAACAAGGCGGGCCACATTTCTCCCATGACCGTCCGACCCGTGGTCAAGCGCACCGCACGCGCCGTTCTGCTGGACGGTGACGACCTGATTCTGATCAAGCGCACCAAGCCCGGCATGGATCCCTACTGGCTCACCCCCGGCGGCGGAGTCGAGCCGGAGGACACGACCGTCGTCGACGCCCTGCACCGCGAGGTGTACGAGGAACTCGGCGCCAAGATCACCGACGTGGTGCCCTGCTTCGTCGACACCGTCGAGCACATCGGCGAGGACGGCGGCGCAACCGGCGTGAAGGTGCAGCACTTCTTCGTCTGCCGCCTGGGCTCCATGGACACATCCCTGCGGCACGGCCCAGAGATCGACGAGCCCATCGGCGAATACGAGATCGTCCGGGTGCCGTTCACGCGCGTGGGGATCGCCTCCGTCCACCTCGTCCCCCTGTCGTTGCGCCACTATCTGGACGGCAACATCGAGGGCGTCCGTGCCATGCACGCCCCCGACCTGGGCTGACCGCCGGCGGCACATCAGCCTCCGGCGCCCACCAGTTCCTCCACCGAGTCGTGGCGTATGCGCTCCGAGGGCACTCCTATGTCCCTGAGGACATCCACACCGCTGCGGATCATCCCAGGTGGTCCCGACACATAGGCGTCGTACTCGTACCAGGGCCCGAACCGGCGTATGGCATCGGGAAGCTGGACCAGACCGTGGCGGTCCACCACAGGACGGACCTCCAGCCACGGGTGGGACTGCTGGAGTCTGAGCATCGTGTCGATGTCGTACAGGTCGTGGTCGCTGCGGGCGCCGTAGAACACCTCGACCGGCCGCCGTTCGCCGTGCTCGACGACGTCCTCGACGAGCGCCTTGATGGGGGCTATGCCGGTGCCGCCGCCCAGGCAGAGCAGTCCGCGGTCGGTGGTGTGGTCCACGGTCATCGAACCGGCCGACGGGCCCAACCGGATGATGTCGCCGGGCCGGGCCCGGTGGACCAGTGCGTTGGACACCCACCCGGCCGGCACGGCCTTCACGTGGAACGACAGCAGGCCGTCGGAGCGCGGGGCCGAGGCGAAGGAGTAGTGCCGCCAGATCCTCGGCCACCACGGCGTCTCCAGGCTCGTGTACTGCCCGGCGAGGAAGGGATAGGGCTGGTCGGGGCGGACGGTGAGGACCGCGACGTCCGGGGTCCTGAGATCATGCGCGACGACCTCGGCATACCACCAGGCCGGGGCACGCAGCTCGTCCGCGGCCGCCGCGTCGATCATCACCTGCGAGATCGTCGTGTACGCCCGGACCCAGGCCGCCTCCGTCTCCGCGTTCCAGATGCCGGAGGCATACCGGCTCAGCGCGCCGATGAGGCACTCGCCCACGGCCGGATAGTGCTCGGCCCGGGTGCCGTACTTGCGGTGACCGCGGCCGAGGTTCTGCAGATACGCGACCAGGACGTCGGTGTTGTCAATGTGCTCGGCCGCCGTGAGCAGCGCTTTGAGAAGCCGGTCCCGTTGGGTGTCCATCGCGGCCGGGAAGAGGGAGCGCAGGTCGGGGTGGCGGACGAACAGCAGCGCGTAGAAGTACGAGGTGGCCTTGTCGGCCACGGGGGCGACCTCGGCCATCGTCCGGCGGATGAGGACGGCGTCCGAGGCCTCCCGTGCCGGAACGGGGCGCTGGGCGGGCACGCGGCGCTCGGCGTGCGGGGGTGGGACGGGGGGCACTGTCGGGGCGGGGGCCGTGAGCTCGGCAGGGCCGACGGGCTGAGCGTGCGCGGTGGGGCCGGGGTGCTCGGCCGGGGCGGCCGGTTCCACGCCCGGAGCCGTCACCGGCTGCGGGCGGGCTGTGAACCAGCCGCCCGCACCGCCGGAAGTGCCGTTGTCGGCCGACATGGTGGCCGGAGCGTCCATGATGTGCCTCGCCTCGAACATCTTTCGGTCGGTCTGCGCACTTCCTTGATCGGAAGATGCCTGCTTTCCCCCGCAGACGGCTTGCTTTCCCCGTTCGCCACTGCGGCCAATGCGGCCACATTCGACCCGTATTCACACTGCGCGCGGACAAGCAAGGCGAGAGTGGGACATTGACTGCAGTCCTCTGACCGCAGCGTCTCACCGCGAACGGACACCCCGACCGCATAAGTGCAAATACGGGTCTTCGATCTCTCCGTCCCGTTAGGCTGCATTGCCTTGCTCTGGGTCCACGAAGGCCAGGTACGCCTCATCTCCGAAGGCCGTCCCGGATGCGAACCGGAGTCGACCATACCGGCCGACGCCCCGTACACAAGTCCCCCCACCCCTGCCACCAATTGACCAGGGGTGATCCTGCGATTTCGTTCAATTACCGGGCTCGCTGCACCAATTCATAGGCTTCCCACAGATCTCTCCCCATGTAGGAGTGCGTGGCGAGACCGGACAGATGACGGTCCGCATTGACCGCGACCGAGATCGGCACGGCACCGAACAGGTCCTTGTCCGACAGTGAGTCGCCATAAGCAATGCAGTCGGTGCGAGTGATCCCGAACTCCTCGCACAGCCGGTCGGCGATGTGCACCTTGGCGGCGGCGCTCAGGACGCCGGCCGGGTCGACCGGCTCCGTGAACGGCACCGACGGAAAAACGGATCCGTGGGCCGCGTGGGCACCCCATCCCAGGAGCCGCTCCACAAAGAAGGAGGGCGAGAGGGACACAACGGCGCAGTACTCGCCCTGCCGCCTGATCTCCGCCCAGACCTCGCGGATTCGGGTCAGCCAGGGAGCCCCCTCGAAGGCAGCCGTCACATGCGCCTCGGTGAGGTCCGCCCACAGCGCATGGACCTGTGTCGCGTACTCCGGCGACCCGATCAGGCCCGCCGAGATCGCCCGATCGAGCGCCACTGTCTCGGCCTCCAGCCCGAGTTGCCGTGAGATCTCCACGGGGGCGGTGGTGCCGTGCAACAACGTGCCGTCGAGGTCGAAGAGATGCAGTCGCGTCATGATCCGGAGGCTAGTGACCTGGCGGGTGCGCGTCGCCGGTCGGACTGCCGGCCGCATGCTGTTCGTCCATGTTTCACGTGAAACACCCTGCATGGCCCGGCGCGCTGTGCCGTGGGCCACGACATGGCCAAAAGCTCGTACGTCTCCCCGGAAACGGCTGGACGGCAAGGCCACCCGTCAGACAGCCTGACCTGCGTGCCGACTCCTTCCCCCGCCGCTCTGCCCATCCGCCGACTGACGCTGCGCGATCTCTCCGCCTGCGCCGACCTCTCCGAAAACCGGGGCTGGCCCCGCGAGGAGCACAAGTGGGGCTTCCTCCTCACAGCCGGGAAGGGCTACGGCATCGACGACCCCGACGGCGGTCTCGTCAGCGCCTGCGTGGTCACCGAGTACGGCCCTCACGGCCGCCCCGATCTGGGAGCCATCGGCATGGTGCTGGTCGCCGAGCGGCACGCCCGGCAGGGCATCGGACGGCGGCTGATGCGCCACGTCGTCTCGGCCATGGGCACCACACCGCTGACGCTGCACGCGACGCCGTACGGCCGGCCGCTCTATGAGGAGCTCGGTTTCAAGACCACCGGCCGGGCGGAGATGCTGCGCGGCCCCTTCGTCCCGCGGGGACCGGAGCCCACGGTCGCCACGAGGGCCGCGACCGCCGAGGACCTCACCGCGATCCTCCGGCTCGACGAGGAGGTGTTCGGCTCCGACCGCACGCCCCTGATCACTCGGCTGCCGGCCTTCGCCGACCATCTACGCGTGGCCGAGGACAACGGCCGGATCATCGGATACGCGGCCGCCTGGCCCAACATGGACACCCATGTCGTGGGCCCGCTGATCGCCCGTGACACGGAGACCGCGAAGGCGCTGATCGCCTCGCTCGCCGCCCTCACCGACCGGCCGCTGCGCACCGACATCGACGTGCGGCACGAGGAGCTGCTGGCCTGGGCCAAGGACCAGGGCCTGGCCTCCGTCGCCTTCAACGCGGTGATGACCTACGGCATCGCCGAGCTGCCCGGGGACTGGCAGCGACGGTTCGCTCCGCTCACGGTCGCGGCGGGCTGAAGCCCCTCCGATACGACGAACGCCGGTTTCCCGAGGTCTGTCGGGGACCGGCGTTCGTACGTGGAACAGCACCGCCGTGGGTCAGTGCTGGACGGCCGCCTCCTGCTGAGCGGGCGAGGCGCCGGTGACGACCGTGCTGGGTACACGGTCCCGGCGCTCCAGGGCTGCGGAGAAGAAGGCCAGGAGCAGCGCGGCCGCGGCGAGGGCGGCACCGACCCAGTTGGGGGACGTGTAGCCCATCCCGGCCGCGATGACGAGTCCGCCGAGCCAGGCCGAGAGCGCGTTGCCGAGGTTGAAGGCACCGATGTTGACGGCCGAGGCCAGGGTTGGGGCGCCGTGGGCCTGGTCGAGGACGCGCTTCTGGAGCGGCGGGACGGTGGCAAAGCCGAGGGCGCCGATCAGGGCGATGGTGACGGCCGCGAGCACCTTGTTGTGCGCGGTGACGGTGAACAGCGCGAGGACGACGGCGAGGGCGCCCAGGGAGACGTACAGCAGGGGCATCAGGGCGCGGTCGGCGAGCTTTCCACCGATGAGGTTGCCGCCGACCATCCCGAGGCCGAAGAGGACCAGCAGCCAGGTGACCGAGCTGTCGGAGAACCCGGCGACGTGGGTCATCATCGGCGCGATGTAGGTGATCGCCGCGAAGACACCGCCGAAGCCGAGCACAGTCATCGCCATCGCGAGGAGGACCTGCGCGTTCTTGAAGGCGGCCAGTTCATGGCGCAGACGCACGCCTTCGGCCTTGGGCATGTCGGGGACGAGCTTGGCGATGCCCACCAGGCCGACCACACCGAGAGCGGCGACGATGCCGAAGGTGACCCGCCATCCGACGGACTGGCCGACGAAGGTGCCCAGCGGCACGCCGATGACGTTGGCGACGGTGAGACCGGTGAACATCATCGCGATGGCACCGGCCTTCTTGTCCGGGGCCACCAGGTCGGCCGCGACGACCGACCCGATGCCGAAGAAGGCTCCGTGGGCGAGTGAGGCGACTACGCGGCCGATCAGCATGACGGCGAAGGCCGGGGCTAGGGCGGACAGCAGATTGCCGGCGATGAAGAGGACCATCAGCAGCATCAGCATCCGCTTGCGCGAGACCTTGGTGCCGAGCACGGTCATCAGGGGCGCGCCGGCCACCACACCGAGCGCGTAGCCGGTCACCAGCAGGCCGGCGGTGGGGATGGAGACCCCGAAATCGCCCGCGACCTCGGGCAGCAAGCCCATGATCACGAACTCAGTCGTTCCGATTCCGAAGGCCCCGATCGCGAGAGCCAAGAGCGCGAGCGGCATGGGGACGAACCCTTCCCAGAAGATTGCATGAGCGCTTTACGTTTCATGACAATACTTGCAAGCGCTGTATATTTGCAAGCGATGGCTATCGCGATCCTGGCCCAGCCTGGTTCTCAGCCGCTCCGGGACGGAGGAACACACCTATGACCGCCACAGACCCCGCACTCACCGCCCTCGCCCAGGGCTGGTGCGCGCTCTCCCTGCTGCACGGGCGGATCGAGACCCACATCGAACGCGCCCTCCAGGCCGGCCACGACCTCAGCGTGCGCGAGTACTCCCTGCTCGACGTCCTCAGCCGCCAGCACGACGGCGAAGGCGGCCACCTCCAGATGAAACAGGTCGCCGACGCCGTAGTCCTCAGCCAGAGCGCCACCACCCGCCTGGTCACCCGCCTCGAAGACCGCGGCCTGCTCGCCCGCTACCTCTGCCCCACCGACCGCCGCGGCATCTACACCAACGTCACCGCAGCAGGCCTCACCCTCCTCGAAGAAGCACGCCCCACCAACGAGACCGCCCTGCGCGAAGCCCTCGACGAGGCAGCCAAGAACCCCGAACTCGCCCCACTGGTACGGGCCGTGGAGTCACTGAAAGTGCCCGCATAGGGTGCAGCCATGGGAGATCTTGAAATACGAGCCGCAGCCGCCGACGACATTCCCGCGATCGTCGGGATGCTCGCCGACGATCCGCTGGGCGCCCAGCGCGAGTCACCGGACGACCTGACCCCGTACCGGTCCGCGCTGGAGCGGCTCAGCAGCGACTCGAACCAGCACCTGGTCGTCGCCGTGCGCGAGGGCCACGTCGTCGGCACGCTCCAGCTCACGATCATTCCCGGGCTGTCCCGCCGCGGAGCCATCAGGTCGATCATCGAAGCCGTGCGCATTCACGCAGACGAGCGCGGCAGCGGCCTCGGCACGCAGCTCATCGAGTGGGCGATCGACGAATCCCGCCGCCAGGGCTGCCAGCTGGTCCAGCTGACCTCGGACAACACCCGCATCGACGCCCACCGCTTCTACGAGCGGCTCGGCTTCACCGCCTCCCACGTGGGCTTCAAGCTCGCGCTCTGACATGGCGACGCGCCCTGTTTCACGTGAAACAGGGCGCCGACGTGACCGCTACCCGATCCCTCGCCACCCCTCCGGGTCCACACCGCCAGGGACAGGAGCCTCCTCGTCGTACGGCTGACGCGTGAACACGAACGACCCGAGGTCGAGATGGCTGACGCTCCCGTCCGGGCGCCATACGGCCCGCAGGAGCTCCCCGGCGTAATAGCCCTCCAGCCCTGTCCAGGTGCCGTCGTCATTGGCCCGGAACCGCGAGCGTCGGCCGTTGCCGGACAGCGGCTCCATCGAGAGAAGCCCGTCGGCTGTCAGCCGTAGGCCGAAACCATACGTCCCCCAGTACCACTGGCCCGCCAACTCCAGTACAGAACTGTCGACTTCGGCCATCGGTCGCCAGGGCTCGGGAATCCGCGGCTCGGCCTCGGCGACGATACGGACGAGGTCGGCGGCGACCGCGGAGAGCAACGGCCCCGAGGTGCAGTTGGCGAGCACAACAGCGGCGACGTCGTCCGTGACGCTGAAGAACAGGCTCGCCAGGAAGCCCGGGAGCGATCCCGAGTGCCCCGCCAGCAGCCTGCCGTGCCGATGCTGGATCTGAAGCCCCAGCCCGTACGCGACACCGTCCGCGACGTCCGCCGCCTCGGCGGGTGCGGCGGGCGACCGCATCTCCCGTACGGTCTCCGCGCTCAGCACACGGTCGTCACCGTTGATCAGGAAGGCCGCGAACCGCGCCAAGTCGCCGGTCGTGGACCACAGTTGACCGGCAGGAGCCATCCGTCCGAGGTCTTCCGAGGGTTCGGGCAGCATCACATCGGCCCAGGGATGCACCGCCCATCCGCCCGCATGCGGCGCCTGCGGCTGCCCACTCGTACGGCTCAGCCCCAGGGGTTCGAGCACTTCCCGCCGCAGCACCTCCTCCCACGGCGCCCCGCGCAACTTCTCCACCAGCGCGCCCAGCACCGTGTAACCGGGGTTCGAGTAGTGATGGCGACGCCCGACGGGATGCAGCAGGGGCTGCTCACCCAGCACATCGGAGAGTTCGGGCCGCAGCGAGCCCGGCGTGCGCTCCCACCACGGCCCGGGCGACTCGGCCGCCAGCCCCGCCGTGTGCGCGAGCAGTTCGGCCACGGTCGCCTCCCCCGCGCCGGTCCCCGGCAGATGCTTCTCCAGCGGATCACCGAGGTCGAGCAGCCCCTCGTCACGCAGCCGCAGCACCAGTACAGCCGTGAAGGTCTTGGTGATCGAGCCGATCCGGTACTGGACGTTCTCGTCCGGCGCATGCCCGTCCACACACGTACGGCCGCCGTGCCACACGGCGCGCCCGTCCCGCACGACCGCCGCCACCAGCGAGGGCGCACGCCCCTCGGCCTGGGCCACCGCGATCCGGTGCAGCAGCGCCCGCTGCGTGCCGGGCAGCAACTCTTCCTGAAGTGTCGTCATGCCCCCAGTCCACCCCGCGAGGCACAGGGGAGTCGAGCGCATTAGGCCTCGGCGCTACGGGATCAGGTCTGCGCCATGTCCACGAAGCGCGAGTAGTGGCCCTGGAAGGCCACCGTGATCGTCGCCGTCGGGCCGTTACGGTGCTTGCCCACGATGATGTCCGCCTCGCCGGCCCGCGGGGATTCCTTCTCGTAGGCGTCCTCGCGGTGCAGCAGGATGACCATGTCGGCGTCCTGCTCGATGGAGCCGGACTCACGCAGGTCGGACACCATCGGCTTCTTGTCCGTGCGCTGCTCGGGACCACGGTTGAGCTGTGAGAGCGCGATCACCGGGACTTCCAGCTCCTTGGCCAGGAGCTTGAGGTTACGGGACATGTCCGAGACCTCCTGCTGGCGGCTCTCGGAGCGCTTCGAGCCACCGGACTGCATCAGCTGCAGATAGTCGATGATCACGAGCTTGATGTCGTTGCGCTGCTTCAGCCGACGGCACTTCGCACGGATCTCCATCATCGACAGGTTCGGGGAGTCGTCGATGTAGAGCGGCGCGGCCGAGACCTCGGGCATCCGGCGTGCCAGACGGGTCCAGTCCTCGTCGGTCATGGTGCCGGAGCGCATGTGGTGCAGAGCCACACGTGCTTCGGCGGACAGCAGGCGCATCGCGATCTCGTTGCGCCCCATTTCGAGGGAGAAGATGACGCTGGCCAGGTTGTGCTTGATCGACGCCGCGCGCGCGAAGTCCAGGGCGAGGGTGGACTTACCCATGGCGGGACGGGCCGCGATGACGATCATCTGGCCCGGGTGCAGTCCGTTGGTGAGCGAGTCGAGGTCGGTGAAACCCGTGGGCACACCGGTCATCTCGCCGCTGCGGGAGCCGATCGCCTCGATCTCGTCGAGAGCGCCCTCCATGATGTCGCCGAGCGGCAGGTAGTCCTCGCTGGTGCGCTGCTCGGTGACGGCGTAGATCTCGGCCTGGGCGCGGTTGACGATCTCGTCGACGTCGTCGTCGGCCGCGTATCCCATCTGCGTGATGCGGGTGCCGGCCTCGACCAGTCGGCGCAGCACAGCACGCTCGTGGACGATCTCCGCGTAGTACTCGGCGTTGGCCGCCGTCGGCACCGTCTGGACGAGGGTGTGCAGATACGATGCGCCGCCGACCTTGTTGATCTCGCCGCGCTTGGTGAGTTCCGCGGCGATCGTGATGGGGTCGGCCGGCTCGCCCTTGGCGTAGACGTCGAGGATCGCCTGGAAGATCGTTTCGTGGGCGGGCTTGTAGAAGTCGTGGCCCTTGAGGACCTCGACGACGTCGGCGATGGCGTCCTTGGACAGGAGCATGCCGCCGAGGACGGACTGCTCGGCGTCGAGATCCTGCGGCGGCACGCGCTCAAAGGTCGAACCGCCGCCGTCCCACTCGCCGTTCTCCCGGCCGCGGTCGTGCTGCTCGTCGCGGCCCCGGCCGCCGTCACCGCGTCGGCGGGAGGCAGGCAGACGATCACTCGGCCCGCTGTCGGCCCACGGGTCGTCCAAGGGCTCGGAAATGCTCACCGAGCAACCTCCTCCCGTCCGCCGAGCGGACCTCGCGTGCCCATCATTTCTACGGCACGCCACTGACAATTGAGAGGCCCAACTCCGGTTCTGGCGCGTCGGTTTTGTGATGGTTTCTCGACCGACGGACGGAGCGGGCGCCGGACCACGGTAGGCCTGTCGGCACCGTCAGCCAATCTGGTTATCCACAGGCCATGTGGACGACGGCCCGGATGCTGTGGAGAACTCCGCAAAACCTGTGCACGACACGGTGGACAGGCCTGTGAACAAGCCCTCGTCCTTTTCGAGGGAACGCGGCTGACCTGCATCTTTCCCATCCACCGGCTGTGCAGAAGAAAAACTTCCCCAGTCGGACCAAGATCACTTCGAACGGTGCTCGACAGCACACACGGCGAGACGGCAAGTAAGGGTCAGTTCTTGGTTGCATCTCTTACCTGTGGACGATTAGATTGATGCTCATGACACAGGCTCCCGCGGCCTCGAAGGCCACCCGTCGCCAGCACGACCGAGAGATCGTCGCGCTGGCCGTCCCGGCCTTCGGCGCACTCGTCGCCGAGCCCCTCTTCGTCATGGCCGACAGCGCGATCGTCGGCCATCTCGGCACCTCGCAACTCGCCGGCCTCGGGGTCGCCTCGGCCCTCCTCATGACCGCCGTCAGCGTCTTCGTCTTCCTCGCCTACGCCACCACCGCGGCCGTCGCCCGGAGGGTCGGCGCCGGTGATCTCCAGTCAGCCATCCGCCAGGGCATGGACGGCATCTGGTTGGCCCTGCTTCTCGGCGCGGCCGTCATCGCGGTCGTCCTGCCCACAGCACCGTTCCTCGTGGAACTCTTCGGCGCCTCCGACACGGCGGCCCCCTACGCCACGACCTATCTGCGGATCTCGGCGCTCGGCATCCCGGCCATGCTCGTCGTGCTCGCAGCCACGGGCGTCCTCCGAGGACTTCAGGACACCAGAACACCCCTGTACGTCGCCGTCGCGGGCTTCGTCGCCAACGCCGTCCTCAACCTCGGCCTGGTCTACGGCGCCGATCTCGGCATCGCGGGCTCCGCCTGGGGCACCGTCATCGCCCAGTGCGGCATGGCCGCGGCCTACCTCGTGGTCGTGGTCCGCGGAGCCCGCAGGCACCAGGCCTCACTGCGTCCCGATGCAGCCGGGATCAAGGCCTCCGCACAAGCCGGCCTGCCCCTGCTCGTGCGCACGCTTTCACTGCGGGCAATCCTGATGATCGCCACCGCGGTCGCGGCCCGCCTCGGTGACGCCGACATCGCGGCGCACCAGATCATTCTGTCCCTGTGGAGCCTGCTCGCCTTCGCTCTCGACGCCATCGCCATCGCCGGACAGGCCATCATCGGCCGCTATCTCGGCGCGGACGACGCCGAAGGCGCCCGTGCCGCCTGCCGCCGCATGGTGGAGTGGGGCATCGCGGCCGGAGTCGTCCTCGCCGTACTCGTGGTGATCGCCCGCCCTCTCTTCCTTCCGCTGTTCACCAGCGACCCGGTCGTCAAGGACGCCGCACTCCCCGCGCTGCTGATGGTGGCACTCTCCCAGCCGATTTGCGGCGTGGTCTTCGTCCTGGACGGAGTCCTGATGGGAGCGGGAGACGGGCCGTACCTCGCCTGGGCCATGGTGCTCACCCTGGCGGTCTTCACCCCGGTTGCCCTGCTCGTGCCCGCACTCGGCGGCGGACTCACAGCTCTCTGGGGAGCAATGACACTGATGATGACGGTGCGGATGCTGACGCTCTGGCGGCGCGCCCGCTCGGGGCGATGGATCGTCACGGGCGCGACGCGCTGACCGTTTCACGTGAAACCGACGTTTCACGTGAAACATGGGCCTGCCCTGGCGGCCAAAGGCAAGAAGAAGGGGCCGCACCCAGTGGGTACGGCCCCTTCTCTCAGCTGTTCAAGCCGAACGCGGTGATCAGGCCGCGACAACCTCGATGTTGACCTTGGCGGCAACCTCGGGGTGCAGACGCACGGACGTCTCGTGGGCGCCCAGGGTCTTGATCGGAGCGGTCAGCTCGATGCGGCGCTTGTCGACCTCGGGGCCACCGGAAGCCTTGATCGCCGAGGCGATGTCGGCCGGGGTGACGGAACCGAAGAGACGACCGGCGTCGCCGGAGCGAACGGCCAGACGGACCTTGACACCTTCGAGCTGGGCCTTCACAGCGTTGGCCTGCTCGATGGTCTGGATCTCGTGGATCTTGCGAGCACGACGGATCTGCTCGACGTCCTTCTCGCCACCCTTGGTCCAACGGATCGCGAAGTTCCGCGGGATCAGGTAGTTGCGAGCGTAACCGTCCTTGACGTCGACGACGTCGCCCGCGGCACCGAGGCCGGAGACCTCGTGGGTGAGGATGATCTTCATGTTTCGGTCACCCTTCCCTTATCGCGCGGTGGAGGTGTAGGGCAGCAGCGCCATCTCACGGCTGTTCTTGACGGCCGTGGCGACGTCACGCTGGTGCTGCGTGCAGTTGCCGGTCACGCGGCGGGCACGGATCTTGCCGCGGTCGGAAATGAACTTCCGCAGCATGTTCGTGTCCTTGTAGTCCACGTACGTGACCTTGTCCTTGCAGAAAGCGCAGACCTTCTTCTTCGGCTTGCGCACAGGCGGCTTCGCCATGGTGTTTCTCCTGTGTGATCAAGAAGTTTGGGTACGACCCGCCCTCGACCCGAAGGTCTAGAAGGGGGGCTCGTCCGAGTAGCCGCCGCCACCACTGCCGCCGCCGGAGTTTCCACCCCAGCCGCCGCCACCGCCGCCCTGCTGGCCACCGGCGGGAGCGCCGGTCGCCCACGGGTCGTCGGCGGGAGCGCCGCCGCCCTGCTGACCGCCGCCGGAGTTTCCACCCCAGCCGCCGCCACCCTGGCCGCCACCGCCACCGCCACCGAAGCCACCGCCCTGGCCACCGCGACCGGCGGTCTTGGTGACCTTGGCCGTGGCGTTGCGCAGGCTGGCGCCGACTTCCTCGACGTCCAACTCGTAGACCGTGCGCTTGACGCCCTCACGGTCCTCGTAGGACCGCTGCTTCAGCCGGCCCTGCACGATGACGCGCATGCCTCGCTGGAGCGACTCGGCGACGTTCTCCGCCGCCTGACGCCAGACCGAGCAGGTCAGGAACAGGCTCTCGCCGTCCTTCCACTCGTTGGTCTGACGGTCGAAGGTGCGCGGAGTGGACGCGACACGGAACTTCGCGACCGCCGCACCGGAAGGGGTGAAGCGCAGCTCGGGGTCGTCGACAAGATTGCCGACGACCGTAATGACGGTCTCGCCTGCCATGGGGGAACCTCTCGGCGGGTTTGCTGCTGGCTGCTTGTGCTGCTACTCGAATCCCGAGATCAGCTGAGCGGGAGAGCTCAGTGGGTCTCGGGGCGGAGGACCTTGGTCCGGAGGACCGACTCGTTCAGGTTCATCTGGCGGTCGAGCTCCTTGACGACCGCAGGCTCGGCCTGCAGGTCGATGACCGAGTAGATGCCCTCGGGCTTCTTCTTGATCTCGTACGCGAGACGACGACGGCCCCAGGTGTCGACCTTCTCGACCTTTCCGTTGCCCTCACGGACGACGGAGAGGAAGTTCTCGATCAGGGGGGCGACAGCGCGCTCCTCCAGATCGGGGTCGAGGATGACCATCACCTCGTAGTGACGCATGTGGAACCCACCTCCTTTGGACTCAGCGGCCACGGTCGTTCCGTGGCAGGAGGGTTGTGATGCGTACGCAACGGTATCGGCCGCCACTGACAATCGGGGGCTCCTCTCGGAGTCCCGGCCGTGACGTGGGCAGACACCGCTGCAGACGGTACAGAGTACCCGCACACCCGCTTCCGGTTGAAATCCGGCCGCCAGGACCGACAATCTGTACACATCGGGTGTGTATGGCGCTACGATGCGCCGCCTTTCGCAGGAGGTGCCCCATGGCACAAGCATTGCGACCCAACACCGTCGGAGGCCTATTCGCCACGGACGGAAAGCCCCACCCGCTCCAGGACACGCTTCTCGCGGTGACCCTGGTGCTGGGCATCACATCTTTCGTCACGGCGATGTTCCACGATCTGCACCTGCTCAGCTCCTGGACCGGCCTGCTGGGCATCGGCACCGGCGCATACGGCCAGTGGATCTCGGAGACGACCCGCGAACGCTTCGGCCTGATCCTGGGCCTCGGCGCCGCCAGCGTCGGCTTCTTCCTGGGCATGGCGCACGGCGGTCTCTTCGGCGGGGTCGTCGGCTGACGCCTTAATCGCCGTACCCCGACAACTCCCACAGCACCACGGAACGCCCCGCTGGCCCACCGAGCCGGGGCGAAGCTTCCGTACGCCCAGTCGGGGCGCTCGCAAGGCGCAGTAGGCTTCGGCGCGAGAGCCGGAGCCCCTGTACCCATGGGGACACACCAGCCCGAGGAGCGCCCCGAATGAGCCTGACCCTGAGGACCATCAGCCGCGAGCAGCATCTGGCATACATCCAGAGCCTGCCGGCGGCGAGCCACATGCAGGTCCCGGCCTGGGCCGACGTCAAGGCGGAGTGGCGCTCCGAGAGCCTCGGCTGGTTCGACGAGCGGACCGGTGAGCTGGTCGGGGCCGGCCTCGTCCTCTACCGGCAGCTGCCCAAGATCAAGCGCTACCTCGCCTATCTGCCCGAGGGCCCGGTCATCAACTGGTTCGCGCCGAATCTCACGGACTGGCTGGAACCGATGCTCGCGCACCTGAAGCACCAGGGCGCCTTCTCCGTGAAGATGGGCCCGCCGGTGATCATCCGGCGCTGGGAGGCCAACTCCATCAAGGCGGGCATTCAGAACCCCGATGTGAAGCGGCTGCGCGACATCGAGGCCGACTTCATCGAGCCGCGCGCCTTCGAGGTCGCCGACAAGCTGCGCCGTATGGGCTGGCAGCAGGGCGAGGACGGCGGTGCCGGCTTCGGCGACGTACAGCCCCGCTACGTCTACCAGGTGCCGCTGGCCAACCGCTCCCTGGAAGAGGTCCACAAGAACTTCAACCAGCTGTGGCGCCGCAACATCAAGAAGGCCGAGAAGGCCGGTGTCGAGGTCGTCCAGGGCGGCTACCACGACCTTGAGGAATGGCAGCGGCTGTACGAGATCACGGCCGTGCGCGACCACTTCCGGCCCCGCCCGCTGTCGTACTTCCAGCGCATGTGGACGGCCCTCAACACCGAGGACCCCAACCGCATGCGGCTGTACTTCGCCCGCCACAACGGCGTGAACCTGTCGGCGGCGACGATGCTGATCGTCGGCGGGCACGTCTGGTACTCCTACGGCGCCTCCGACAACATCGGCCGTGAGGTCCGGCCCTCGAACGCGATGCAGTGGCGGATGCTGCGCGACGCCTACGCGCTCGGCGCGACCGTCTACGACCTGCGCGGCATCTCGGACTCGCTGGACGAGACCGACCACCTCTTCGGTCTGATCCAGTTCAAGGTGGGCACGGGCGGCCAGGCCGCCGAGTACCTCGGCGAGTGGGACTTCCCGCTGAACAAGCTGCTCCACAAGGCGCTCGACATCTACATGTCGCGCCGCTGAGCAACGGCCGTTTGCTTCGATAGCTTCGACAACCTCGTTCGCTTCCATACCTCTGATACACCGCAGCCACGAGAAAGGTTCCAGGTCCGGCCATGGCGCTCACGCTCTACGTCGACACCGCGCGCTGGCGGGCGCACCACAAGCACGTGCAGGAGCAGTTCCCTGGGCTCGTCCCGGTCTGCAAGGGCAATGGCTACGGCTTCGGGCACGAACGCCTCGCGGAGGAGGCCACGCGGCTGGGCTCGGACGTCCTGGCCGTCGGCACGACGTACGAGGCCGCGCGCATCAAGGACTGGTTCGGCGGTGACCTGCTGGTCCTGACGCCGTACCGGCGCGGCGAGGAGCCCGTGCCGCTGCCCGACCGGGTCATCCGCTCGGTGTCGTCGATCGACGGCGTGTACGGCCTCGTGGGGGCCCGGGTGGTCATCGAGGTGATGTCCTCGATGAAGCGGCACGGCGTGAGCGAGCAGGATCTGCCGCAGCTGCACACCGCCATAGAGAACGTCCGCCTCGAAGGTTTCGCCATCCACCTGCCGCTGGACCGTACCGACGGCTCGGACGCCGTCGAGGAGGTCATCGGCTGGATGGACCGCCTGCGCGCGGCCCGGCTGCCCCTGCACACGATGTTCGTCAGCCACCTCAAGGCCGAGGAACTCGCCCGTCTGCAGCAGCAGTTCCCGCAGACCCGTTTCCGCGCCCGTATCGGCACCCGGCTCTGGCTGGGGGACCACGAGGCCACCGAGTACCGGGGCGCGGTCCTGGACGTCACCCGTGTCTCCAAGGGCGACCGCTTCGGCTACCGGCAGCAGAAGGCGGCCTCGGACGGCTTCCTGGTCGTTGTGGCGGGCGGAACCTCGCACGGGGTGGGCCTGGAGGCCCCGAAGGCCCTGCACGGCGTCATGCCGCGCGCCAAGGGCGTCGCCCGCGCCGGCCTCGCCACGGTCAACCGGAACCTTTCTCCGTTCGTCTGGGGCGGCAAGCAGCGCTGGTTCGCCGAGCCGCCGCACATGCAGGTCTCGATCCTGTTCGTGCCCTCGGACGCGCCCGAGCCCAAGGTCGGTGACGAGCTGGTGGCCCATCTGCGGCACACCACCACCCAGTTCGACCGGATCGTCGACCGCTGAGCAGCCGCCTCAAGGGCAACAGAAAGGCCGTGCACGGGTTTTCCCGCGCACGGCCTTTCGCGGTCACTGGCCGCCTCTGAGCCTGCGTTCGCTCAGAGCGAACGGTCGGCTGCCCCTGGAGCGCCCCACTCCACCTGCGGCCCGTCGAAGTGGGCCGCATGCTTGGGCGGATGGGCCGCGGCGCCCAGGACGAAGACGTCCTCCGCCCCGTCGAGCACCCCGCCCGAGGGGTCGTCGTCCCCGGCCCGGCGCACCACGTCGCGCTCCGGCATGAGGATGTCGCGGACGATCACTGCGCAGAGGTAGAGCGTCCCCAGCAGATGCAGGCCGATCGCCCAGTGGTAGCCGTCGGTCGGCAGGCCCTTGTGGGCGTCTCCGCTGGTCGTGTACGCGAGGTACATCCAGATCCCCAGGAAGTACGCCACCTCGCACGTCTGCCAGATCAGGAAGTCCCGCCACTTCGGCCGGGCGAGGACGGCCAGCGGGACCAGCCACAGGACGTACTGCGGTGAGTAGACCTTGTTGGTGAGGATGAACGCGGCGACGAGCAGGAAGGCGAGCTGGGCGAAGCGAGGACGGCGCGGGGCGGTCAGCGTGAGCGCGGCGACGCCGGCGCAGCACAGCAGCATCAGCAGGGTGGCAAGGGTGTTGACGGTGTCCGTGCTGAGCGGGTCGCTGGAGTTCTGGGCCAGGACCAGCCAGAAGGAGCCGAAGTCGACGCCCCGCTCCTGGCTGAACGTGTAGAACTTCGACCAGCCGTCGAAGGCCAGCAGCATCACCGGAAGGTTCACGACCAGCCAGGCGAAGGCCGTGCCGCCCAGCGCCTTCCCGAAGTCCCGCCATCGGCCCGCCCGCCAGCACAGCACGAGCAGCGCGCCGAGCAGCAGGACGGGGTAGAGCTTGGCGGCCGTGGCAAGACCCAGGAGGACGCCGAAGGCGAGGGAACGGCCCCGCGACCACATCAGCATCGCGGCGGCCGTCAGCGCGACCGCCAGCAGGTCCCAGTTGATGGTGGCCGTCAGCGCGAAGGCGGGCGCCAGGGCGAGCAGCAGACCGTCCCAGGGGCGCCTGGCCTGCGTCCGGCTCACGCAGACGGCGATAACGGCCGCGCAGACCATCAGCATCCCGGCGTTGACCATCCAGTACCACTGTTCCTGGTCCTGGATGCTGCCGCTGCCCGGCGTGAGCCAGGAGGCCACCTCCATGAACACGCCGGTCAGCACCGGGTATTCGAGGTACTCCATGTCGCCGGAGAGCCTGTCGAAGTACGGCACGAGGTCGTCGGCGAATCCGCGTCCCTGGTAGAGGTGCGGGATGTCGGAGTAGCAGGCGTGCGTGTACTGCGAGCTGGCGCCGAAGAACCAGGCACCGTTGTAACAGGGCGCCTTCTGGACCAGGCCGAGAGCGAACATGCCGATCGCCACGAGCGCGACGATCCGTACAGGGGTCCACCACGACGTCCCGAGCAGGGCACGGCGTCCGATGGGACCGCCGATCAGCTCGCTGCCGCTGCGGGCCACCTCGTCGTCCTTGGTCGGCCGCACCGGGTCCGGCTCGTGCACGCTCGATTGCGTCGTCTCTGCACTGGGCATGGGGCACATCCTGCCGTACGCGTCTGGGAATACGCCGTGGGCCGCCGCACCTGGTCGGTGCGGCGGCCCATGTTTCACGTGAAACACCCTCGGCGGGCGATATGACGCCTAACGGTCGGAGCTATCCGGTTGAGCCTCCGAAGAGGCCTCCATTGCCGTTGCCGTTGCCATTACTGGTGTCGCTGGACTCGGTGGCGGTCGGTGAGGACGTCACGCCACCGTCCGTGCCACCCGTGTCCGTGCCCCCGGTCTCCTCACCCTCACACCAGCCGAACTGACAGGTTTCGCTGGCCGAGGGCGAGGGAGTGGGCTCGGGCTTGTCCCTGCCGGGCTTCTCGTCCTCCGTCTGGCTCGGGCTCGCGCTGGGGTCCTCCGCCGTGACGGACGGGGAGGGAGACGGTACGCCCTCTCCGTCCTGCACCTCGCCGATCTTCTCGGCGTCCGGGAACCCGGGGTCGTCCTCGCCGTCCAGCGCGACCTTCATGTACTCGGTCCACACCGACGTCGGGATGTCACCACCGTGGATGGAGTCCACGCCGGCCGTGCCGTTCATGGAGAGCAGCCGGTGGCTCTTGGGGTTCTCACGGAACATCGTGACCGAGGTCGACAGCTGCTGCGTGTAGCCGACGAACCAGGCGGACTTGTTCTCGTCGGTGGTACCGGTCTTACCGGCCGCCGTACGCCCCAGGGCCTTGGCATTCGTACCCGTACCGTTCTGGATGACGTTCTCCAGGACGTCCGTGACGTTGTGGGCCACGTTCTCGGGCATCGCCTGCTTGACCTTCGGCTTGGTGAAGCCGGGCAGCGGCTGGCCGCCGTGCTTGACCTCGGTCACCGAGTAGGGGTCGGTCTGCTTGCCGGAGGCCGCGAACGTCGCATAGGCGTCGGCCATGCGGATCGCGCTGGGGGTCGACGTACCGAGCGCGAAGGACGCGTTGCGGTACGCCAGGGAGTCCTTCAGGATGCCGGCGCCTTCGGCCACCTCGGCGACCTTCTCCATCCCCACATCCATACCGAGCTGCACGAACGGCGTGTTGATCGACTGCTCCATCGCCTTGCGCAGGGTGATGTAGCCCCAGGGATAGTCGCTCTCGTTCTCCTGATAGAAGGGCGTGTTGTCCTTCTTCAGTACATAGGTGCCGTCGTTCTGCTTGACCTTCAGATGGTCGTCGCCGTTGTACTTGCTCAGCGGAGAGACGCCGACCCCTGGGTCCTTGTACGTGCCGTACTCCATGGCCGCGGCGAGCACGAACGGCTTCCACGTCGAACCGACCGGCACACCGGCGGTGTCGGCGTTGTTGGTGAAGTGACCGTTCTCGTATCCGGCACCGCCGTAGAGGGCGACGATCGCGCCGTCGTTGGGCTTCACCGACGCGGCACCGAACTGGACGTACTTGTCCAGCTCCTTCTTCGGGTTGAGACGCTCGTCCTCGATCTTCTTGACGGCCTTGGCCAGCGCGTTGACCTTGTCCTTCTCGAAGGTCGTGTAGATCTGGTAACCGCCCTGGTCGAGCTGCGCCTGGGTGATGTCCGAGTGGGCCAGGACGTACTTCTTGGCCGTGTCGACCAGGTAGCTGGTCTGGCCGGTCATGCCCTTGGCCGCCTTGCGGCCGTCGGGCTCGGGGTACTTCTTGATGGCCTTCTGGTACTCGGCGTCCGTGAGATGCCCGTCCTTGTGCATCTCACCGAGGATCCAGCTCCAGCGCTTCTCCGAGTTCTCGCGGTTCTGCTTCGGAGTCGCCGCCGGGTCGAGGTCCTCGTTGCCCGCGGGGTCGTAGTACGTCGGACCCTTCAGCAGAGCGGCGAGGAAGGCGCACTCGCTGTCCGTGAGGTCCTTGGCGTCCTTGCCGTAATAGGTCTGGGCCGCGGCCTGGATGCCGTAGGCGCTGCGACCGTAGTACGACGTGTTCAGGTAGCCCTGGAGGATGTCGTCCTTGCTGAGCTTGGTCCCCACCTTTATGGAGATGAACATCTCCTTGAACTTCCGGGAGACCGTCCGCTCCTGGCTCAGGTAGGTGTTCTTGACGTACTGCTGAGTGATCGTCGAGCCACCCTGTGTGTCGCCGCCCCGGGCCATGTTGGCCAGCGCGCGGGCGATACCCATGGGGTCGACGCCGGAGTCGTCGTAGAAGCTCTTGTTCTCGGCCGAGATCACGGCCCAGCGCATGGCCTTGGGGATCTCGGCGATGTCGACGTTCTGCCGGTTCTCGCCGGTGCCCGTGGCGACCATCTGGGAGCCGTCGGCCCAGTAGAAGACGTTGTTCTCCGACTTCGCCGCGGCGTTCTCACTGGGGATGGAGACCATGGCGTAGCCGAGGCCCGCGATGATCACCAGGCAGCCGAGGAAGGCCAGGCTCAGCCCGGAGACGAGCTTCCAGGACGGCGTCCAGCGACGCCAGCCGTACTTGCCGGCGCGCGGGTAGTCGATGAACCGCTTCTTGGCGGGGGGTGCCATACGTCCCCTGCCGCGCCCCGGTCCGTTCGGGCCCCCGGGACCGCCCCGTCGGCCAGGCTCCGCCGCTCTGCGGCGGCCGCCACCGCTTCTCTGGGCCGCACGCCGGGCCTCGGCGCGGCCGCCGTACTGATGCTCCTCGCCTCCCGGACCGTAGGACTCCGATGCATGGGAGCTCGTCCCATAGGAGTCGGAAGGAGATCCGGTGGCGCCTCGCGGTGCCGCTCGGCGGCCGGAGGACGGGCCGGACTGGCCGCGTCGGGCCGCGGCACGTCCGCCTCCCTGCGGCTGCGGCGGTTTGCGACGGTGCTCGCTCATCGAACGACTACTCCTCGGGCAGGCGCACCCGTGTGACGCGCCTGGAAACGGCGGCTGGTTTCCGGTCCCCCCGAAGTACGGACGCGGCTGGTCCCGCATTCACCCGTACTGCACCGAGGACGACGACGCCCCCAGGCGTCACTCGGTTCCCGGTGGTGTGCATGCCGCACAGACTACGCACCGTCAAAACCCGCCTAGCCCCGAAGTTCACCCCAAATCAGGCAACTCGCTTCCCATGAATCGTTGATGTGATCCCGTTCACCATTCCCCCTCTTGTCGCATCTCTCGGGCCGTTCTATCGTGCTGATGTATCGAGTCGATACATCAGCACGACATAAAGACCGTCACGGCACCCGTTCCACGGGTCGCGGCAGAGAGGAGGCGACGATGAGCCGGCGTTCCGGGATCCTTGAGTTCGCCGTCCTCGGCCTGCTCCGCGAATCCCCGATGCACGGCTATGAGCTGCGCAAACGACTCAACACGTCACTGGGTGTGTTCCGTGCGTTCAGCTACGGCACGCTCTACCCCTGCCTCAAGACGCTGGTCGCCAACGGCTGGTTGATCGAAGAGCCGGGGAACGCCCCCGAGGACGCCCTGGCCGCACCACTCGCAGGGCGTCGCGCCAAGATCGTCTATCGGTTGACGGCGGAAGGTAAGGAGCACTTCGAGGAGCTCCTGTCGCAGACCGGCCCCGACGCGTACGAGGACGAGCACTTCGCTGCCCGCTTCGCCTTCTTCGGGCAGACCTCGCGCGACGTACGCATGCGCGTGCTGGAGGGCCGTCGCAGCCGACTGGAGGAGCGCCTGGAGAAGATGCGCGCCTCTCTGGCGCGCACCCGGGAGCGCCTCGACGACTACACGCTTGAGCTCCAGCGCCACGGAATGGAGTCCGTGGAGCGCGAAGTGCGCTGGCTGAACGAGCTCATCGAGAGCGAGCGGGCCGGACGGGACCTGAAGGGTTCCGGCTCCGGGGGGTCCGCTCAGCAGGACACCACCAATGGATCGACGGGCGGCCTGCCCCGTCCCGGGGACACTCCCGGGACGGATACGCCCGACGACACCGCCACGTGAGCGCCCAGTCAGGGCCTCACTCGTACACACAGGGAGCAACCGGAATGGGTTCGGTTCGCGTAGCCATCGTCGGCGTGGGCAACTGCGCCGCCTCGCTGGTGCAGGGCGTCGAGTACTACAAGGACGCCGACCCGGCGTCCAAGGTCCCCGGCCTGATGCACGTGCAGTTCGGTGACTACCACGTCAAGGACGTGGAGTTCGTCGCCGCGTTCGACGTCGACGCGAAGAAGGTCGGCCTCGACCTCGCGGACGCCATTGGCGCCTCCGAGAACAACACCATCAAGATCTGTGACGTGCCGAACAGCGGCGTGACCGTCCAGCGCGGCCACACCCTCGACGGTCTCGGCAAGTACTACCGCGAGACCATCGAGGAGTCCGCCGAGGCCCCGGTCGACGTCGTCCAGATCCTCAAGGACAAGCAGGTCGACGTTCTCGTCTGCTACCTGCCCGTCGGTTCCGAGGACGCGGCGAAGTTCTACGCCCAGTGCGCCATCGACGCCAAGGTCGCCTTCGTCAACGCCCTCCCGGTCTTCATCGCCGGCACCAAGGAGTGGGCGGACAAGTTCACCGAGGCGGGCGTCCCGATCGTCGGCGACGACATCAAGTCGCAGGTCGGCGCCACCATCACGCACCGCGTCATGGCGAAGCTGTTCGAGGACCGGGGTGTCATCCTGGACCGCACGATGCAGCTGAACGTCGGCGGCAACATGGACTTCAAGAACATGCTTGAGCGTGAGCGCCTTGAGTCCAAGAAGATCTCCAAGACGCAGGCCGTCACCTCCCAGATCCCCGACCGGGATCTCGGCGAGAAGAACGTCCACATCGGCCCGTCCGACTACGTCGCGTGGCTCGACGACCGCAAGTGGGCCTACGTCCGCCTGGAGGGTCGCGCGTTCGGCGACGTCCCGCTGAACCTGGAGTACAAGCTGGAGGTCTGGGACTCCCCGAACTCCGCCGGCGTGATCATCGACGCCCTGCGCGCCGCGAAGATCGCCAAGGACCGCGGCATCGGCGGCCCGATCCTGTCGGCCTCCAGCTACTTCATGAAGTCCCCGCCGGTCCAGTACTTCGACGACCAGGCCCGCGAGAACGTCGAGAAGTTCATCAAGGGCGAGGTCGAGCGCTAAACACGCTCACCAAGGCTGCTCCTGCCAGGGCCGAGAAGGGTCCCCGGGTCGTACGGCCCGGGGACCTTCCCGTATGTGAGGCTGTGCCCCATGTCCGTCGCCCGCGACCTGCGCGTCCTGCTCCGCTTTCGGGACTTCCGGCGCCTGCTCACCCTGCGGCTGCTCTCCCAGGGGGCCGACGGTGTCTACCAGGTCGGGCTCGCCACGTACGTCGTCTTCTCCCCGGAGAAGCAGACCTCGGCAACCGCCATCGCCTCGGCCATGGCGGTCCTGCTCCTGCCGTACTCCCTCGTCGGCCCCTTCGCCGGCGTCCTGCTGGACCGCTGGCGCCGCCGCCAGGTCTTCCTCTACGGCAACCTGCTGCGCGCCCTGATGGCCGCGACGACAGCCGTGCTGATGGTCAGCCAGGTCCCCGACTGGCTCTTCTACGTCTCCGCCCTGTGCGTCACCGCCGTCAACCGTTTCATCCTCTCCGGCCTGTCCGCGGCCCTGCCCCGCGTGGTCGACGAAGAGCGCCTGGTGATGGCCAACTCCCTGTCGCCCACGGCCGGAACGCTCGCCGCGACCGCCGGCGGCGGCCTCGCCTTCGTCGTACGCCTGCTGGTCTCGGACTCCGACGCCGCGGTGGTGCTGCTGGGCGCCGCCGTGTACCTGTGCGCGGCACTGGCATCCGTACGCATGTCACCGGAACTACTCGGACCCGACCGCGAGTTGGTGCAGCCGAACCTGAGAGCAGCCCTCTCCGGCACCGCCCGCGACCTCATGGCGGGCGTACGCCATCTCGCCGCGCCACCACGCCGGGAGGCCGCCTGGGCGCTCGCCACGATGACCCTGATGCGCTTCTGCTACGGCGCCCTGCTCGTCATGCTGCTGATGCTGTGCCGGTACTCCTTCTCCTCCACCACGGACGAGGGGCTCGCGCTGCTGGGGCTGGCGTTGGCCATCTCCGGGGCCGGCTTCTTCGCGGCGGCCGTCCTGACGCCCTGGGCGGTCGGACGGCTCGGGCCCGGCCGCTGGATCGTCGTGTGCGCCGCGGTCGCCGCGGTCCTGGAACCGGCCCTGGGGCTGCCGTTCGCCGCAGTGCCCATGCTGGCCGCGTCGTTCGTCCTGGGACTCACCACCCAGGGAGCGAAGATCGCCACGGACACGATCGTGCAGTCCTCGGTCGAGGACGGCTTCCGCGGCCGCGTCTTCTCCCTCTACGACGTACTGTTCAACGCCGCCTTCGTAGGCGCCGCCGGCGTCTCCGCCCTGATGCTGCCGCCGGACGGCCGCTCGGTGCATCTGGTGGTCACGGTCGCCGTTATCTACGCAGCAGTTGCTGTTGCTATGGCCCGGTTTGAACGCCGGTAAGTGTCACATCAGTGCCACAGAGCCCCTCCTGAGTACAGACTTGTCAGTGGGGCCCGATAACTTACGTGGGTCTTACGCGCGCTCAGTTCGCGTCACTCACCCATGTTCTAGGGGGACCCCCAAGTGACCACTCCGCCGCCCCAGGGCCAGAACCCGTTCGCCCAGGGTCAGAACCCGTACGGCCAGCCCGAGGGCCAGAACCCGTACGGCCAGCCCGGCTACCCGCAGCAGGGCACCGCCGCTCCGTACGCACCGGTGCCGCCGGAGCAGCCCAGCCGCAAGCTCAGCTTCAAGACCATCAAGAACATCGTCATCGGTGTCGCCGTCATCGGCGTGGTCGTCGGTGGCTTCATAGCGAGCCGGGACGACGCCAACACCGCGAAGGTCGGCGACTGCATGAGCATCTCCGACCCGGACAGCACGACCGACCCGGGCCTGGAAGTAGTGGACTGCGGCGACTCCAGCGCCAAGTACAAGGTTGCGGAGAAGAAGGACGGCACGACGGAGGGCTGCGACCGCACCAAGTACTCGGAGTACACCGAGACCGGGGGCAGCGACGACTTCACCCTCTGCCTGGCGGACTACACGCCCAAGTAGGCAGCATTCGCAGCCGCTCATGACCGAAGGGGCGATGTTTCACGTGAAACATCGCCCCTCGGTACGTACGGGGTCATGTTTCACGTGAAACATGACCCCGTTTCACAGCTTCAGCCCTGCTGCTCGGCCCACCACTTCTTGAGCGCCGTCACGGCCGCATCGCGCTCCATCGGCCCGTTCTCCAGCCGAAGCTCCAGCATGTGCTTGTACGCGCGGCCGATGACGGGACCGGGGCCGATGCCGAGGATCTCCATGATCTCGTTGCCGTCGAGGTCCGGGCGGATCGAGTCGAGCTCCTCCTGTTCCTGAAGCTGGGCGATCCGCTCCTCCAGGCCGTCGTACGCACGGGACAGCGCGGCAGCCTTGCGCTTGTTGCGGGTCGTGCAGTCCGAGCGGGTCAGCTTGTGGAGGCGGTCGAGCAGCGGGCCGGCGTCGCGGACGTAACGGCGGACCGCGGAGTCCGTCCACTCACCGGTGCCGTAGCCGTGGAAGCGGAGGTGAAGCTCGACCAGGCGGGAGACGTCCTTCACCAGTTCGTTGGAGTACTTCAGGGCCGTCATCCGCTTCTTGGTCATCTTCGCGCCGACCACCTCGTGGTGGTGGAACGAGACCCGGCCGTCCTTCTCGAAACGGCGCGTGCGGGGCTTGCCGATGTCGTGCAGCAGCGCGGCCAGGCGGAGCGTCAGATCGGGGCCGCTCTCCTCCAGGGCCATCGCCTGCTCCAGGACGATCAGCGTGTGCTCGTAGACGTCCTTGTGACGGTGGTGCTCGTCGCTCTCCAGCCGCAGGGCCGGCAGCTCCGGCAGCACGTGCTCGGCGAGCCCGGTCTCGGCCAGCAGCGTCAGGCCCTTGCGGGGGTGCGAGGACAGGATCAGCTTGTTCAGCTCGTCCCGCACCCGCTCGGCGGAGACGATCTCAAGGCGCCCGGCCATCTCCGTCATGGCCGTGACGACCTCGGGGGCCACCTCGAAGTCGAGCTGCGCCGCGAAGCGTGCCGCACGCATCATGCGCAGGGGATCGTCGGAGAAGGACTCCTCGGGCGTGCTGGGGGTGCGCAGCACCTTCTCGGCGAGATCGCCGAGGCCGCCGTGCGGATCGATGAACTCCTTCTCCGGCAGCGCGACGGCCATCGCGTTCACCGTGAAGTCGCGGCGGACGAGATCCTGCTCGATGGAGTCGCCGTACGAGACCTCCGGTTTGCGCGAGGTCCGGTCGTACGCCTCCGACCGGTAGGTGGTCACCTCGATCTGGTAGCCGTCCTTCTGCGCCCCGACCGTGCCGAAGGCGATCCCGACCTCCCACACCGCGTCCGCCCACGGACGGATGATCTTGAGGACGTCCTCGGGGCGGGCATCCGTCGTGAAGTCCAGGTCGTTGCCGAGCCGGCCGAGCAGCGCGTCCCGGACCGATCCGCCGACCAGGGCGAGTGAGAACCCGGCCTCCTGGAAGCGGCGGGCGAGGTCGTCGGCGACAGGCGCGACACGCAGCAGTTCGCTCACCGCGCGGTGCTGCACCTGGTTCAGGACACTGAGGTTGTCTTCGTTGGCGTTCGGCACAACAAAAGAGGGTACGTGGCCGGGGCGACCTGGAGCGCCTCCATTAAACGTGCACAAAAGCACTCCCCTTTATACGGGCACATACAGGACAGCCCGCCGGTGTGGCCCGATCTTGTGGAGCAGTCCGCGGCACTTACCCTCAGCGCGCATCGTTACCATGCGTGGACGCACATTCCGACGACCACTGACGACGACGAGGGACGGGCGAGCGCGTGGCCGAGGCGGCAGACTTCCAGGGGATGAGTCCCTCACCTGCCCGCCGGTGGCTGCGGCGCACCGGGGCACTGCTCGCCGGCGCGCCCCTGCTGACCGGTCTCGTCCAGCTGCCCGCCGCCTCCCCCGTCCAGGCCGCCGCCCCTGCCTCCGCCAAGGCCGCCACGGGCTCCAGCACGGTGGCCGTGTCCGTCGACACGCTCACCCCCGCCATCCCCACCGAGGGCGACACACTGACCGTGTCCGGCACGGTGAGGAACAACGGCAAGCAGGCGGTCACCGACGCCCAGGTCGATCTGCGCGTCGGCCCTGAGCTCACCACCCGCTCGGCCATCGAAGACGCCGCCAAGCGCACCGGCTACCAGGAGGGCGCCGACGGGACGGCGGTCGGCGGGAAGTACGTCGAGAAGTTCTCCAAGCTCACTCCGGGCGTCTCCGAACGCTTCAGCATCTCCGTGCCGGTAGACGAGCTGGACCTGGGCGGGGACGGGGTCTACCAGTTCGCCGTATCGCTCTTCGGCAAGACGGCCGCGCAGCCGTGGAACCAGCCGCTCGGCGTCCAGCGGACGTTCCTGCCGTGGCAGACCGACGAGGCCGACACGAAGACGAAGACCACGGTCCTGTGGCCGTTGGTCTCCACCACCCACATGACAGCGCAGACGGGGTCGAACGAGTCGCAGACCCCGGTCTTCCGCGACAACGACCTCGCCGAGGAGCTCGCGCCGGGCGGCCGCCTGGAGCAGCTGGTGGCGCTGGGCAAGGACCTCGACGTCACCTGGGTGGTCGACCCGGACCTGCTGGCCTCCGTCGACGCCATGACGCGCAGCTACCGCGTCCAGGGCGAGAACGGCACCACCACGGCCGGCACCCGGGCCGACCAGGAACTCGCCAGGCAGTGGCTCGCCGAGGTTCAGGACGCCGTGGCGGACAACGAGGTCGTCGCCCTGCCCTTCGCGGACCCCGACCTTGCCTCCCTGGCCCACAACGGCACGAGGGTCACGGGCTCGCTCGCCCACCTCAAGGAAGCCACCGACGTCGCCGACGACACCGTCGAGTCGATCCTCCATGTGACACCGAGCACCGAGTTCGCCTGGCCCGTGGACGGCGCGGTGGACCCGTCGATCGTCAAGGTCGCCACGTCCGCCGGCGCGGACAAGGTGATCGCGCGCAGCGACAGCCTGGAAGAGACGGACAACCTCACCTACACGCCCTCCGCGGCCCGGCCCATCGGCGGCGGCACCACGGCGGTGGTCGCCGACGCCCGGCTGTCGACCGCGTTCCAGGGCGACATGACGAGGGCGTCCTCCGCGACGCTCGCGGTGCAGCAGTTCCTGGCCCAGAGCCTTGCGCTCGACCTGCAGACGGACAAGCAGCGCAACATCGTCGTGGCTCCGCAGCGCATGCTGTCGGCGTCCCAGGCCCGGACGCTGGCCGAGGCGGTGACCGCCCTTGAGGGCAGCAACTGGTCCGAGTCCGAGGACCTCACGGCCGCCGCCACCGCCAAGCCGGACGCGGGTGCCACGACCAAGGTCAAGCCTGCGTCCGCGTACCCGTCCGCCCTGCGCAAGCAGGAACTCCGGCAGCCGGCCTTCGAGCAGATCGCGGCCACCCAGGACAAGCTCGACAAGTTCAAGGTCATCCTCTCCGACGAGTCGCGAGTGGTGACCCCGTTCGGGCGGGCCATGAACCGCGAGATGTCCACGTCGTGGCGCGGTCGTGCCGACGAGGCGACCGAGTACCGCGACGGCGTGGAGGAGTACCTCGACTCCCTGGCCGACCAGGTCACACTGATCGAGAAGTCCGAGACCAAGCTCTCCGGACGCAGCGCCACAATCCCCGTGACCGTGCAGAACAACCTGGTGCAGGGCGTCGACAACCTGGTGCTGCGGCTCACCTCGACGAGCCCGAGACGCCTGAAGATCGGCGGCTACACCTACGACGAGCAGCCGGTCACCGTCTCCGGCGGTCACAGCCAGACGGTGAAGTTCACCACCTCCGCCGAGGCCAACGGCCGGGCCGAGGTGATCGCCCAGCTGTACACGGAGGACGGCCAGAAGTACGGCGAGCCGGTCAAGTTCGACGTGAAGGTCACCGAGTTCACGGCCACCGTGATGCTGGTCATCGGCGGCGGCTTCCTCCTCCTCGTGCTCGCCGGCTTCCGTATGTACACGCAGCGCAAGCGCGCCGCCGCCCGCCGGGCCGAGGAGAACGGCCCCGACGACGCGGACGAGCCCACGGACGGTCCGGAGAACCCCGAGGACCCTGATGACCGTCCTACTGAGGAGTCCGGCACCGGAGCCCGGGCAGACGACCCGGAGCAGCCGAGTGACCCGGCACCGGACACCCCAGCGGAAAGCGCCGACCCGTCCGGGACGGGTGAGAGAGTGGACCGTTGAGGATGTCGTGGCCGGTGGGCCCGGGACGATGAGGTGGGGTAACCATGAACGCGCCGTACGACGGTGACCGCGGCCAGGCCGCGGGCAGCTCGGGCTACCCCGAGGGCCCGCCGCCCGAGCACGGCCAGGTACCGCCGCAGCCACCCGCGGACATGTACCTCCAGGACGCCTACGACCAGGACCCGTACCGGGCGCAGGACCTCGCCGCCCAGGACCCGGTCGCCGAGGCGCTCTACGACCGCGCCGCACACCCCCCGCCGCCCCCCGGCACGTACCAGCCGCAGCAGCCCCTGTACTCCCAGCCGCAGCAGTCGCCGTACGCCCCCGACCCCCGCGTGTGGGCCCAGACCCCGGCCCCCGAGCCGGACGGGGCAACCCAGTACCTGCCGTACGGCGACGACCCGCGCACGACCCAGTACGTGGGCGTGGACGACCTGGTCACGCACTCCGCCGAGGAGCACCACGAGCCGGACGCCTTCGCGCACCTGTTCCGGGACCAGCAGCAGGGCGGCGGCCGCCCGCCGTACGAGCCCCCGTCGGTACCGGGCCCCGCAGCGGAGCCCGGCCAGTACCAGCGGCCACAGGCGCCCACCCCGCCGCCGGCCGACGCGACCATGAACCTCGGCACCGCGCCCGTCCCTGCTGCGGCTCCGGCTGCTGCTGCGGCTTCGGCGGCTCCCTCGGCTCCCGCGAAGAAGGGCGGGAAGGCCGCGGGCCTGCTGAAGTCGAGCGCGGTGATGGCGGCGGGCACGATGGTGTCCCGGCTGACCGGGTTCATCCGGTCGGCGCTGATCGTGTCGGCCCTCGGTGTCGGTCTGCTCGGCGACACGTTCCAGGTCGCCTACCAGCTGCCGACGATGATCTACATCCTGACCGTCGGCGGCGGCCTGAACTCCGTCTTCGTACCGCAGCTCGTACGCGCGATGAAGGAGGACGAGGACGGCGGCGAGGCATACGCCAACCGGCTGCTGACGCTCGTCATGGTGGCGCTCGGCGTGCTCACGGCGCTTTCGATCTTCGCAGCGCCGTTGCTGATCCGACTGCTGTCCGACTCGGTCGCCAGCGACCCTGCCGCCAACGAGGTCGGCATCACCTTCGTCCAGTACTTCCTGCCCTCGATCTTCTTCATGGGCATCCACGTGGTGATGGGGCAGATCCTCAACGCGCGCGGGAAGTTCGGCGCGATGATGTGGACCCCGGTCCTGAACAACATCGTCATCATCGTGACGCTCGGCATGTTCATGTGGGTGTACGGCACCGCCGCCGACTCCGGCATGAAGGTCACGAACATCCCGCCGGAGGGCCAGCGACTCCTCGGCATCGGCGTTCTGCTCGGCCTCGTCGTCCAGGCCCTGGCGATGATCCCCTACCTGCGTGAGACCGGCTTCCGGCTGCGGCTGCGCTTCGACTGGAAGGGCCACGGCCTGGGCAAGGCCGTCACGCTCGCCAAGTGGACCGTGCTGTTCGTTCTCGCCAACCAGGCAGGCGCGATCGTCGTCTCCCAGCTGTCCACGGCGGCGGGCAAGGACTCGCCCGTCGACGGCACCGGTTTCGCCGCCTATGCCAACGCCCAGCTGATCTGGGGCCTTCCCCAGGCGATCATCACCGTGTCCCTGATGGCCGCCCTGCTGCCGCGCCTCTCCCGCTCCGCGGCCGAGGACGACGGCGGTGCCGTCCGCGACGACATCTCGCAGGGGCTGCGCACGACTGCCGTCGCGATCGTGCCGATCGCCTTCGGCTTCCTGGCCCTCGGCATCCCGATGTGCACGCTGATCTTCGGTTCCTCGGGCACCAGCGAGGCCACCAACATGGGGTACATGCTGATGGCCTTCGGCCTCGGCCTGATCCCGTACTCCGTGCAGTACGTCGTCCTGCGCGCGTTCTACGCCTACGAGGACACGCGCACGCCCTTCTACAACACGGTCATCGTGGCCGCGGTCAACGCGGCCGCCTCCGCCGCCTGCTTCTTCGTCCTCCCGTCCCGTTGGGCGGTGGTCGGTATGGCCGCCTCGTACGGTCTCGCTTACGCGATCGGTGTGGGCGTCGCCTGGAGCCGACTGCGCAAGCGTCTGGGCGGGGACCTGGACGGCGCCCGCGTGCTGCGGACGTACGCCAGGCTCTGCATCGCCTCGGTGCCCGCGGCGCTCCTGAGCGGCGCGGCCTGTTACGGCATCGGACACGCCCTCGGCCAGGGCGTCATCGGCTCCTTCGCAGCCCTGATCGTCGGCGGAGCCGTCCTGCTCGGGATCTTCTTCGTCTTCGCCCGCAAGATGCGTATCGAGGAGCTGAACTCGCTGGTCGGAATGGTCCGCGGGCGTCTGGGGCGCTGAGGCGGGGGTACGCGCACAACCATCGTCCGCCACCGTGTGTCGTGCATAGCGGCGGACTGTGGGCACAATTGGTTTCGGCGTCTCAAAGCGCGCAATGGATGGGGAGGCAGGAGCGACGGTGGCGGATCGGAGCACGGCTGCCGTCGACGTGGCAGACAACAGCGGCAACGAGTCGCTGACCGCACAGGCGGACCAGTCCACGGCCGACGGGGTGGTCAAGAATCGGGAGCGCGACACGGACACCGACGAGGCACAGGGGAGTGGCGGGACCGAGGGTCCCGGGAAGGCCTCACCGCCCGAACTGCACAGCGGCCACAAACTCGCCAGACGCTACCGCCTGGAGGAGTGCGTCACCCGTCTGGACGGTTTCAGCAGCTGGCGTGCGGTGGACGAGAAGCTGCGTCGCGCCGTCGGCGTCCACATCCTGCCCGCGGACCACTCACGGGCCCGTTCCGTACTGGCCGCGGCCCGTTCCTCCGCCCTGCTCGGCGACCCCCGCTTCGTCCAGGTCCTCGACGCCGTCGAGGAGAACGACCTGGTCTACGTCGTCCACGAGTGGCTGCCCGACGCCACCGAGATGACCACGCTCCTGTCCTCCGGGCCGCTGGAGCCGTACGAGGCCTACCAGATGGTCAGCCAGATCGCCGCCGCCATGGCCGCGGCGCATCGTGAGGGCCTCGCACATCTGCGGCTGAACCCCAACGCCGTCCTGCGCACCTCGACGGGCCAGTGGCGCATCCGCGGGCTCGCGGTGAACGCCGCGCTGCGCGGCATCAGCTCCGACACCCCGCAGCGCACCGACACAGAAGCAATCGGCGCGCTGCTGTACGCGACGCTCACCCAGCGCTGGCCGTACGAGAACGACGCCTACGGCCTGTCCGGGCTGCCCAAGGACATCGGTCTGATCGCTCCCGACCAGGTGCGGGCCGGCGTCCACCGCGGACTGTCCGAGCTCTCCATGCGCGCGCTCGCCAACGACGGCGCGACCGCCTCCCGCCACGAGTCGGCGTGCACCACGCCCGAGGAACTGGTGAAGGCGATCGGCGAGATGCCGCGCATCCGCCCGCCGGAGCCGGCGTTCACCGCCCCGCCGGAGTACCAGCGCACGACGTACCAGCAGGGCACGTACGGCCGCCAGTCCCCGCACCCCGGCGCCACCCAGCCGGTCCCGGCCCCGCCGCCCCCGCTGCAGAGCCGCACGGGAAGGGCCCTGAAGTGGGCCGTCTCGGCCCTCCTCATCGCCGCGCTCGGTCTCGGCAGCTGGCAGCTGGCAGACGCCCTCATGGACCGGGGCGGCAAGTCCGACGAGACGAACCAGACGCAGACGACGGACGGCGACGACAAGAACGCGAAGAAGCCGGCGAGCGGCAAGCCGATCGCCATTCAGGGCGCCCATGACTTCGACCCGTTCGGCAGCGACGGCTCGGAGAAGCCCGGAGATATAAGCAAGGTCTACGACAGCAGCCCCGGGACCTACTGGCAGACGGACTACTACCTGGGCGCCAAGTTCGGCAATCTCAAGACCGGCGTCGGCGTCATCCTTGACCTGGGCAAGGTTCAGAAGGTCGGGAAGGTCACCGTCTCCTTTGTGGGAGCCACGTCGGTGGAGCTTCGCGCCGCATCAGAAGACGCGGGTTCGGAGCCGACATCCTTCGACGACTACAGCAAGGTCGCCGCGGATTCGGGTACGAGCGTCACCCTCAAGCCGGGAGACGACCTCAAGTCCCGGTACCTTCTGGTCTGGTTGACCGAGCTCCCCGTGCAGGCGGACACAGGCGAGTACCGCGGCAGGGTGGTTGACATCAAGGTGACCAGCTGAGTTTGAAGGGGAGGGGGTCCGATGGCAGAAGGCACCGCATACGGCGACGTGAGCGATCAGGACCTCCTGGCCTGGCATGTGGAGGGCGACCCCAACGCCTTCGGTGAACTCGTGCGCCGGCATCGCGACCGGCTCTGGGCCGTGGCCCTGCGGACCCTGGGTGATCGCGAGGAGGCCGCTGACGCGGTGCAGGACGCCCTCGTCTCCGCCTACCGGGCCGCCCACACCTTCCGGGGCCAGTCGGCCGTCACGACCTGGCTGCACCGGATCACGGTGAACGCCTGTCTCGACCGGGCTCGTAAGGCGGCATCGAGGAAGACGTCTCCCGTCGACGACACGGAGCGCCTGGAGCAGTTGCTGGAGCCGCACGAGGAGGCGTCCGCTCCCGCCGAGCGCAATGATCTGCACCGGCAGTTGCTGGAGGCCCTCGGGACGCTGCCTCCCGATCAGCGGGCCGCCCTCGTCCTGGTGGACATGCAGGGGTATCCCGTCGCCGAGGCCGCTCGTGTCCTCGACGTGCCGACCGGCACGGTGAAGAGCCGCTGTGCGCGGGGCAGAGCCAGACTCCTGCCCCTGCTCACGCATCTGCGGCCGGAAAACGCCGGTGACGGCAGAGAAGCAGGCGAGGGGCGGAACCGGACGCAGGGGACATCCGTCCCACCGGCAGCGGGACCGCATGCCGGAGGTCCACGCGATACCGGGCCGAGTGATTCAGCTGCTGTGAAGGGCGGAGGTGGGCGAGCGTGACATCCACGACGGACGCGGCCGGGCACCCGGACGTCACCGAGATCTCCGACCTCACCGAGGGCCTGCTCTCCCCTACCCGCACCACAGAGGTGCGTCAGCATCTGGACGAGTGCGAGCTGTGCGCCGACGTCCACACGTCGCTGGAGGAGATCCGCGACCTGCTGGGGACGCTGCCCGGCCCTGCTCGGATGCCCGCCGATGTCGCGGGACGTATCGACGCCGCTCTGGCGGCCGAGGCCCTGCTCAATGCCACGACACCGACTGACGCGGAAGCGCCTGCGCTCGTCGGTGCCCCCCGCGTGCAGTCCGACGCGGACGGCAGCACTCATGTTTCACGTGAAACATCGCCGCCGGCAGATCGCCCCGCGGGCCGCGCCCGTACCTCGACCACGGGGCCGGGCCGCAAGGACCACGTCCGTCGGGGACGTCGCCGGGTCACCGTTCTGGGCACCGTCTTCACGGTGGCCGCCCTGGGGCTCGTTTCCCTGTTGCTCTCCTCTCTCAACGGAGACGAGGACAACCCTGAGGCCGACGGTCGACAGACGGCGTCCGTGGACACCTTCGCCGCGGGGACGCTGGAGAAGCAGGTCACCGATCTGCTCGCCCAGAACCAGAACAAGACGGATGGTTCGCGCACCCCGAACAGCAACCTCGGCGTGCAGTCCGACCCCAGCAGCGACGGTCCTCGCGTCTACACGAAGCCCACGGTGCCCGGCTGCGTCCAGGACAGCATCGGCAGCAACGATGCCGCTCTCGCGACCGAGAAGGGCATCTACAAGGGGACGGAGGCACTGCTCGTAGTACTGGCCGACCCTTCCGACAGCACCAAGGTCACCGCCTACATCGTGGACGCGACCTGCGTGGCCGACCCGTCCGTGGGCAAGGCCGAGATTCTGCTGACGGACACCTACACCCGCACCTCCTGAGCACCTGCTCAGGGCACGGACGCTTCGTCTCCGTTCTGCGCGGTATCCCGTACCGTGTCGCCCCACCGTGTGCCCGGACACAGTGGGAATGCGCGCCCCTTAGGATCCGTTGGGTGGGGTGAGAGTCCAGAAGGATGCCCCACCGGTCCGACGACGCAGTCCAGAGACGAGGAATCAAGCCGTGAGCGACGTCCGTAACGTGATCATCATCGGCTCCGGGCCCGCCGGCTACACGGCGGCGCTCTACACCGCGCGCGCGTCGCTGAAGCCGCTGGTGTTCGAAGGCGCTGTCACCGCGGGTGGCGCGCTGATGAACACCACCGAGGTGGAGAACTTCCCCGGCTTCCAGGACGGCATCATGGGCCCCGAGCTCATGGACAACATGCGCGGCCAGGCCGAGCGCTTCGGTGCCGAGCTCGTTCCGGACGACATCGTCTCCGTCGATCTGACCGGTGAGATCAAGACCGTCACCGACACCGCGGGCACGGTGCACCGCGCGAAGGCCATCATCGTCGCCACCGGCTCCCAGCACCGCAAGCTCGGTCTGCCGAACGAGGACGCCCTCTCCGGCCGCGGTGTCTCCTGGTGCGCCACCTGCGACGGCTTCTTCTTCAAGGACCAGGACATCGCCGTGATCGGCGGCGGCGACACCGCGATGGAGGAGGCCACCTTCCTCTCGCGCTTCGCCAAGTCGGTGACGATCGTCCACCGCCGGGACACGCTGCGCGCGTCCAAGGCGATGCAGGAGCGCGCCTTCGCCGACCCGAAGATCAAGTTCGTCTGGGACAGCGAGATCGCCGAAGTCCAGGGCGACCAGAAGCTCTCGGGTCTGAAGCTGCGCAACGTCAAGACCGGCGAGCTCTCCGACCTCGCGGTGACCGGCCTGTTCATCGCGATCGGCCACGACCCGCGCACCGAGCTCTTCAAGGGCCAGCTGGAGCTGGACGAGGAGGGTTACCTCAAGGTGAACGCGCCGTCCACCCGCACCAATGTGACCGGTGTCTTCGCTGCCGGCGACGTGGTCGACCACACGTACCGCCAGGCGATCACCGCAGCCGGCACCGGCTGCTCCTCTGCTCTCGACGCCGAGCGCTTCCTCGCCGCCCTCGCGGACGAAGAGAAGGCCGAGCCCGAGAAGACCGCTGTCTGACCCTCACCCGCCCCACGCAACAATCAGTTAAGGAGCCCGCCGTGGCCGGCACCCTGAAGAATGTGACCGACGACTCCTTCGAGCAGGACGTCCTCAAGAACGACAAGCCCGTCCTGGTGGACTTCTGGGCCGCTTGGTGCGGACCGTGCCGTCAGATCGCGCCGTCCCTTGAGGCCATTGCCGCCGAGTACGGCGACAAGATCGAGATCGTCAAGCTGAACATCGACGAGAACCCGGGTACGGCCGCCAAGTACGGCGTCATGTCCATCCCGACGCTGAACGTCTACCAGAACGGCGAGGTCGCCAAGACCATCGTCGGCGCCAAGCCGAAGGCCGCGATCGTCCGCGACCTTGAGGACTTCATCGCCGAGTGACGCCTCCCGTGAAACCGGAGCGACGTTTCACGTGAAACACGAAAGGGCCGACCCGCAAGGGTCGGCCCTTTCGGTGTCACAGGGGCCGCAGTACCGGTTCCTTCTGCACGGCGCCCAGCAGTCGGTCCAGCGCCATCTCCACGTCTTCCTTCCAGGAGAGCGTGGTGCGCAGCTCCAGCCTCAGCCTCGGATACGTGGGGTGGGGACGGACCGTCTTGAATCCCACCGCCAGAAGGTGATCGGCGGGCAGGACGCAGGCAGGCTCTTTCCAACGGGCGTCCCCGAAGGCCTCAATCGCCTTGAAGCCCCGCCGCAGCAGATCCTTGGCAACCGTCTGCACCATCACTCGGCCAAGTCCCTGCCCCTGATACCCGGGCAGGATGAACGCGGTCATCAACTGCACGGCGTCGGGTGAGACCGGACTCGTGGGGAATGCCGTGGAGCGAGGCACGTACGCCGGAGGCGCGTAGAGCACGAAGCCGACCGGGGCGTCATCGACGTACACCACCCGGCCGCAGGATCCCCAGTCCAGCAGGACCGCCGAGATCCAGGCCTCCTTCTCCAGAGCCGGAGTGCCGGCCTTTACCGCGGCCTGCCCGCGGACGGGATCCAGCTCCCAGAAGACACACGACCGACAGCGCTCGGGAAGGTCCGGAAGGTTGTCCAGCGTGAGCGGTACGAGCCGACGCCCCATGAAGGCTGTTCCTCGCTTCCTTCGCCCGCGGCGTCGCGGGCGGCCGTCAGGGCGCTCCGTTCCCTGAGCAGGCTGCCGACGAAACCGCCGACCGCGCCCAGGCCCAGGCCTGCGCTCACCAGTCCGGTCCGGCTCACCGTTCGCATGGCCCCCGCCTCCCCTAAGAGGTGCCGTCAGGTGGATGCGCCATACCCGAACGCATCGTATCCACGATGCGATTCCCTCGATACCGCCAGAAAGCAAAGGGCGGACCGTTTTCCGGTACACACCGGACACGGCCCGCCCTGAAGGTCCGCCGAGCGCAACGCCGGCCGACCCGGGACTCAGTCCTCCGAGTCCTCCACGTCGCCCTCCAGAAGGCTCTTCTGAAGGACCGGTCCCTCGCCGGGAGCGAGCGAGCTGAGGATTCGCTCAAGGTCCTCCATGGAGGCGAACTCCACGGTGATCTTGCCCTTCTTCTGCCCCAGGTCGACCTTCACCCGCGTCTCGAAACGGTCCGAGAGCCGCGTCGCGAGGTCGGTCAGCGCCGGGGACACCCGGGTGCCGGCCCGCGGACCCTTGGCACGCTGAGCCGTCTGCGGTCGCGAGCCCATCAGGGTCACGATCTCCTCGACAGCACGCACCGAGAGTCCCTCGGCCACGATCCGGTGAGCCAGTCGATCCTGTTCCTCGGAGTCGTCGACGGAGAGCAGCGCCCGGGCGTGCCCGGCGGAGAGCACCCCGGCGGCCACCCGGCGCTGGACCGCCGGCGAAAGCTTCAGCAGACGCAGGGTGTTGGAGACCTGCGGGCGGGACCGACCGATGCGGTCCGCCAGCTGGTCGTGCGTGCAGTTGAAGTCCTTCAGCAGCTGGTCGTAGGCGGCTGCCTCTTCCAGCGGGTTCAGCTGGGCGCGGTGCAGGTTCTCCAGGAGGGCGTCCAGGAGAAGCTTCTCGTCGTCCGTGGCCCGCACGATCGCCGGGATCGCCTCCAGGCCCGCCTCCCGGCAGGCCCGCCAGCGCCGCTCACCCATGATGAGCTCGTAGTGGGCGGGACCGAGCTGGCGTACGACGACCGGCTGGAGGAGACCGACCTCCTTGATGGAGGTGATGAGCTCCTGCAGCGCGTCCTCGTCGAAGACCTCACGCGGCTGGCGCGGGTTCGGCTTGATGTCGTCGAGGGGAATCTCGGCGAAGTGGGCGCCGATCGGAGGCGCGGGCACCTCCGCCGCGCCGTTCACCGACGGCTCCTCGGTTTCATGTGAAACAGGCGGCAGGGCGGTGACCTTCGCCGCGGCCACTCCGCGGTCGGTGGTCAGCACCGGGACAGCCGCCGGAGAGGCGGAGCCGGCGCCTGCCACCGCGGCCGGGGCCGCCGTGTTGTCCGCCGGTCCAGGGATCAGCGCGCCGAGGCCACGGCCCAGACCAATCCTCCGTCGCTCGCTCACTGGATGCCCTCCACCATGCTCGGGTCGCTCTGGGCGCCGATGTGGGCGTGCGTCGCGTCGTAGCGAACGCCAACACCCCTCAGCGCGATTTCTCGTGCCGCCTCAAGATAGGACAGGGCACCACTCGATCCGGGATCGTAGGTCAGCACCGTCTGTCCATAGCTCGGCGCCTCGGAGATACGGACCGAGCGGGGAATGCTCGTCCGCAGCACCTCGTCGCCGAAGTGGTTGCGCACCTCGTCCGCGACCTGGGACGCAAGGCGCGTCCGGCCGTCGTACATGGTGAGCAGGATCGTCGATACATGCAGGGTGGGGTTGAGGTGCCCCCGCACCAGGTCGACATTGCGCAGCAGCTGGCCCAGGCCCTCCAGCGCGTAGTACTCGCACTGGATCGGGATCAGGACCTCCTGCCCGGCCACCAGGGCGTTGACCGTCAGCAGACCGAGGGAGGGAGGGCAGTCGATCAGGATGTAGTCCAGCGGCTGCTCGTAGGCCTGGATCGCCCGCTGAAGCCGGCTCTCGCGCGCCACCAGGGACACCAGCTCGATCTCCGCACCGGCGAGATCGATCGTGGCGGGGGCGCAGAAGAGGCCTTCTACATCGGGAACGGGCTGGACGACTTCCGCGAGCGGCTTGCCCTCGACCAACACGTCGTAGATCGAGGGAACCTCGGCGTGATGGTCGATCCCCAGGGCTGTGGACGCATTGCCCTGCGGGTCGAGGTCGATCACCAGGACGCGGGCGCCGTGCAGGGCCAGCGAAGCGGCCAGGTTGACGGTCGTCGTCGTCTTGCCGACGCCGCCCTTCTGGTTCGCCACCACGATGAACCGGGTCTGCTCGGGCCGGGGCAGGCCCTCACCGGCACGGCCGAGAGCCTCTACCGCCAGTTGGGCAGCACGACCGATGGGAGTGTCGTCCATCGGGGGCGGTGTTTCACGTGAAACATCCTCCCCCATCGACTCGGTACGGGGACCGGGGACCGGATCGGTCATCGGTCCCGCGATGTTGGCGTCGGACCGCAAGGATTCACTCTCCTCGACTTCAGGCTCGCAATGAACAGAGCCTCCCATGTCTTCGGGGTCGTGAACCAGTGAGCCCTGGTGTTCTGTGGAGAAATCCACCTCTGTGGACAACTCCTTTGCCTCTCCGAGTGAACCGAGAGGCTTACGGTCGCGCGGTTCGGCCGCGGCGCGGCCACGGCTGATGATGCCGTGCAGCAGTGAGCGACGTTTCACGTGAAACACGATGCCGAGTGGCACCCGTCATCACCGCGCGACACTCCGAGATGCGTAGGTTTGGCAGCTTGTGTGGAGTACGTCTCGTCCTCAGGACAGATCAGCTCCGCCCGGCCGACGACACGTCAGCGTCGCCTGCGCGTCCGCCCCGTCCGAGCCGCCTTCGCACGCTTCGCGGCGAACCGCACACCACCGGGGCTCTCCCCGACCTCGACCCGCACGACCGTGGACAGGGGATCCACCACGCCCTCACCGACATGCAGGATGGACGTCTCCACGGCACCGAGCTTGCTCAGGGCGGTGGCGGCGCTCTTCAGCTCCTCCTCCGCGGTGTCGCCCTTCAGCGCGAGCATCTCGCCGTAGGGACGCAGCAGCGGAATGCCCCAGGTGGCCAGGCGGTCCAGCGGGGCCACGGCCCGCGCCGTCACCACATGGACGGGCGGCAGCTTGCCCATGACCTCCTCGGCACGGCCACGGACGACCGTCACATGGTCCAGGCCCAGCAGTTCGACGACCTCGGTCAGGAAGTTCGTACGCCGCAGCAGCGGCTCCAGCAGCGTGATCTTCAGGTCCTCCCGGACCAGCGCCAGCGGGATGCCGGGCAGGCCGGCGCCCGAGCCGACATCGCACACTGTCACCCCCTCGGGCACGACCTCCGAGAGCACGGCGCAGTTCAGTAGATGCCGCTCCCACAGTCGGGGCACCTCACGCGGGCCGATCAGACCGCGCTGCACACCCGCCTCAGCGAGCAGCTCCGCGTATCGGACCGCATCCGCGAAGCGATCACCGAACACCTCACGCGCCTGCTCGGGCGCGGGGGGAAGCTCCGCTGCCTCCGTCACGGGGGACCGTCCTTCCGTACCGTGTCGGCGCATTCGAGCGCCGACACCAGAACCACCAGAACTATCAGGCTGACAAAGTTCGGCCCCGCCTGCCGGGCAGACGGGGCCGGAGGAACGTACGGACCGATCAGGCAGGAAGCACGACGACGAAGCGCTGCGGCTCCTCGCCCTCGGACTCGCTGCGCAGACCAGCGGCCTTGACCGCGTCGTGCACGACCTTGCGCTCGAACGGCGTCATCGGCTTCAGCTTCACGGGCTCGCCGGTGTTCTTGACGTCGGCCGCGGCCTTCGCGCCCAGCTCGGAGAGCTCGGCACGCTTCTTGGCCCGGTAGCCGGCGATGTCCAGCATCAGCCGGCTGCGGTCGCCGGTCTCCCGGTGCACGGCCAGGCGCGTGAGCTCCTGGAGTGCCTCCAGCACCTCACCGTCACGGCCGACCAGCTTCTGCAGGTCGCGGCTGGCCGTGTCGCTGATGATCGACACAGCGGCGCGGTCGGCCTCGACGTCCATGTCGATGTCGCCGTCGAGATCAGCGATGTCGAGCAGACCTTCGAGGTAGTCCGCCGCGATCTCGCCCTCCTGCTCCAGGCGGGTCAGGGTGTCTGCACCCTCGGCAGCGGCGGAGGTGGTGCCTTCCGTCACGGGATGGACTCCTTCTTACTTCTTGGACGGGGACTTGGGCCGCTGCGGACCCTTGCGCTGTCCGGACTGGGCCTTGCTGCGGGTACCGCCGGCGGGCTTCTGGGCGGCCTTCTTGGCGGCGGGCTTGGCGTCCTCGGGCTCGTCCTCGGACTTCTTCAGCGAGGTGGGCTCGCCGGCCGCCTTCGCAGTGCCCGACTGGCGCTGGGACTTGGACTGCCGCTTGGGCTGCTGGCGCTTCGGAGCCGTGGTCGGCGTACCGTCCTCGGACTCCACCGCAACCGCCGTGTCACTCTTCGCCACGCTGCCGTCGGTCTGAGCCGCGAGACCGGCCTTGCTCAGGCCGTTGATGAACTTGCGCTCGTACTCGTTGCGGTCACGGCCCTTGGCGACGATGGCCTTGATGATGACGCGCTCACTGCGCTTGCGGGCCTTGCCGTGGTGCGTGACGTGCTTGGTCAGGCGCTCCAGGTACGCGGCCTGGGCCTTGGAACCCGGGGTCGGGTTGTTGTGGATCACGTACATCTGCTGGCCCATGGTCCACACGTTGGTGGTCAGCCAGTAGACGAGGACACCGACCGGGAAGTTGATGCCGAAGACGGCGAACATGATCGGGAAGACGTACATCAGCATCTTCTGCTGCTGCATGAACGGCGTCTTCACCGTGGTGTCGACGTTCTTCGTCATCAGCTGACGCTGCGTGTAGAACTGCGACGCCGACATCAGGATGATCATGACCGCGGTGACGACGCGGACGTCGGTGATCGTGGAGCCCAGCGCCTCGACCTTGGACGCGCTGTCCGTGAACTTCGCGGCGAGCGGAGCGCCGAAGATGTGCGCCTTCTGCGCGCTCTCCAGCAGCCCCTTGTCGATCACACCGATGGTGTCGTTCGACGCGATGCTGTTGAGCACGTGGTAGAGGGCGAAGAAGAACGGCGACTGCGCCAGGATGGGAAGGCACGAGGAGAGCGGGTTGGTACCCGTCTCCTTGTACAGCTTCATCATCTCTTCGGACTGACGCTGCTTGTCGTTCTTGTAGCGCTCCTGGATCTTCTTCATCTCGGGCTGCAGCGTCTGCATGGCCCGGGTCGCCTTGATCTGCTTCACGAAGAGCGGGATCAGGCAGATACGAATCAGGATCACCAGGGACACGATGGACAGGCCCCAGGCCCATCCGGTGTCTTCGCCGAAGAGGGCGCCGTACACCGTGTGGAACTGGACGATGACCCAGGAGACAGGTGTCGTGATGAAGCTGAAGAGGCTGGCAATCGTGTCCACTAATCATGCTCCTTGGGCATGGGACGGGGTCTCTGCGGCCGGGCTCGAAGAGACATCGCTCGAAGGCGCATTCTCATCGGTGGCCGTTTCGGCGGCGGAGGGCCCGCCCTTGCGTGCGCGCCATGCGTTGCGCAGCAGCTCGTGCCACCGCGGGCGCTTGCGCGGCGGAACATGGTCAACACCGCCCAGCGACCACGGGTTGCACCGCAGAATGCGCCAGGCCGTGAGTGCCGTGCCCTTGATGGCACCGTGCCGGTCGATGGCCGTGTAGCCGTAGTGGGAGCACGACGGGTAGTACTTGCAGACCGGCCCCAACAGCGGACTGATCGTCCACTGATAGATCTTGATCAGAGCCAGCAGCGGGTACTTCATCGCGCGCCCCCTCCCAGCAGCCGCTGCAGAGCGGCATCCAGGTCTCGGGCCAACTGTGCATGGTCGGCGTCACCCGCACCGGGCAGCGCTCGTACGACTACCAGGCTACCGGGGGGAAACAGTTCGACCCGGTCACGCATCAGATGGCGAAGCCTGCGCTTCACCTTGTTGCGTACGACCGCGCCGCCGACAGCCTTGCTCACGACGAAACCCGCACGCGTCGGGGGAGCGCTCTCCCCAGGCGCGTGCGGGTCCGTGGCACCGCTACGAAGGTGGACGACGAGAGTCGGGCGTCCGGCCCGGCGTCCTCGTCGTACCGCGGTCGCGAAGTCCTCGCGCCGCCTCAGCCGGTTCTCGGTGGGCAGCACGACGGCATGACCTGACCGGAATCAGGCGGACAGGCTGGCGCGACCCTTGGCACGACGGTTCGCGAGAATCGCGCGGCCGGCACGGGTACGCATCCGCAGGCGGAAGCCGTGGGTCTTCGCGCGACGACGGTTGTTCGGCTGGAAGGTGCGCTTGCTCACTCGGGGGCTCCAGAGATCAAATCGGTTTGGCGGGTGCCGTCCTGGCTGTCACCGTGCGCCCACGAGTAGCTCGCGTTACGCCCGAGTGCACCGCTTCCCGATCACCCAAAGCGATCTGTGCCCATCGGAGGCAGGCGGCAGCAGCCATCGACAACTCGACCTGGTTACGGTACGCGGGGCTACGCCATCCGGTCAAACCAGCGGCCACCGGGAGACACTATCCACAGGCTGGGGACAACAACTTGAACCGCACCCGTCGCCCTGACTACCGTGGCTGGACTCCGATTCGCCCGTCCCACCCGATTTGAATCCCGACCCGTCCCACAACCACACGTTCGTGGGACCCGTGAGAGAGCGTGCCCTGTGGCTGACGTACCTGCCGATCTTGCCGCAGTGTGGCCACGAGTACTGGAGCAGCTCCTCGGCGAGGGCCGTGGACAGGGTGTCGAGGCGAAGGACGAGCACTGGATCCGGCGCTGCCAGCCGCTCGCGCTCGTGGCGGACACCGCCCTGCTCGCCGTACCGAACGAATTCGCGAAGGGCGTACTGGAGGGCCGTCTCGCGCCGATCGTCAGCGACACGCTGAGCCGCGAGTGCGGCCGCCCGATCCGCATCGCGATCACCGTCGACGACTCGGCGGGCGAGCCCCCGGCCCCGCCGGCCCCCGCCCGCCCCCAACCGCGCTACGAGGAGCCCGAGCTCCCCTCCGGCCAGTACGAGGGCTACGGCCGCCACCGCGGCGCCGACGGCGACGCCTACCCGGCCCGCCCCGAGAGCAACGACCCGCTCCCGACGGCCCGCCCCGCCTACCCCTCGGAGTACCAGCGCCCCGAGCCCGGCGCCTGGCCACGCCCGTCGCAGGACGAGTACAGCTGGCAGCAGCAGCGCCTCGGCTTCCCGGAGCGCGACCCCTACGCGTCGCCCTCCCAGGAGACCTACGGCCAGGACTCCTACAACCAGCCGTCGCAGGACTACCGCCCGCAGTCGATGGAGCGCCCGTCCTACGACGACCGGCGCCCCGACTACGACAAGCCGCGCGGCGACTACGACCAGGGCCGACCCGACTACGACCAGGGCCGGACCGACTACGACAAGCCCCGCCCGGACTACGACCAGCGCGACGCCCGCCGGGAGCTGCCCGAGCCGGGTCCCGGCGCCGGTCATGTGCACCGCGGCGGCCCGGCCGGCTCCTCGCTGGGCGCCTCCAGCGGCGCCCCCGGCCCGCTGGCCGCGAAGCCCGCGCCGGCGACCGGTCCCGGCGAGCCGACCGCGCGCCTGAACCCGAAGTACCTCTTCGACACGTTCGTCATCGGCGCCTCCAACCGCTTCGCGCACGCGGCCGCGGTCGCCGTCGCCGAGGCGCCCGCGAAGGCGTACAACCCCCTCTTCATCTATGGGGAGTCGGGACTCGGCAAGACCCACCTGCTGCACGCGATCGGGCACTACGCCCGCAGCCTGTACCCCGGCACGCGCGTGCGGTACGTGAGCTCCGAGGAGTTCACCAACGAGTTCATCAACTCCATCCGCGACGGCAAGGGCGACAGCTTCCGCAAGCGGTACCGCGAGATGGACATCCTGCTCGTCGACGACATCCAGTTCCTCGCGGACAAGGAGTCGACGCAGGAGGAGTTCTTCCACACCTTCAATACGCTCCACAACGCGAACAAGCAGATCGTGCTGTCCTCCGACCGGCCGCCCAAGCAGCTGGTGACGCTGGAGGACCGGCTGCGGAACCGTTTCGAGTGGGGTCTGATCACCGACGTCCAGCCGCCCGAGCTGGAGACGCGTATCGCGATCCTGCGCAAGAAGGCGGTCCAGGAGCAGCTCAACGCCCCGCCGGAGGTGCTGGAGTTCATCGCCTCCCGGATCTCGCGCAACATCCGCGAGCTGGAGGGGGCGCTGATCCGGGTCACGGCGTTCGCCTCGCTCAACCGGCAGCCGGTGGACCTCGGCCTCACCGAGATCGTCCTCAAGGACCTGATCCCCGGCGGCGAGGACTCGGCCCCCGAGATCACCTCCACGGCCATCATGGGCGCGACCGCCGACTACTTCGGCCTCACGGTCGAGGACCTGTGCGGCACCTCGCGCGGGCGGGCCCTCGTCACGGCCCGCCAGATCGCCATGTACCTGTGCCGCGAGCTGACGGACCTGTCGCTGCCGAAGATCGGCGCGCTGTTCGGCGGCCGCGACCACACGACCGTCATGCACGCGGACCGGAAGATCCGCAATCTGATGGCCGAGCGGCGCTCCATCTACAACCAGGTGACGGAGCTGACGAACCGCATCAAGAACGGCTGACAGCCGCCGAGTTACGTCGTCCAGGGCGCCCTCCGGAGGAGATCCGGGGGGCGCCCTTCGTCATGCCGGAGCTCGGTGCGGGTCACCCGGTGTTCGAATAGTCGCCGGGTTACGGCCACTCTCCACAGATTCGGTGACTTTCTTCCGTCCACATCCTGGGGACTGCGGAGTTGTCCAGATCGTGTCCACAGGCGGTGCTGTTGAAGGACCATCAGGCCAGTTCAGGCGCCTGTGGATTCGTGGACGAAGGATCTCCACAGACTGTGGACAGAGCGAAGATCCACAGGCTGGGGACGGAGTTGTCCACCGGCAACCCACAGGATGAGGCCGGTTGTCCCCAGCGATCCCCAGCTTCTCCACATCGCTGTCCACTGTTCGGCAACGCGACGCACCTGATCACCGAGTCGAGTGAAAGGCGTCACACAAAGGTGCCGGGTTGGGCTGTGGGAAAGGTGGGTAAAGCTGGGGACGGCGTTGGGGAGAACTCCCCTCAGGCTGTGCATGGGGTGTGCAGAACTTTCTGTTCTCCACAGAAACGCCCGGTTGTCCACCGCCTCCACCCACAGGCCCCGTGGACAAAATTCCCGCTCTGAGCTGGGCAAACGCGGTTATCCACGGTATCCACAGCCCCTACTACTACTCCCAACTAGAGAGAGCTGGGAATTCGTTTCGAAGGGGGTCCTGTGCACAACTCGCTGTCCGGCCGCCGACTGCCCCTCGTCACGACTTGACCCCGAGAGGCACCTACTGTCAGTGCCGTGCGTCAGACTGTTCCCCGGTGTCCTTCCCGTCACAGGAACCGCTGACACAGGAACGGCGACACCGAGACAGACGACGAAGCCAGGCAGGGCGAGAAGCGCCGGCAACAGCAGGAGGCGGCAACAGTGAAGATCCGGGTGGAACGCGACGTACTCGCGGAGGCCGTGGCCTGGGCGGCGCGCAGCCTCCCGGCCCGCCCGCCGGCGCCTGTCCTCGCCGGCCTCCTGCTGAAGGCCGAGGACGGCCAGCTGAGCCTGTCCAGCTTCGACTACGAGGTGTCCGCGCGCGTGTCCGTGGATGCCGAGGTCGAGGAGGAGGGCACGGTGCTGGTCTCCGGCCGACTGCTCGCCGACATCTCCCGCGCCCTCCCCAACCGCCCGGTGGAGATTTCCACAGACGGTGTACGGGCGACCGTGGTCTGCGGCTCCTCGCGATTCACACTCCACACCCTGCCTGTGGAGGAGTACCCGGCCCTGCCGCAGATGCCGACCGCGACCGGCACCGTCCCCGGTGAGGTCTTCGCCTCGGCGGCCTCCCAGGTCGCCATCGCCGCAGGCCGTGACGACACGCTGCCCGTGCTCACCGGTGTGCGCATCGAGATCGAGGGCGACAAGGTCACCCTGGCCTCCACCGACCGCTACCGCTTCGCGGTCCGCGAGTTCCTGTGGAAGCCGGAGAACCCGGACGCCTCCGCGGTCGCTCTGGTGCCTGCCAAGACGCTCCTGGACACCGCCAAGGCCCTCACCAGCGGCGACAGTGTGACGCTGGCGCTGTCCGGTTCGGGTGCCGGCGAAGGGCTCATCGGCTTCGAGGGCGCCGGTCGTCGTACGACGACCCGCCTGCTGGAGGGCGACCTGCCGAAGTACCGCACGCTGTTCCCGACGGAGTTCAACTCCGTCGCCGTGATCGAGACCGCCCCCTTCGTGGAGGCCGTCAAGCGTGTGGCCCTGGTCGCCGAGCGGAACACGCCGGTGCGGCTCAGCTTCGAGCAGGGCGTGCTGATCCTGGAGGCCGGTTCCAGCGACGACGCACAGGCTGTGGAAAGGGTCGACGCCCAGCTGGAGGGCGACGACATCTCGATCGCCTTCAACCCGACATTCCTGCTGGACGGCCTGAGCGCGATCGACTCGCCGGTGGCGCAGCTGTCGTTCACGACGTCCACCAAGCCCGCGCTGCTGAGCGGCAAGCCGGCGCTGGACGCCGAGGCGGACGACGCCTACAAGTACCTGATCATGCCGGTCCGCCTGAGCGGCTGACGGCAACACCGCAGGTCGGGGCATACGTTTGAGCGCGTATGCCCACAGGTGTGCGTGACCGTCCGGGTTTAGGCTCGGACGTAGGTACCAAGGTGCCACTCACGCCACAGCAACCTAAGGAACAACTGATGGAGCTCGGTCTCGTCGGCCTCGGCAAGATGGGCGGCAACATGCGCGAGCGGATTCGCCGCGCAGGCCACACCGTCATCGGATACGACCGCAACCCGGACCTCGCCGATGTCCACAGCCTGGAAGAGCTTGTGGGCAAGCTCAAGGGCCCGCGGGTGGTCTGGGTGATGGTTCCGGCCGGTGGCCCGACCCAGTCGACCGTCGACGAGCTCGCCGAACTCCTGGAGCCGGGTGACGTCGTCGTGGACGGCGGGAACTCGCGTTGGACGGACGACGAGAAGCACGCCGAGGAGCTGGCCGCCAAGGGCATCGGCTTTGTCGACTGCGGTGTCTCCGGCGGTGTGTGGGGCCTGGAGAACGGCTACGCGCTGATGTACGGCGGCGACGCCGAGAACGTCGCCAAGGTGCAGCCGATCTTCGACGCGCTCAAGCCCGAGGGCGACCTCGGTGCGGTGCACGCCGGCAAGGTGGGCGCGGGCCACTTCGCGAAGATGGTCCACAACGGCATCGAGTACGCGATGATGCAGGCCTACGCCGAGGGCTGGGAGCTGCTGGAGAAGGTCGACTCCGTCACCGATGTGCGCGAGGTCTTCCGTTCCTGGCAGGAGGGCACGGTCATCCGCTCCTGGCTGCTGGACCTGGCGGTCAACGCCCTCGACGAGGACGAGCACCTGGACAAGCTGCGCGGTTATGCACAGGACTCCGGCGAGGGCCGCTGGACTGTGGAAGCCGCCATCGACAACGCGGTACCGCTGCCGGCGATCACCGCGTCCCTGTTCGCGCGGTTCGCGTCCCGCCAGGAGGACTCCCCGCAGATGAAGATGATCGCGGCGCTGCGGAACCAGTTCGGCGGCCACGCGGTCGAGAAGAAGTAAGCAACACCAGGAAGCTGGGGGAGGTCGGCGAACGACCATGCACGTCACGCATCTGTCGCTGGCCGACTTCCGCTCGTACGCCCGGGTCGAAGTTCCGCTCGACCCGGGCGTCACCGCTTTCGTGGGCCCGAACGGGCAGGGCAAGACGAATCTCGTCGAGGCCGTCGGCTATCTCGCCACGCTCGGCAGCCACCGCGTCTCCTCCGACGCGCCCCTGGTGCGCATGGGCGCCGACCGTGCGGTCATCCGGGCGCAGGTCAAGCAGGGCGAGCGGCAGCAGCTGGTCGAGCTGGAGCTGAACCCCGGCAAGGCCAACCGCGCCCGTATCAACAGGTCCTCGCAGGTCAGACCGCGTGACGTGCTGGGCATCGTCCGGACCGTGCTGTTCGCGCCGGAGGATCTCGCCCTGGTGAAGGGCGACCCGGGCGAGCGCCGCCGGTTCCTGGACGAGCTGATCACCGCGCGCTCCCCGCGTATGGCCGGCGTCCGTTCCGACTACGACCGGGTGCTCAAGCAGCGCAACACGCTGCTGAAGACGGCCGCGCTGGCCCGTCGGCACGGTGGCCGCTCGATGGACCTGTCCACACTCGACGTGTGGGACCAGCACCTCGCGCGCGCGGGTGCCGAGCTGCTCGCCCAGCGCCTGGACCTGATCGCGGCGATCCAGCCGCTGGCCGACAAGGCGTACGAGCAGCTGGCCCCCGGCGGCGGCCCGCTGGGCCTGGATTACAAGCCGTCCGCGCCCGGTGAGGCCCACACGCGCGAGGACCTGTACACGCAGCTGATGGCCGCGCTCGCGGACGCCCGCAAGCAGGAGATCGAACGGGGCGTCACCCTCGTGGGGCCGCATCGGGACGATCTGAATCTCAAACTCGGTCAGTTGCCCGCCAAGGGGTACGCCTCTCACGGCGAGTCCTGGTCGTATGCGCTGGCGCTGCGGCTGGCCTCGTACGACCTGCTGCGCGCCGAGGGCAATGAGCCGGTGCTGGTGCTCGACGACGTCTTCGCCGAGCTGGACACCCGCCGGCGTGAGCGGCTGGCCGAGCTGGTGGCGCCCGGTGAGCAGGTCCTGGTCACGGCCGCGGTCGACGACGACGTACCGCATGTGCTGACGGGTGCGCGGTACGCCGTGTCCGAGGGGACGGTGGAGCGCGTATGAGCAAGTCCGAGTCCGAGGACGCACCGAAGAAGCCCGCCGAGCCGTCCGGGGTCGATCTCGCGCGCGTGGCGCTGAGGGCGGCCAAGGAGCAGGCACGCGCGCGTGGGGACGCGCAGCAGCAGAAGAAGCAGGCGCGGCGCGGTGGCGGCCTGCGCTCCGGCGCGCGCGCCGACGGCCGCGACCCCATGGCGCTCGGCGCCGCCATCAACCGGCTCATCACCGAGCGCGGCTGGGAGACGCCCGCCGCGGTGGGCGGGGTGATGGGCCGCTGGCCGCAGATCGTCGGCGAGGACCTCGCCAAGCACTGTGTGCCGCAGCGGTACGACGAGGACGAGCGCGTGCTGGTCGTGCAGTGCGACTCCACGGCCTGGGCGACCCAGCTGCGCCACCTCGCGCCGACCCTGGTCGCCCGGCTCAACGAGGACCTCGGCCACGGCACCGTGCGGCTGATCAAGGTGCTGAACCCCGGCGGTCCGGCCCGCCGCTACGGCCCGCTGCGGGCGCCGGGGAGCACGGGTCCTGGCGATACGTACGGGTGACGTACATCACGTAGGGCTTTGTCAAAGCCGTCCGGCCGGTGTCCGGTCGTACAACTGCACACGGTTGCGAATCGCGAGCTGACTCCCAAGTAGCAAAGGGTTGACACCCGGAAGCGCTGAGTGCCTCTGTGAGCCTCTTGGAGCCCCGCTCCGCATATGGGGAGTCGGGAGAGGCCGATTCAGGGCGGCACATGAGGACTCAGGTACCGGCAAACCCCCATCACTGTCGGTGCTACCGGTAGACTGGAAGCTAATCCCGCCCCAAACGTGGGGACCGTCCGGGACAAGCTGAGCAACGCTGATCAAGGCTTACCAACGCAACATGCCGCAGCCGCTCCGGCAACCCGCCGACGAGCCTGGCTCGTGCTGTGCCAGAAAGGGCGCTTCGTGGCCGATTCCGGCAACCCCAACGAGAACATCCCGTCCACCGAGGCCCCGGCCCAAGGCGCTGCGGACCCCGTAGCAGCGTCGTACGACGCCAGCGCCATCACCGTCCTCGAAGGCCTGGACGCGGTCCGCAAGCGACCCGGTATGTACATCGGTTCCACCGGTGAGCGGGGCCTGCACCACCTCGTGTACGAGGTCGTCGACAACTCGGTCGACGAGGCCCTGGCCGGCCACGCGGACACCATCGACGTGACGATCCTGGCCGACGGCGGTGTGCGCGTCGTCGACAACGGCCGTGGCATCCCGGTGGGCATCGTCCCGTCCGAGGGCAAGCCGGCCGTCGAGGTCGTGCTGACCGTCCTGCACGCGGGCGGCAAGTTCGGCGGCGGCGGCTACGCGGTCTCCGGTGGTCTGCACGGCGTGGGCGTCTCCGTCGTGAACGCGCTGTCGGCGAAGGTCGCCGTCGAGGTCAGGACCGACGGTCACCGCTGGACGCAGGACTACAAGATGGGCGTCCCCACGGCGCCGCTCGCCAAGCACGAGGCCACCGAGGAGACCGGCACCTCGGTCACCTTCTGGGCCGACGGCGAGATCTTCGAGACCACGGAGTACTCCTTCGAGACGCTCTCGCGGCGCTTCCAGGAGATGGCGTTCCTCAACAAGGGTTTGACGATCAAACTCACCGATGAGCGCGAGTCGGCGAAGGCGACCTCCGGGGCGGACGAGGCGGGCGCGGACGAGACCGCCGAGGTCAAGACCGTCACCTACCACTACGAGGGCGGCATCGTCGACTTCGTGAAGTACCTCAACTCCCGCAAGGGAGACGCGGTGCACCCGACGGTGATCGACCTTGAGGCGGAGGACAAGGAAAAGAGCCTCTCCCTCGAAGTCGCGATGCAGTGGAACAGCGGTTACACCGAGGGCGTCTACTCCTTCGCGAACATCATCCACACGCACGAGGGCGGCACCCACGAAGAGGGCTTCCGCGCGGCGCTCACCAACCTGATCAACAAGTACGCGCGCGACAAGAAGCTGCTGCGCGAGAAGGACGACAACCTCACGGGTGACGACATCCGCGAGGGTCTGACGGCAATCATCTCGGTGAAGCTGAGCGAGCCGCAGTTCGAGGGCCAGACCAAGACCAAGCTGGGCAACACGGAGGCGAAGACCTTCGTCCAGAAGGCGGTCTACGAGCACCTCAACGACTGGCTGGACCGCAACCCGGTCGAGGCGGCGGACATCGTCCGCAAGGGCATCCAGGCGGCCACCGCGCGCGTGGCGGCCCGCAAGGCCCGTGACCTGACCCGTCGCAAGGGCCTGCTGGAGTCGGCGTCCCTGCCGGGCAAGCTCTCCGACTGCCAGTCGAACGACCCCACCAAGTGCGAGATCTTCATCGTCGAGGGTGACTCCGCCGGCGGCTCGGCCAAGTCCGGCCGTAACCCGCAGTACCAGGCGATCCTCCCGATCCGAGGCAAGATCCTCAACGTCGAGAAGGCGCGGATCGACAAGATCCTGCAGAACCAGGAGATCCAGGCGCTGATCTCCGCCTTCGGCACGGGCGTGCACGAGGACTTCGACATCGAGAAGCTCCGCTATCACAAGATCATCCTGATGGCGGACGCCGACGTCGACGGCCAGCACATCAACACCCTGCTGCTGACCTTCCTGTTCCGCTTCATGCGGCCGCTGGTCGAGGCCGGGCACGTGTTCCTCTCCCGTCCCCCGCTCTACAAGATCAAGTGGGGCCGGGACGACGTCGAGTACGCGTACTCCGACCGTGAGCGCGACGCGCTGCTGGAGATGGGCCGTCAGCGGGGCAAGCGCGTGCGCGAGGACTCGATCCAGCGCTTCAAGGGTCTCGGTGAGATGAACGCCGAGGAGCTGCGCGTGACGACGATGGACCAGGAGCACCGGGTCCTCGGCCAGGTCACCCTCGACGACGCCGCCCAGGCCGACGACCTGTTCTCGGTCCTCATGGGCGAGGACGTCGAGGCCCGCCGCCAGTTCATCCAGCGCAACGCCAAGGACGTCCGCTTCCTCGACATCTGAGTCGGTCTCAGCTGACCGCACCAGGAAGGATTTTCACCAGCAATGGCCGACGAGAACACTCCAGTCACCCCTGAAGAGGGCGGCGACGTCGTGATGCGTATCGAGCCCGTCGGGCTTGAGACGGAGATGCAGCGCTCGTACCTCGACTACGCGATGTCCGTCATCGTCTCGCGTGCGCTGCCGGACGTCCGGGACGGCCTCAAGCCCGTCCACCGCCGCGTCCTGTACGCCATGTACGACGGCGGCTACCGCCCCGAGCGCGGCTTCTACAAGTGCGCGCGCGTGGTCGGCGACGTCATGGGCAACTACCACCCCCACGGCGACAGTTCCATCTACGACGCCCTGGTCCGCCTCGCCCAGCCGTGGTCGATGCGCATGCCGCTCGTCGACTCCAACGGCAACTTCGGCTCTCCGGGCAACGACCCCGCGGCCGCCATGCGCTACACCGAGTGCAAGATGGCGCCGCTGTCGATGGAGATGGTCCGTGACATCGACGAGGAGACCGTCGACTTCACGGACAACTACGACGGCCGCTCCCAGGAGCCGACCGTCCTGCCGGCCCGGTTCCCAAACCTGCTGATCAACGGCTCGGCAGGTATCGCGGTCGGTATGGCGACCAACATCCCGCCGCACAACCTGCGCGAGGTCGCGGCCGGTGCCCAGTGGTACCTGGAGAACCCGGAGGCCTCGCACGAGGAGCTCCTGGACGCGCTCATCGAGCGCATCAAGGGCCCGGACTTCCCGACCGGCGCGCTCGTCGTCGGCCGCAAGGGCATCGAAGAGGCGTACCGGACCGGCCGTGGCTCGATCACCATGCGCGCGGTCGTCGAGGTCGAGGAGATCCAGAACCGCCAGTGCCTGGTGGTCACCGAACTCCCCTACCAGGTCAACCCGGACAACCTCGCGCAGAAGATCGCCGACCTGGTGAAGGACGGCAAGATCGGCGGCATCGCGGACGTCCGTGACGAGACGTCCTCGCGCACCGGTCAGCGTCTCGTCATCGTGCTCAAGAGGGACGCGGTCGCCAAGGTCGTACTGAACAACCTCTACAAGCACACGGACCTGCAGACGAACTTCGGCGCCAACATGCTGGCCCTCGTCGACGGTGTGCCGCGCACGCTCTCGCTGGACGCGTTCATCCGCCACTGGGTGACGCACCAGATCGAGGTCATCGTCCGCCGGACGAAGTTCCGGCTGCGCAAGGCCGAGGAGCGGGCGCACATCCTGCGCGGTCTGCTCAAGGCCCTGGACGCCATCGACGAGGTCATCGCGCTGATCCGGCGCAGTGAGACCGTCGACATCGCGCGCACGGGCCTGATGGAGCTCCTGGAGATCGACGAGATCCAGGCCAACGCCATCCTGGAGATGCAGCTGCGCCGACTGGCCGCCCTGGAGCGCCAGAAGATCGTCCAGGAGCACGACGAGCTCCAGGCGAAGATCACCGAGTACAACGAGATCCTCGCCTCGCCGGTCCGCCAGCGCGGCATCGTCAGCGCGGAACTCGCCGCGATCGTCGAGAAGTACGGCGACGACCGCAAGACCATGCTGGTGCCCTACGACGGCGACATGTCCATCGAGGACCTGATCGCCGAAGAGGACATCGTGGTCACCGTCACGCGCGGCGGCTACGTCAAGCGGACCAAGACCGACGACTACCGCGCCCAGAAGCGCGGCGGCAAGGGCGTCCGCGGCGCGAAGCTGAAGGAAGACGACATCGTCGACCACTTCTTCGTGTCGACCACGCACCACTGGCTGCTGTTCTTCACCAACAAGGGCCGGGTGTACCGCGCCAAGGCGTACGAGCTGCCGGACGCCGGACGTGACGCGCGTGGACAGCACGTCGCCAACCTGCTGGCGTTCCAGCCGGACGAGGCGATCGCCGAGATCCTCGCGATCCGCAACTACGAGGTGGCGCCGTATCTGATCCTGGCCACCAAGGCCGGCCTGGTGAAGAAGACCTCGCTGAAGGACTACGACTCCCCGCGCTCGGGTGGTGTCATCGCCATCAACCTCCGTGAGCGGGAGGACGGTTCCGACGACGAACTGATCGGAGCCGAGCTCGTTTCGGCTGAGGACGATCTGCTGCTGATCAGCAAGAAGGCACAGTCGATCAGGTTCACCGCCACGGACGACGCGCTGCGGCCCATGGGCCGCGCCACCTCGGGTGTGAAGGGCATGAGTTTCCGCGAGGGCGACGAGCTGCTCTCGATGAATGTTGTTCGACCCGGTACGTTCGTGTTCACTGCTACGGACGGTGGGTACGCGAAGCGGACCCCCGTCGACGAGTACCGCGTTCAGGGGCGCGGCGGCCTCGGTATCAAGGCCGCCAAGATCGTCGAGGACCGCGGATCGCTCGTCGGTGCGCTGGTGGTCGAGGAGACCGACGAGATCCTCGCCATCACGCTCGGCGGCGGTGTGATTCGTACGCGAGTCAACGAGGTCAGGGAGACGGGCCGTGACACCATGGGCGTCCAACTGATCAACCTGGGCAAGCGCGATGCCGTGGTCGGCATCGCACGTAACGCCGAGGCGGGGCGCGAGGCGGAGGAGGTCGACGGCGACGTAGCCGTCGACGAGACCGCCGAAGATGTCGCGACCACCGGCACGGACGAGGGTGAGGCGCCCTCGTCCGAGTAGCACGAGGAGTGAGTCACGTGAGCGGAGCCACGGGCGCCGGATCGGCCGGTACCTCTACGGGTACGGAGGCGGACGGCGGCGGCCGTGGCTCCGCCGCGCACGCGACAGACTCGCCCTCGCCCGACACTCATGGATCCCAGGGGGGAACTGTGACGGACACCCGAGGTCCGCAGACCCAGCAGTACGCGGCTGGAGCGGGCTCGGCCGCTCCGGGCGCCCAGCCGCAGCCGGCGCCCGGCGCGCCGTCGGCCTCCGCGCTGCCCGGCGAGCGTCAGCCGCAGCAGCCCTCCGGGCCCTACCATCCGCCGCAGGCCTACCAGGCGGGCGCTCCGGCGAGCGCGGTACGCCGGCCCCGCACCGGGGCGCGTACGACGCCCCGCACCCGCAAGGCCCGGCTGCGCGTGGCCAAGGCCGACCCGTGGTCGGTGATGAAGGTCAGCTTCCTGCTCTCCATCGCGCTGGGCATCTGCACGATCGTCGCGGCCGCCGTGCTGTGGATGGTCATGGACGCGATGGGCGTCTTCTCGACGGTCGGCGGCACCATCTCGGAGGCCACCGGCTCCAACGAGTCGAACGGCTTCGACCTGCAGTCCTTCCTGTCGCTCCCGAACGTCCTGATGTTCACGTCGATCATCGCGGTCATCGACGTCGTCCTCGCGACGGCCCTGGCGACCCTCGGCGCGTTCATCTACAACCTCTCCGCGGGCTTCGTGGGCGGCGTCGAGCTGACGCTGGCCGAAGACGAGTGAGCGCGCTTTCAAACCTCCGCTGACGGTTCCCCGACAACCGATTTTGGGACTGCCCGCGTCGTGCGCTAATCTTCAGGAGTCAGCGCGCGGGACACACACCGCAGAGCGCGGCGGGGCTATAGCTCAGTTGGTTAGAGCGCATCCCTGATAAGGATGAGGCCACAGGTTCAAATCCTGTTAGCCCCACCAGCACGAAGACCCCCGGTCCAGCAGGACCGGGGGTCTTTGACATCCACGGCTGACATCAGCCGATGAGTGGATCTTCCAGAAGCTCAGCGAGCATCCCTACGGCTTCCCGCTCACTGTCGCCCACAACGTGGGTGTAGACGTCCATGGTCATGCTGATCTGGCTGTGCCGGAGGATCGCCTGAGCGACCTTGGGGTGCACCTTCAGGAAGGCGAGTAGGGTCCCGCAGGTGTGCCGGGCCAAGCGGACCGTGATGCGGCGCACGCCGGCTCGCTTCACGAGACGATCGAAGCTGCGGGAGAAGCCCACCGGGTCGATCATCCCGCCGTGCTCGGAGGAGAAGATCAGGTCATGGTTGGATTCCTGCGACCAGTGATCACCAGCAATCTTTCGCTCCAGCTCTTGAAGCTCCCGCCGCTCTTCCAGAGCACGGGCGCAGAACTCCGGCAGGGGGAGCACCGCCTGTGAGGACTCGGTCTTGAGGTCTTTGAGGACGAGGCCGACGCCCTTCACCCGCTGCACCTGCTTGACCGGGGTGAACTGTCCCGCCTCGAAGTCGACGTCCTGCCAACGGAGCCCGAGAAGCTCGCTGCGGCGCAGGCCCAGCACGAGGACGAGGACGCAGGCCGCGTAGAGCCGGTGGGCACGTGCCGACCGCAGGAACGCGATCGCCTCACGGGCATTCCAGGCTTTGCCCTTGTCCTTGGTGACCTTGGGCATGTCGACCAGGAGGGCGACGTTGCGCGTCAGGATCTCCTCACGGATGGCTCGGTTGAGGGCGTTCCGGAGAACCCGCAACACCTCGAAACGGGTGGCCGCGCCCACCTTCTCGCGCTTCAGCGCCGCCATGAAGGTGCGAACCTGGGCCGGCGTGAGCTTGACCAGGGGTTTCTTGCCCAGATGAGGCAGCAGGTAGAGCCTGACCTTGGACTCGTACTTGGTGTAGGTGTTGTGCTCGCGCTCCGGCTCGATGATGTGCTCCAGCCAGTACGCCAGCCACTCCCCGAGCGTCCAGGAGCGAGCAGGCACCGGGATGCCGTTCCGCTCCTGATCCTGGAGCTTGCCGAGCTTCTCGTTGGCCTCGTCCCAGGTGGCGCCGTAGACATACTTGCGGACACGGTTGCCGTCGGTGTCCGTGACGTACGCGGCACCCTGATAGCGGCCGTCCTTGCGCTTGGTGATCGTTCCCCCACCGTTGGGGCGCCTCTTCGGCATCAGGCAGCCTCCCCCATGCGACCGATGATGAAGTCCCGTACAGCGGTGTCGGGGATGCGTCGGCAGCCGTCGACTTTGATGGAGACCAGTCGGTGGGTGCGGATCAGGTCGTAGACCTTGGTTCGGCCGACCTTGAGCCGTGCCATGACCTCCGGCACGGTGAGCAGTTCAGGCGCGGCGGAGGTCATGCGGCGGCTCCTTCCAGATCGAGCAGGGTGGGTAGTTCGTCGCGGGCTGTTTCGCGGTTAAGTTCGATGTCGCGGCGGATGTTGGCTGCGAGCCAGGATTCGCCGGGGGTGTGGCCGTGGCCGGCGTAGGCCCAGTGGGCGAGGGTGAGCGTGGTGGCCTGTTCGTCGTTGGGGTCGGGTAGGCCGAGGGCCTCGCGTTGCTGGGCGGCGCGGTAGTCGGCACGGACCTGACGCAGGGTGCCGAGGGTGGTGGAGTAGCGGCGGGACTTGGTGGAGAAGTGGCCGCGGAAGCCGAGCATGTGAGCCCAGTCCAGGAGCTTGCGGTCCGGGTAGAGCGGGTGCAGGTCCAGGCATGCTTCGATCAGCCGGCGGGGGTGGTCCGGGACGCCGAGCAGGACCAGGGCTTCCTTGTTGCCGACGCGGCGGTCGACGGTGCCGGTCGTTTCGGCGGCTTTGGTGGCGTACTTGGCGACGTAGGAGGCGACGGCCGCTTCGGTGATCTCTTCGCCGTGGCCGAAGGCACCGATGGGCTGCACGTCGAGCTGGGTGCCCCAGCGCAGGGTGCGGGCGGGCTGGTCACCGGCCGGGGGTACGTCGACTTGGACGCGGGCGGCGGCGGCCCGGATCGCGTTGGTGAGGAGGTCGAGGGTGGCCCAGGCGGGCGGTGGATCGTCGGGTCCGTCGGGGCCGTCGAAGCGGATCACTGCATGGAAATGCACGGCCCCGCGTTTCTGGTACTCGGCGACCTTGCCGAAGGAGACGCGGGACTGTTCGCGGGCGTCCTTCTGCGTGAGCCCTGCTCTCTTGGCGATCTCGCGGCGCAGGTAGATCGTGAAGTAACGCCATAGTTCGGAGGCGTGGTTGTTCCACAGCACCGCACCTGCGTAGTCGTACGCGGTGGGGTCGAGCGGGGTGCCGAGTTCGGGGGCGTCGTCGCGGTGGCGTTGGCCGCAGCGGCAGGGCCGGTTGCCGGGGCGGTTGTGGACGGGGCCGAAGCTCGGGGCGGTGAGGGTGGCGAACACGCGGGGGTGATCGCGGATGGTGTGTGGGGTGCCCTTGGCGGGGTCTCCGACCAGGCCGGCGCGGATGAGGTGGTAGGTGTCGCCGGCGTAGGTCCAGGCGCACGAGGGGCAGCGCGAGGCTCGCCGGTTGCCACAGGCCAGGCGCAGCCGTCCACCAGGTTCATGGTCGGTGCTGTAGGAGTGTAGGACCTGTCCGGTGGCCTTGTCGCGGGTGACGGTCGAGCCGGTGAGGTGGATCGGGTCGGAGCAGCCGCCTGTGCGGCGGATCTGCTCTTGGATGCGGTCGAAGCCGTCCGACCCGGCCAGCCTCAGCACGTCGGTGAGGGTGGCCGGGTCCAGGCCCGCCAGGGTGGCGGTGTCAGGCACGGGCCGCCTCCCGGATCTGGTCAAGCAGCGAAGGGTTGGGGGTCCACAGGCCACGCGCGCCGGGGCATGGCACGGGACTGCCCAAGGGACGAACGTCGGTGAGGTGCCAGTGCCACTGCCCAGGCGCGGACCACAAGGAGCACCAGCCGTCGTCGGTGTGGCAGTCGTCGAGGCGGGCCCAGCCCAGTACGGCGCTGCTCGGCTGGGGACGGAGCAGGAAGGGGCGGGCCAGAGGCACGCCCCTGGCGTCGGGGTCGATGGTGCGGCCGGCGTGGATGAGCAGCCAGCCTCGGTAGTCGGTGGCCCAGCGTCGGTTTTCGATGCGCTTGGTGCCGTAGGCGATGCAGGAGGCCCAGGGCTGCCACAGGGTCAGGGCACGCACGGCAGGTGCGGTGTCGGTCACGCGGTCACCTCCGGCGTATCGGTGACCAGGGCGTCCAGGGCACCGGCAGCCTCGGTCGCGGCGGCAGCCAACTTGCGCAGGGTCTCGGAGGTACCGGCGGAGGCCAACAGCACGATCTCGATGGACTCGCCCTCGATGCGGAGGCTGACGAAGGGGGTGACGCGGTCCGGGAAGGGGGTGACCCGGAAGCGGGTGTCCGGCTCGATGTGCGCCGAGGTGGTGAGCATCTTCACGTCGTCACCTCCCGGCCTGAGCGGAGCGGGCGGGCAGGGACCGGCCGGTGCCCTGGCAGACGGGGCAGACGACGCGGAGGGTCACGCGGGAGCCGTCGCGGTGCCGGGCACCGGTGGTGACCGAGGCGGCGCAGAAGCCGGCGCAGTTGCGGCAGACCGGACGGTTCGGGGCGTGAACGGGCATGATGGTGTCTCCCTTTCGGGTCCGTTGGATCAGGAAGGTGGAAGGCCGTCCGGGGCGGCGGAAGTTTGGCGACCGAGGCCGCCCCGGAGGGCGCTACTTGCGGTAGCGGGGCGTGGACCGGACGGTCCGAGAGCGCACCTTGTGCGGCGAGCGGGAGCGCCGGCGGGTGGCCGCGCGGGCTAACTCCCGCTTCTTCTTCGACGTCCGGTTGATCGTGTAGCCGACTCCGCAGGTCGCGGACAGCACGGCGACGGCCGCACTTGCGATGACCTGGACGACGAAGGCGAGCACCAGCAGCACCGCGACCGATCCGGTGATGACCAGCAGGGTCAGCACGATGGGGCCGGTGTAGGAGCGCGGGGCTTCCTGGACGATCACGACCTTGCGCAGGTCCGAGCCGGGCGGGATCTGCCGGTAAAGGTCGGCGGGGATGTGACCGGCGCGGAACTGTTCGTCGGGTAACTGCACGGGACTGTTCCTTCCGGCTCAGGCGGTGCAGCGGTGGGTGCGGGCGATGAGTTCAGCGGCCGACCGGTCGCTGTGCTCCGTGGAAAACCCGCACTTCGGGGCGGTACAGGCAGCGGTGTGCCGGATCTGCCCGCGGCCGTTGTTGAACGTGCCGACCTTGACCGGGCCGATGTGGATCACGTTGTAGAAGCGGTTCGGTCGCACGAGTGGAACCTCCTTGTCAGCTAGGCGAGTTGAGCGACGATCGCGCCGGCGAGGTCTTCCGGAACGCCGAGGCGAGCGCGCAGCGTGGCGGCATCGATGTCCGTGCCGGTGCGGGTGCGGTGCTCAGCCGCGACCTTGCGGGCGTGGTCGACCAGCGCCGGGGGCACCGTCACCGCCGGAGCGGATGCTTCGGGCAGCGCCGGGGCGGGATCCGGTCGGCTGATCTCCGGGGCAGGGGCGGGCGGTTCGGGCCGGTCGACCACTGGCGCGGGCCGGGGCTCAGGAACCGGGGCGGGTGTGTCGGTAGCGGGTTGGTGGGCGAGCAGGGTGCCGCCGAGGAAGGCCAGCGCGGGCCAGCCGGCGACACCGAAGCGCAGCCAGGCGGGCGGGTGGGCCAGGTCCAGGAATCCTGCGGTGGCGACGTTGGCGCCGAGCGAGGCGAACAAGGCGATCAGGAACCAGCACCAGGCCAGCCGGGACCGTTGGATGCGCAGTCGGCGCCACGCGGCGACGAGCAGCAGGTCGACGGAGACCGGGTAGGCCCAGGCCTTCCAGCCGGTCTGCCCGGCCGCTTCGGCAAGGTCGTGCAGGTGGGCGAAGGACAGCGCACCGGCGATCACGGCCTGGACGAGTACGGCATCGGGACGGATCGATCGGGTCACGGTGCTTCACCTCCCTTCGCGGGATCAGGGGGTTTGCTGCGGCCGGAGCAGCGGCGGAACGGCTGGCAGCGGCGGCACGGCCTGCCCGATCGGCCGGAACGGCGCCAAGAACGACAGCTCGGGTGCGAGGTGGGCGAACCGGCGGCAGGCCATGGCCGCTTCGCTCGCGGAGACCTCCGGGGTGCGGATGCGGGACCAGCCGCCGGAAGTGTCGCCGGCCACCGCGACGCCGGGACGGTCCGGGGCGATACCGGTCACCGCCATCACCGCATCCGGGGCAATGTCGCCCAGGCCCATCTCCGCCGTCTGCTTGTCGTTGACCCTGTGCACCACCCGGCCGGTGAGCTGGGCCCGCAGGGCGGTGGCGCCCCTGCCGAGGTCGGAGCCGAAGCGCTGCCCGCACACCTCCAGGTAGATGCCGACCGCGCGGGCCATCTGACCCAGCCGGACCAGTTGCATGACCGTGCGATCGCGGGCCGCTTCGTCCTTCTTCGAGGTCACGAAGAACAGTTCCGCCACCTCGTCGATCAGCACCACCAGCGGCACCGGGCGGACGTCAGCGGGCAGGGCCCACAGGTCCGAGACGCGGTACAGGGCGAGGAGGTCGAAGCGCTCTTCCATCTCCGCGACCAGGGCGTCGATCAGCTTTCCGGCTTGTTCCGGGTCGGTGGCCAGCGCCGACAGACGCGGGGTGTACCGGCTGTGCTCGACACCGCGCTTGCAGTCGATTCCGATCAGCCCGACCGGCAATTGCGCGAGCCCCTTGATCAGGTTGCGCTGGTACATGGACTTGCCGGACAGCGTGGCGCCCAGGGTCAGCGCCATGGGGACCTTGCGGTAGTCCCGCTCGAAGACCGTGCCGTCCTCGCGCAGCGCGACCGGCACACTCAGCCCGTGGGGCGTGGCCTTGCGCGGCATCCTCACCCGGCGCAGCACGTCGTAGCCGGTCATCCTCAGCTCGACATAGCCCGGCTTGGTCTCCGCCACGGTCACCGACCGAACTCCCCAGGCGTGACGCAGCCGCTCGGACGACGCGGCAAGGTCGGCGGGTTCCAGGCCGGCGGGAAGCCGGAGGGTGACGCGTAGACCTGTCGAGGTCGGGCGGACCCGGCGCACCTTAGGTGGCACCGGCCGCACCTCACGGCGAGCCACGCTCCGGGTAACGAAGGCGCGCAGGCCGGACGGCTGAACCGTCAGCCCGCACACCTCCATCGTCGAGGAGTACGTGGCAGTGAACCGGGTCCAGGTGACCGGCAGGCCCACCAGCGACCAGTACACGCGCGGCGCGCGGTACTTCGCCACTCCGAGCCCACCGGCACCGGCGGCGGCACCGCCCAGCTCTAACCAGGTGGCCAGATCGGTCATGATCAGGCCCCAGCCGTGACCGCGACCGCGCGGAACGAGATCCCGTGCCGCTTCTGGCCGTTGAACTCGTTCTCCCAGTCACGCGCCTTGAGCCCGACCACTCGAACCGGCATGCCCGGCGCGAGCCCCTCGGGCAGCCCGGTCTCCGGCACGGTCACCTGGTAGAGGTTGCCCTCACCCTCGTCCGAGACCAGCAGGCCAACCGTGTGCAACGGCGCCCGGGTGTCCTTGTCGATGGCGATCTCGCCGGTCTGCTTGTTGACCAGCTTCGGCGTCGGCGCAGTCGCCACGAACACCACAGCGGTCGAAAGGTCGATCTTGAAAGACGGCATCTGCACATCCCTCGTTCTGGGAGATCGCCTAACGCGACCTCTCTAGACATCTCAAGGAAAGCGCACATCTCTAGAGACGTCAAGAGAGATGTCTAGAGACGTTTCTGGAGCCGAATCGGGACGCACGCGCAGGGCAGGGGCCACACCCCATGGCCTAGGCTGTCTAGAGAAGAGAGGAGGGCTTCCGAATGGCCACCACCGACGACCGTCGGCCGAAGTACCAGCGGATCGCGGACTCTCTACGCGAGGCGATCCAGTCGGGCGAGTACGGTCCCGGTGATCGGCTTCCGGGAGAGAACGACCTCATGGCCGAGTACGGCGTAGCCCGTATGACGGCTCGTCAGGCTTTGGGTGTGCTCAAAGACGAAGGAGTCGCCGAGTCCCGTAAGGGTGCTGGCGTGTTCGTCCGAGACTTCCGACCGCTCAGGCGGCGGGGGATCCAGCGATTGGCCCAGGAGCAGTGGGGCAGCGGCCGGTCGATCTGGTCTGCCGACATCGAGAACCGGACGCTTGTAGTGGATCAGGTGACCGTTTCGGATGAGCCGGCGCCAGAGCGCATTGCCCTCGTTCTGGATCTCGCAGGTGATGACACGGTGTGCGTGAGGCGCCGGCGGTTCGTCCTGGACGGGAAGCCCGTTCTGCTCGCAACGAGCTACCTCCCGGCGTCGATCGTCGCGGGATCGGCGATCGCCCAGGAGGACACCGGGCCCGGCGGAACGTACGCGCGTCTCGCTGAACTCGGCTACAAGCCGGTGCACTTCCGTGAGGAGATTCGCTCGCGCATGCCCACGAAGGATGAAGCGGCGCAACTGAGCATCTCCGCAGGTACGCCGGTCATCCTGATCTGTCGGACCGCTTTCGCGGACGAGGGGCGTCCCGTCGAGATCAACGAAATGACGCTCGACGCCTCTTCGTACATCCTTGAGTACGACTTCGACGCCTGACCCGGATCATGCGCTGGCCCAGGTGCGTGGATCGCGAGCCACCGCGTAGATCTGATCCACCTGCTCCCGCGTGAGCAGTGGGGACAGGCCGGACAGGACCCGGTCGACCTCTTCAACTGGGAGGACCAGAACCGGGGGTGCCGCGTTTTTCACCTTCAACTTCGCTGCGTGCACGACCGAGATCACTGGACGAACAGGGACATCGAACCCGCAGTGTCGTGTCAGAGCTTGGGCGACTCGCTGAGCCTCTCGCTGACTGATCACCACGTGCCGTGTCGACGTCCCGTTGATGGTGATCGCGTGGTCGCCGTACCAGACGGACTTGCCCTTGTGGCGCTTCGAGTTGATCGCGAAGACGCCGGCGCGGCCTATGGCCAGATGGTCTATGTCTGAGCCGGTGTCCCACTGGACAGCATGGAGTATGCGCCAGCCACGTCCCTTGAGCCGGTTGAGCCGCCGCCCGGTGACGCGTTCGCCCACCAGGCCGTTGCACCAACTGTAGATCTCGGTGCCAGGCAACCAGCGACCGATCAGGCGCATGAAGGCGCGTGGCTGAAGCTCGATGATCTTCCGCCGTACTGCGTCGCCGGGCCGATTCATGGCTAAGTCGTTCGGTACAGCGTTCATGTCAGACCTCCCCCGATGAGCCAGCCTTCCCAGGTCATCACGGAGGAGTCGTACGGCCAAGGCCGCGATCGAGCCAGCCGTTGTTACAGGTTTCTCTACCTCATCAAGCCCGCCGTTCCGGCGGGGAAGGGAGCCGGGTCCCGATCCCGTTCCGCCACGGCCCGAATGATCCGGCACAGCTCCAGCCGTCGCGCACTTGGGATAACAGGAGTCGACAGCAACCGCAGAGTTTCTCAGCTTCCCCGTGCTTCACCAGTCCCTCAGGGCTTGAGCCCCACCCCCTTCGGTCACCGGTCCTCCGGCGGTAGAGGCCCAGGGTGGGGGGCTCTTGGCCTTCGGCCATCCGGTCGCTGTGTCCCTTCTGGCGTCCGGCCGCCACTGCGTTGATCACACACCACCGGCCCGCACTGCGGGCCGGCGCGCGGCTCGGGGCTTCGCTCCTGCCTTCGGCCCGCGCCGCCCCGGCCCCGGCCCCGCGCCACCAAGTTGCCCCGAGGTGATCACGCTCTTCGCTCTGGCCCCGCCAAGGGCCGACGCACCGGACCGAGCCTGAACCCCAACCGTGACCCACGGCCACCAGGCCCAGCACCTTGAAGAAGATGTCACGACCCCACAGGCCCGATCACAAGGTGCGGCTACGGACCGACAGACGCTTTGATCCAAAAGCAGGTGCGCGACGGCTGTAGCTGTGCCGGATCATGCGGGCCGTGGCGGGGTGGGATCGCGGGTGGCTGGGGCGGTCGGCTCCGCGACTTTAGCCAGCCACTTTGGGGGGAGCCTCGAAGATCATGGCCCCAACGTCGTGCTTTAACGGGCAGGTCCACAGACTGCCCGACGCGCCGGAAGCTTAAGGGGCCATGATCACTCCCCCCAAAGCAGCTCCCGACCAAAGTCGCTCCGCCGACCTAGTGCCCGACCTACAGAGGTCTCCCCCGTGCGTCACGGCGTCGAGGAACGGCATCCTGTCCTAGGTCGTGTCTTCAATTGATCTTGAGTGGTGGATCATGGTCGGGTGATACGTCGCCATGAACTGTCCGATGAGGAGTGGGAGTTCCTCCGTCCGCTGTTGCCCGAGTCCTTGCGTGGGCGGAAGCGGTTGGACGATCGAACTGTGCTCAACGGGATCGTGTGGAAGTTCCGGACAGGCACCGCCTGGCGGGACGTGCCCGAGCGGTACGGCCCCTGGCACACGCTGCACACCCGCTTTCGCCGGTGGGCCCTGGACGGCACCTTCGAGCGGATGCTCCAGGCCGCCCAGGCCCGGGCGGACGCGGCGGGAGAGGTCGACTGGCTGGTGTCGGTCGACTCCACCGTCGTACGCGCCCACCAGCATGCCGCCGGGGCCCGAAAAGGGGGCGCCGCAGTCCCGCGCTCGGACGCTCCCGGGGCGGCCTGACCAGCAAGATTCACCTGGTCTGCGATGCCTTCGGGCGTCCGCTCGCCTTTGTGCTCACAGGCGGCAACACCAACGACTGCACCCAGTTCACCACCGTGATGGAGGCCATCCGGGTGCCCCGCCTCGGTCCGGGACGGCCGCGGGTGCGGCCGGCGCATGTGCTGGGCGACAAGGGCTACAGCTCCCGCGCGATACGCACATGGCTGCGACGCCGCGGCATCAGCCACACCATCCCCGAGCGGGCCGACCAAATCCGCAACCGGCTCCGGCGCGGCAGCCGAGGCGGGCGCCCGCCGGCCTTCGACAAACAGCTCTACAAGCAGCGCAACGTCGTGGAACGGTGCTTCAACCGCCTCAAGCAGTGGCGCGGCATCGCGACCCGCTACGACAAGACCGCCGAGTCTTACCAGGCAGCCGTCACCCTCGCCTCGCTTCTGATGTGGGCGTGACATTTGAAGACAACTCCTAGCCCGAAGGCTCCGAGAAGTCCGATGATGACCGCCGGGACGCTCAGCCACCACCAAGCGCCGCCACGGCTCACGCAGACGGCCAGAAGGCCAGCAGAGACTCCGAGGAACCCAATCGCCAAGCAAGATCCGGCGTAGTCGCGTGTTCGCTGGTCCTCATCTTCAACGATCTTTCGTACGGTAGCGTCGATGTGCTTAGCAAGAAGCTTCTTGGCCTCGCTGTCCTCTGGAAGAAGCCCCAGCAGCTCAACGTCTTGCTTAACGATCTCCCTGGTCATGGGCCGTTTGCGACGGGCTTGGGCAACGCCACCCATGATCGTAATTCCGGCCACAATGATCGGCGCCCAGTCTGCTAGCTTCAAGGCGACTCCAGAGGCGTACGGAGTTGACGAAGTACCCGATGCCCCCATCGTGCCCTCTGCATGCCCGACCATACGGGAACCAAGGGGGTAGAGCAGGGAACTTCGGAGATCGCCCCAGGAAGGACCGGGGCAGCATCTCGCCAGCTCAGGCCGCATCCACATACGCGATCTTCCAAGTAAGTGTGTCAGCACTTCAGCCTCCCGTATCAACGACGAGCGATTTCCCGATCGCACGGGCTAGCTTGCAGCCGTGACCTCTACATCGAATCCGCTCTGGCAGCGCTATGAGCTGTCCGTTCGCGAGATGCTCAACGCCCTGGATCCTGAAGCCGAAGTCGTCCACGACGAACATGTCGCGGGGCGCTTGAGCGGGACGCGGCGACAGGTGGATGTTCTGGCGACGGGGAAGGTAGTGGGGCTAGAGATCACTGTAGCCGTCGAATGTAAGCGTCACCGGCGGCCGGCCAGCATCGAAGTCGTGGACCAGTTCATAGGCAAGATCCTGGACATCGGAGCCGACCGCGGCATTCTCTACTCGTACTCGGGGTTCTCGAACAGTGCGGTGTCACGGGCCGTCGGATCATCCAACCCGAGCGTCATGGTTATCGCGCTCGATACGCCAGAGATCGTCAAGCGTGCGGCTCCGGGTTATCCCAATGACCTCCTGATCCAGGATCAAGCACCTCAATGGGTAGAGGAGATGAACGAGGATGCCTTCAGGCACTTCCTTGCGGAGGGAGAGTGGTCCAAGTTCTGGTCCTAGTCCCCGTGATCGTTTCGAGGCGCGTGGCTGGGATGGGTGCCAGAAGGGGTGGCGTTTCAGTCATAAACAGTCGAGAGTGAGCAGAAAATGCCACACGTCAGTTCGTCCCGCCCCTAAACCGCTATAACCATCCTCAGCACTCCGCACCATTGGTACGGCCCGCCCCGTGCTGCGGGCTTCTCAGGGGGAGGAACCCGCGGCGTGGCCAAGCGAATGGATGTTGGTCGCAGTGGCTGGCGGACAAACGCCAAGCACAGCATGCTGAATCAGCTGATCGGCCAGGAAGTCGGTGCCAGCCCGCGGCTTCCGAAGGCTCCCCGAAGGCTGGTGTGGTTCGACCTTACGGCTGGCGATGCAGCGGTCCCCGGAGATGAAGAGTGGCGTCGCGCTTGCTCGCCGGGCATCCTCGCCTACCATGCCTCCCAGTCGCAGCTCCCCGTAGTAGTGAACCTGTACGAGATCAACCCGGAGACCTATGGGCGCCTGCTGGCGAACCTGGCCGTGAAGCTGCCGGAGTTCGGCTACGAGCGGGAGGAATTAACCCGCTGGCGATGCGGACAATCATTCCTACAGGTCTTCAATCAGAGTGGTGTAGACGCAGATATCAGTGGTGTCCGCTCGTTCGACGCTGTCTTCGTGATCAACGATCCCAACTCCATTACGGAGTGGGCCATGAGGATGTCTTTCTCTCGCGAGATCAGCAGTCGCAATGTGACATTCTTTCGCAGCCTCACGACCATGGGGTGCAACGCCAGCGGCCTGAAGCGGAACAAGGACACACGGCGCACCCGCATTGAGTGTGTCGACCGGGTGGGCGCCTTCCAGAGGAGTGTCCCTCGGTTCCGAGACCTATGTTTCGCTGCGATCATCCGTGATGACGCCCAGTGGGCCTACCTCATCGAGACGTCGGACAAGTGGCGGGAGAAGACTGAACAGCTCGTGAAAGGGGCGTTCAAGAAGTACGACCGGGGTACGTCGATCAGCTGGTACCGGACGGCGGCCGGGCAGTTCCGCGGAGACATGCTCCGGCTCTTCCTGACCAAGGTCGAACGTGAAGGAATCCGGGGCCAGGAGGACCGCTGGCTGACTGCTCCCCTGGCTGAACGAATCGAAATGATAGGGGCGTTCGAGGATGCCCCCGTGCCGGAGGCTCCCGTACAGATGGGCCTCTGGACCGATGGTGAGGAAACTTCTGCATGAGCACCCTTGGTCCCTTCGAGGTCCACCCCTTCGCCGATGTCTTCCCCCTAGTGGAAGGGGAAGAGTTCGACGACATGATCCTGGACGTGAAGCGCAACGGCCTACGAGATCCGATCCTGCTGAACCACGATCGTACGGTGCTCATCGATGGCCGGAACCGCTATCGCGCTTGTGATGCTGCAGGAGTGGAAGCAGACTTCGAGACTCTGCCGGCGGACTACTCGGAAGCTGCGATCCTGGACTTGATCGTTTCCAAGAACATTGCGCGGCGGCAGCTGACCGCAGGTCAGCGGGCCTTCCTGGCGCTTGAATATGAGAAGGCGTTTGCTGACGAGGCGAAGGAACAGCAGCGCGAAGCTGGCCGTCAGACCCTCCAAGCGCTGAAGCAACAGCAAGGAGACGACGCAGACGTGCCGCTTGGGGCGGATCCGCCCCAAGCAGCGGACCGCGATGAGGAGGCAAGGTCTCGCAACAAGGCTGCGCGAGCGGTCGGCGCCTCTCCACGCGCAGTGCAGCGTGCTAAGTCTGTCGAGACCTATGCGCCGGAACTGGTAGAGAAGGTTCGCTCGGGGGCCATGCCGCTCGACCAAGCAGAGAAGCACGCTCGGCAACGGCGCAAGGAGATGACGGAGAAGGCTCCGGCTGAGAAGCCCACCTCCGTGATGCTGACGCTCCGGACGCATGACGGCCGGGAAGTCGAGTACGCCAAGCCCGAAGGTAAAGCGACCTTCAACCAAACCGACGGGGATGGGATCTCGTGGGCACGGTGGTCGTGGAACCCGATCACCGGATGCTTGCACGGCTGTGACTACTGCTATGCGCGGGAGATCACCCTGCGCTTCAAACAGGTAAATCCCGCCGGATTCACCCCGCTTTTCCACTACGAACGCCTGGGAGCGCCCGCTAACACGAAGATCCCAGAGCAACACCTTGGTGATCCTTCTTGGAGGCGGGTCTTCGTGTGCTCCATGGCCGACCTCTACGGTCGTTGGGTTCCCGAAGAGTGGCTCTTGCAGGTGCACTCGGCCATGCTCAGCAACCCAATGTGGGAGTACTTGCTGCTGACTAAGTTCCCTGCCCGCTACAACAAGGTTGACCTGCCTTCATCAGCTTGGGTCGGCACAAGTGTCGACGAGCAGAAGCGTGTGCGGATCGCTGAGGACGCCTTCCGGCAGATTGAAGGCGTTAAGGTCAAGTGGCTGTCTCTGGAGCCGCTCAAGGAGCCTCTAGAGTTCAGCGACCTCTCCATGTTCGACTGGGTAGTCATCGGTGCGCAGACAGAGACCTGGCAGGGAGAGGGGGCAGATCGCCAGCAGGTGCCCGCTTTCGCGCCACCCTTCGATTGGGTGGCTCGTCTCGTGGCGCAAGCCCGGGAAGCTGGGTGCCGAGTGCATCTAAAACCGAATCTGGTGAACGGCCGTCCCGGGATGCAACTGCCCGACGAGTACCCGGTGTGACGAACGTGTGCGTGACCCCTCAGCTGTCGTCATGCGGTGGGTCCCTCTGTCAAGAGGAGCCCTGACGTTTGACACCAGTATCTGACACCAACAGACGCGGACAGCGGCGATCGGGCCCGGTTACCAGCGGACGCCAAACTGAGGCTGGAAGCGAGTCAGCCGATGGTGTCAACTCCCCGTGATCGACCTGATAAGGATGAGGCCACAGGTTCAAATCCTGTTAGCCCCACCAGCACGAAGACCCCCGGTCCAGCAGGACCGGGGGTCTTCGGCATTTACGGGCTGCATCAGCTGTGCGGGGCACGGAAAAGGCCCGACCGCTGGCGACGGGGGATGCACCAGCGATCGGGCTGTGGCCAACAGTAACAAGGCTGCCTGGGCCGCGGGAGTCAGCTGTTCGACCGCAGGTGGTGGTTGTGATCGGGATCACTTTTCCGTCAGGGGTTGCAGGGCGGGTCGTAGTCGAGGCGGGAGAGGTACTCCTGCCACTTCTCCTGGGTCAGGACGTTGCGTGTGGTGGCGCAGATGTGGCGGACGGCCCGGTCGACGTCGAGGTTCCACAGGCGGACCGTGTCGGTGCCGCTGGACACCCCGAGCATGCGGGTCTTGGGGCTGAACGCCAGGAAGTTGCCCGTTCTGGCGTTGGGGCTCATCGACTGGCCGATGGGGCGGGCCTCGGAGGGCGTGGCGACGTTCCACAGGCGGACCGTGTTGTCGGTGCCGCCGCTCGCCAGGGTGCGGCCGTCCTGACTGAACGTCAGGGAGGCGACGGCCTCGGTGTGGCCCTTCAGCGGGGAGCCCAGGCGGCTGGCCGCGGTGGGGTCGGTGATGTTCCACAGGCGGACCGTGTCGTCGTCGCTGCCGCTGGCCAGGGTGTGGCCGTCCGGGCTGAAGGCAAGGACGTTCACCGGGCCGGTGTGGCCGGTGAGGGGGGAGCCGAGCGCGGTCGCGTGCCCGGGGTCGGTCACCTTCCACAGGCGGACCGTGCCGTCCGCGCTGCCGCTGATCAGGCTGTGGCCGTCCGGGCTGAAGACGAGGGAGTTGACGTAGCCCTTGTGGCCGCTGAGCGGGGCGCCGGTCGGAACGGGGTGGGACGGGTCGGCGATGTTCCACAGCTGGATGGTGCGGTCGTCGTAGGCGGTGGCCAGGGTGCGGCCGTCCGGGCTGAAGGCGAGGGCGTCGGGGCCCATGAAACGGGTCCGCAGGGTGAGGGGCGGGCCGTAGGAGACCGGCTCGGAGGGGTTGGCGACGTTCCACAGGTACACCGCGCGGTTGCCCGTCAGCACCGCGAGGGTGCGGCCGTCGGGTGAGAACAGCAGGGAGCGCTGGCCGCCGTCGCCGGGCATGAACGGCTTGTTCAGGGACCGCGGCCGGTCGGGGTCCTGGACGTCCCACAGCCGGACGCTGCCGTCGCGTGTGGCCGTGGCGAGGATGCGGCCGTCGGGGCGGAACGCCCCGTTGCGGCCGACCATGTCCGAGGTCGGGATCGACCACAGGCGGACCTTGCTGTCGCCGCTCCCGGTGGCCAGGGTGCGCCCGTCGGGGCTGAAGCCCAGGGCGTACATCTCGCCGCTGCTGCCCGCCAGGGGTTCGCCGACCTGGGAGGGGTAGGCCGGGTCGCTGATGTTCCACAGGCTCGCGGTGCTGTCCGCGCTGGCGGCGGCGAGGGTGGAGCCGTCGGGGCTGAAGGCCACCGACCAGATCGGGCCGGTGTGGCCGGTCAGGGGTGAGCCGAGCGGGGCCGCGTGCCGCGGGTCGGCCACGTTCCACAGGCGGAGGGTGTCGTCCGCGCTGCCGCTGGCCAGGGTGCGGCCGTCGGGGCTGAAGGCGACGGAGTGCACCAGGTCCGTGTGCCCGGTCAGCCGGGCGTCGTAGGGCTTCGGGCGGCGGGGATCGGCGACGTTCCACAGGCTGATCGCGTCGTCGTCGCCCCCGGCAGCGAGCGTGCGGCTGTCCGGACTGAACGCCACGGAGCGCACTGCGGCGGTGGCACCCCTCAGGGTGCTCAGCGTCCGGGGTCGGGCCGGGCCGGACATGTCCCACAGGCGGACGGTGTGGTCCTCGCTGGCGGAGGCCAGGGTGTGGCCGTCGGGGCTGAACGCCAGCAGGTAGATCGTGCCCTCGTGGCCGGTCAGGGGGGCGCCGAGCGACTTCGGGCGGCTGGGGTCCCGTATGTCCCACAGCCGGATCGTGCCGTCGTCCGCGGCGCTGGCCAGGGTGCGGCCGTCCGGGCTGAAGACCGCGCTGCTCACCCAGCTGGTGTGGCCGGTGAGCGGCTTGCCGAGGGGCCGGGGACGGGTGCGGTCCGCGACGTCCCACAGCCGGACCGTGCGGTCGTAGCTGGCGGTCGCCAGGAGGTTGCCGTTCGGGCTGAACGAGGTGAGGTAGACGGCGCCGGTGTGGCCGAGCAGCGGGGTGGCCAGGGGCGCGTTCACGATGGAGATCAGGCGGTTGTTCGTGCCCGCGTCGTCCGGGCGCAGTGCGTGGGCCACCAGGTCGAGCTGGGCGGAGAGCGACGGGTCCGTGTACTGGACGCGGTCGGCCTCGGCGACCACCTGCTCGAACACGGCGTCGTTGCGCTGCTGCCAGGCGACGACCGCGGAACCGACGGCCAGGATCGCGAGGACCACCAGGGCCGACACGGCGCCGCGGCTGATCCACAGGGTGCGCTTGCGCAGCCGGACCGAGGCGGCCAGGAACTCCACCGCGCTGCGGGTCAGGAAGGTGTCGCCGGCGGACCTCGCCCAGGTGTGGGCCTGTTCCAGCCGGGAGCCCCGGTAGAGCAGGGACGAGTCGCGGCGGGATTCCTCCCAGGAGCGGCCGTCCTCCTCAAGCCGCTGGCGCAGCAGATTGCCGCCCCGGTCCTCGTCGATCCAGTCGCGCAGCCGCGGCCAGGCGTGCAGCAGCGCCTCGTGGGTGATCTCCACGGTGTCCGCGTCGAGCGTCACGAGCCGGGCGCGCACCAGCGCCTCCAGCGACTCCTCCGTCTTCCCGGGGTCGGTCGACTCCGCGGCCAGCTGACGGCGCGTCCCGCGTCTGCGAGTGGCCTGGGTGTCCTCGCCCAGCCGGACGAGCCGGAGCAGCAGCAGCCGCGCGGCGGTGCGGGCCGCCGGGTCCAGGCTGGACCAGGCCCGCTCGGCGGTCGCTGCCACCGCGCCCTGGATGCCGCCGGCCGCGCGGTAGCCGGCCAGGGTCAGCCGGCCCGCCTTGCGGCGCTGCCAGGTGGCGAGCAGGGCGTGGGAGAGCAGGGGCAGTACGCCCGCGTCGTGCGCGCCGCGGGGGCCGTCGGCGCTCACCTCGCGCACGATCAGCTCGGCCAGCCCCGGTTCGAGTTCCAGGCCGACGGCCTTGGCCGGGCCGGTCACCGCCTCGCGCAGCTCGGCGCTGGTCAGCGGACCGAGCACCATGTGCCGGTGCTGGAGCGCGTCGGCCAGTACGGGGTAGCCGAGGCACTGTTCGTAGAAGTCGGCGCGTATGCCGAGGACGACGAGCGCGGGGGCAGGGCCGCCGTCGGCGGAGGGTGAGGCCGCCGCGTGCAGAAGCTGGATGAAGGTGTGCCGCTCCTCCTCGTCGGAGCAGAGGGTGAACGCCTCCTCGAACTGGTCGACGATGACGACCGGGCAGCCGGTGGAGGGCGCGGCCCAGGCCCCGATGGCCCGGTGCACCGCGGCCGTGAAGTCCGCGCTTCCGGGATCGGCGGCGGATGTTTCACGTGAAACATCGACCCCGGGGAGCCCGGGGATACGCCGGCTCAGCTCCCCGAGCGGATCCGATCCCGGTACGAGTTGCAGCACCACCCGCGTCCGCTCGTCACCGCTGTCCAGGGCGCCGTCCCGTACGGCGGTTACCAGCCCGGCGTTGAGCAGCGAGGACTTGCCCGCGCCCGAGGCGCCCACGAGCATGAGCAGGCCGGCCTTCCCCTCGGCCGTCCGGAGATGGTCCACGAGGGTGGCGGTGCTGCGCTCGCGGCCGAAGAACCAACGCGCGTCCTGCTGGCGGTAGGAGGCCAGCCCTCGGTAGGGGCAGACGCCGGCGGGGACGGCCGGCGGGCTCTCCACGGCCGGAGGGCTCACCTCGACCGTGGCGGGGTCGGCCACCGCCCGCTCCCACAGCAGCTGCCACTGGACCATGTCGTAGAGACCGGGGAACACCGCCGTCGGGCGGGCGCGCCGGGCCTGCGGGATGAGGACGAGCAGTACCGCGGCGAGCGCGGCGAACTGGGCGGGTACGTTCTTCGCGCGTCGCCAGTCACTGATCCGCTGCGCGGAGACGCGTACGGGCCGCCCGCGTTCGTCCACGCGCTGGAGCTGGACGACCGCCTCGGACACGCGTTTGAGGGGAGGGTTGCCGGCCTCCTTGTACAGCAGCGCGAGGCGTTCCGCGAAGGCCGTGCGCGCCCCTGAGTCGTGACTCAAGGCCTCCACCCCTTACTTCCCTCGCCTCTGGGCGTCCGGACCGGAAAACTCACTTTATACGGCTGACCTGCGGCGAAGCCCTGGATCGGAGACCGGAACCTCCTCTGTGCAGGCCCCAACTGGCAGGATCACACCGCGTAGCCGACCAGCAGCGCGTCGTCCGGACAGGCCAGCGGCCCATGTCTTGCAGGGGACAGCTCATGACGCCTTATGTCCTGGGGCAGCAGCTTTCGCCGCAGTCGCGAGAAGACGAACTCGTCGCGGACTCCTGAGATTCGCGACGACTCCGAGCGCGTCGTTTGGCACCGGTCCCCGCGAGGGGAGGGACCGGTGCCGAACGACGCGGCATGCGTTCACCGAAGCCTCCTCCTTCTTGCCGCTTGCCGTGCGGCGCCGTACCTTCGTTTCTGACGAACCGTCAGATGCTGTGTTGCGCGAGGCGGGAGGTAGCCGGCGTGGTCGACAACCTGAGCGGCACCAGGGAACTGCCCAAGGTCATCAGCGTGGACGATCACGTGATCGAGCCCGCGCATCTCTTCGAGACATGGCTCCCGGCCAAGTACCGGGACAAAGGCCCCAAACCGCTCACCGCCGGGATCGGGGAGCTCGCCTACGTCGGCGGGAAGTACCGGTTCACCACCGACCCCGACGGGCAGCTCACCGACTGGTGGGAGTACGAGGGCGAGCTCTTCCCGTACAAGCGCATCATCGCGGCCGTCGGTTTCTCGCGGGACGAGATGACGCTCGACGGGATCACGCGCGAGCAGATGCGGCGGGGCTGCTGGGATCCGAAGGCCCGCCTGGAGGACATGGACATGAACCATGTCGAGGCCTCGCTCTGCTTCCCGACCTTCCCGCGGTTCTGCGGCCAGACCTTCGCCGAGGCCAAGGACAAGGAGGTCGGGCTCGCCTGTGTGCGCGCCTACAACGACTGGATGGTCGAGGAGTGGTGCGGTGACAGCGGCGGGCGGCTGATCCCGCTGTGCCTCATCCCGCTGTGGGACGTGGACCTGGCCGTCGCGGAGATCCGGCGCAACGCGGCCCGCGGGGTGCGGGCGGTGACGTTCAGCGAGATCCCGACGTATCTGGGGCTGCCGTCGATCCACTCCGGCTACTGGGACCCCTTCTTCGCGGCCTGCGAGGAGACGGGGACCGTGGTGAACATGCACATCGGGTCCTCCTCGCAGATGCCGGCGGCCTCCCCGGACGCCCCGCCGGCCGTCCAGGCCTCGCTGAGCTTCAACAACGCGATGGCCTCGATGATGGACTTCCTCTTCTCCGGGGTCCTGGTGAAGTTCCCGCGGCTCAAGCTCGCCTACAGCGAGGGGCAGATGGGCTGGATCCCGTACGCCCTGGAGCGCGCCGACGACGTCTGGGAGGAGCACCGGGCCTGGGGCGGGGTGAAGGACCTGATTCCGGAGCCGCCCTCGACGTACTACTACCGGCAGATCTTCTGCTGCTTCTTCCGGGACAAGCACGGCATCGAGGCGATCGACACCGTGGGCGTGGACAACGCGACCTTCGAGACGGACTATCCGCACGTCGACTCGACCTGGCCGCACACCAAGGAGGTCGCGGCCGAGCATGTGGCCGGGCTGCCCGACGACGTGACGTACAAGCTGCTGCGGGGCAACGCGATCCGGATGCTGGAGCTGTCCTTCGACCGCTGATTCGGGGGCGGGCGGCAGGGGCAGTCACCTCCTGAAGGTGCCCGCTTGCCCCCTGGAGTGGTTATGAAGGTCTCCGTTGACTCCGAGCTGTGTTACGGATCCGGTGAATGCGTCTACCGCGTTCCGTCCGTCTTCACCGTGGAGGACGGATTCGGTGCCGTCGTGGCCGGCCGTGAGGACACCGGCGACGACCCGGAGGTGCGGGAAGCCGCCGAGAAGTGCCCCTCCCAGGCCATCCTCATCCGAAACGCCAGCTGAGGGAGGCCAGCGACCGCGCCCTGGCCTCCGCCACGGCCATCCGCGCCCCGCGCTCGGCGGGATCGACGTGCGAGGCCTGACCCGTGGCCTGCCCCTCCCACTTGCGGTACAGCAGCCCCACCTCCGCCGAGAACCAGCCGCGGCTCACGGCGTTCAGGGCGAGGAGCAGTCCGGTGTCCTCGGACGCCGGCAGGGCCATCCACCCGCCGAGGGCGAGCAGGAGATCCCGGCGGACGAAGAGGGAGGCCGGGTGGACCGGGGCGCGGAAGTCGTTCACCGTCCAGAAGTCGAGGACGGTGCCGGGCTCGATCGGGCCCTCGTCGGGATCGCCGGGGAAGCCGACCGTGGAGCCGTCCGGCAGCAGGTCCAGGACGCGGGAGGTCGCCCAGCCGAGCCCGGGGTCGCCTTCGAGGGCGGCCAGATCGCGGGCCAGCGCGCCCGGCGTGAGCAGGTCGTCGGCGTCCAGGACCTTCACGTACTCGCCGTCGGCGTGCGCAAGCGCGATGGTGCGGGCGACGCCGGGTCCGCCGGGCCGGCCCTGCCGGAAGGTGATGCGGGCGTCCTCGGGGACGTACGGGGAGACGTCGTCGCTCGTCCCGTCCTCCTGGACGACCCAGTGCCACTCCCAGCCCGCGGGCAGCTCCTGCGCGCACAGCGACTTGTGGGCCTCGGGCAGAAAGGGGGCCGAGGGGCCGTGGACAGCGGTGACGATGATGATGCGCCGGCTCACCGCGCACTCACCACCTTTCCAGGTGCGTGGTGAACAGCAGTTCCGTGCGGTCGCCGGGCAGCGTGACATGGGAAACGTCCACGACACGGTCGTGGATGTCGTACGAAGTCTTGTGCAGCAGGATCACCGGTACCCCGGCCGGCAGCTGGAGTTCGCTTGCCTCCTGGGGCGTGGGCGGGCGGGCGGTGACGCGTTCCTCGACGCGGTCCACCTCGATGCCCAGGGTGCTCAACTGGTGCTGTGTGCCTCCGGGCCAGGGCTCGTTGCCCGCGTCCAGGAGGTCGGGGTTCGGCGCGACCAGGTCGCGCGGGAGGTAGGAGGTGACGAGGCTGAACGGGGCGCTCTCGGTCGCGTGGCGCGTCCGGTAGCGGCGTCTGAGCAGAGGGGTGCCTTCGGGGAGACCGAACGCGGCGGCGAGCTCTTCGGGGGCCGCGACCACGTCGTACTCGGCGTGGAAGACCAGGTCCCGGGAGTTCAGGCCGGTGTCGTGCTCGGTAGATCCCGTGCTGCATCGCTCGGACTGCGGCCGGCGTGCCCGGTTCTTCTCCCACTGGTGGCGCCGGTTGTCGCGGACCGCGGGCGTGCGAGGCATGTGTCCAGGCTACGGCTGCGGTACAACGGGCTCGGCCACTCATTCGAGTGATCGGGTCCGGGGCGGGCCGGTGCTGTGCGCACAGTTCGCCGTGACGGACGGGGAGGAAGAGCCGCGGGGGCGCTCACCGGTGGGCCGGGAGCTCGGCGGCGTCGCACGCCTGGGCCTCCGCGTCCGCGGCCTGCTCCGCTTCGGTGTCCTCGACGGAGCGGTGGCGGCAGCTGGGGGACTTGCCGTGGGCCTCGGCGCTGATGCGCTGCTTCATCGTGGGAGGCAGTGACCTGGCATGGGCCCAGACCCAGTGGGACATCGCCGGCACCGCGATGTGCGCGGCGGTGCTGCTGTCGCTGTTGCGGGTGGTCTCGGTCTGCGGTACGGCCGCGGCGGTGGCCGTCGTGACGAGTCCGAGCGTCGTGCAGAGCGCCAGGAAGGCGGTGACGACGGCGGTCCACAGCTTCATGACCTTGTTCCGGGCCATGGCCCCTCACTTTCGGGTTTGGGCGATTTGCGTACTTTCCTCATGATGTGTATGGAGGCTGCGAAGTGGTGGACCGACGCCCGTGGCGCGTCGATCTTCAGATGAACACCACTCGGATGGGTGCAAGAGGCCCGAAACGTGCGGAAGAAGGGAGGAAGAGGGGCGAAAGGTGACGTTCCGTAGGGGTGTGATCACCCTCCGATCGGAGCGCAGGCGTCCGGTCCTACTGCGGTGTTCCGGGCGGGAGTTGAGCGTCGACGCAGGTCACCGATCGATATCGGTCGGTGTGTATAGTCGGGCGCCAGAGGTCCCCTACGTCAACGAAAGACGAGGTCGCGCGGTGAAGAAGCTTCTCCTGGTCGCACTGGCCGCCATCGGCGGGCTCCTCGTGTACCGCCAGATCCAGGCGGATCGCGCCGAGCAGGATCTGTGGACGGAGGCGACTGACTCCGTGCCCACGGGTTCGTGAGTATCGACAACCGAATCTGAACAGACCCCGGCCGTTGTAGCGGTCGGGGTTTTGTGTTGCCGGGCCGCTGCGCATCGGGGAGTTGCATCGGGGCGTTTCGGACGCTCGTACGGATTGTGCGGGTGCCGTGCGGCCGGGGTGGGCAGGATGGGGCACGTCCCAGGGTCCGGCGACGACAAGGGGTGGCGCGTGATGGGGCGGCGTACGGCGTGGTGGCGGGCGGTGTGCCGGTTCGGCGGGCCGCGCGCGGTCGTCGTGGCGGCGGTGCTGTGCGGCACGGTGGTCGCCCTGCCCGGCCGGCCCGCGGTTGCGGCGGACGCCCCGAGCCCGTATGCCTTCGCTCCGGACGCCCGTTCCGTCACGGGCGCGGCGAGCACCGCGGACGCCGAGCCTCTGGAGCCCGGACGGGCGTACAAGAGCTCGCTGCCCGTCAGCGGCGACGCCTACTACCGCATCGAACTCGACGCCACGTCGAACGCCTACGTCTCCGCCACCGCCGTTCCCCCGTCGGACGCCACGGTCTCCGCCTCCGACGGGGTCCGCATCTCGGTGCAGGACGCCGACGGCCGCTCCTGCTCCTTCGAGACGGAGAACTTCGCCGGCGGCAGCAGCAGCCCGCACCCGATCACGGCCGTGGCCGTGCGGGAGATCTCCCCCACCCGCACGCGCTGCGCGGGCGCAGGCCTGTACTACGTGATCGTCGAGCGCGTCGGTACGACGGCTCCCGGCGACGTCGCCTGGGACCTGGAGCTCGCCGCGTTCTCGGAGCCGCCCCTGGAGCGGGCCGACGCCACGACCGCCCCCGAGAGCTGGAACTCCGCCTCGCCCGAGCCGGTCACCGGCGAGCCCGAACGCCGGGCCGGCGGAGCGGGATTCGCCTCCGCGGTCTCGGTGGGGCAGGGCGCCTGGCGCTCCGACGTCGAGCCCGGACAGACCGTCTTCTACAAGGTGCCGGTCGGCTGGGGACGGCAGGTGTACGCCTCGGCCGAGCTGGCCGGTTCGGCCGAGGGCTCCCGCGTGGCCGTCGGCGCGCTGGAGCTGTCGCTCCACAACCCCGTGCGCGCTCCCCTCGACGAGGAGAGCCTCAACTACGACGGCGGCCAGGCCTCCGCCACGCTCGAACCGCTGCCCCCGGTCGCCCACGAGAACCGGTACGCAGGCACCGACCGCGTGAGCGGCATGCGGTTCGCCGGCTCCTACTACCTCGTGGTGCATGTCGCCGCCCGGGTGGCCGAGCGGTTCGGGGACGGGCCGTTCGCGGTGACGCTGCGCGTGCGGCTGACGGGGACGGCGCGGAGCGGGCCGGGGTACGACGGGCAGTTCGAGCCGCAGGACGTTTTCGCACCGGTCGTGGGGGAGCCGGGGGGCGCGGTGCCGGGGGGCCTGACGCCGAGTGGCGGGGGCGGCGGTGCGGGGGACGACACCGTCATGACCGTGATCGCGGTGAGCGGGATCGGCGGCGGCACGGTGGTACTGGCCGTGCTCGGGGTGTGGACGGTCGTGGGGCGCCGGAGGGCGCGTTCTCAGATCTGGGCCAGTGCCCAGAAACCCGTGGCGTAGCAGATCAGCGCGAGCAGCAGCAGCGGTATCGCCACCTTCGCGGGCGGCCCTGGGCGGCGGCGCGCGGCGCGGCGGCGGGCGGCTCGGGGGCCGGGGTGGGGTGCGGCGTGGGGTCCGGGGCGGGGCTGGGGCCGGGGCAGGGTCTGCGGCTCGGAAATTGGCTGCGCGGAAGGTGGAACCTGCGGGTCCTGAGCGGTGTACGAAGCAGTAGAGGCATCGACGGGTTGGTGCGTGGGGTACTGCGGGGTGTACGGCCGGGGGGAGGACAGAACATGGGTGGGCTGGTGGGGGGTCTGTGGCTGTGGCTGGGGCGGCTGCAGGGGTGGTTGTGGCTGTGGCTGAGGCCGTACGGGCGGCGGCAGGTGGAAGCTGCCGGTGTCCGACATGGGGGACGGCTGCTGGTGCGGCTGCTGGGACGGCTGCTGTGGCTGGGAGGCATCGGGCGCCGGCCGCGGGCCGGGCACGCCTTGCCGGGGGTCGGACGGTACGGCGGAGGCATGGCGGCCCGTCGATGTGGAGCCCGTGGGCACGGAGCCCGTAGCCCCGGAACCCGTAGGCGCAGCGCCCGTCCCGGTCTGCGAACGAGCCGTCCCGGTACCGGTCTCCACGCCCGGCGCCTGCTTGAGGGGGCCCTCGGGCGCGAACCCCTTCGGGAGCGGGCCGAGTTGGTCGAAGATCTCGATCAGCTCGTCGTCGGGCCCGGGCTCCGGCAGCAGCTCTACGGCCGAGGCGAGCGCCTTGCGCGCCCCCGTGGCCGTGCGGAACCGCGCCTGCGGATCCGGCTGGAGCAGGGTCGCCACAACCTGCCACAGCGGCTCGGGAATCCCCTGGGGCGCGCTCGGCGTCCCGTGCGCCGCGAAGTACTGGACGAGAGCCTTGGCATCAGGCTTGGCGCCCTCCAGCAGATACAGCGCGACCAGGCCCACGGCGAACAGGTCGGCGGGGAAGTCCGGCTCCGCGCCCAGCAGTTGCTCGGGAGCGAGGTAACCAGGGGTACCCACCACGAGGTTGGTCTCGGTCAGCCGCGGTTCGCCCAGCCGCATCGCGATGCCGAAGTCGGACAGCCGCAGCCGCGGCCGCCCCGTGCCGGTGGCCTCCAGCAGCACGTTGGCGGGCTTGATGTCGCGGTGCACGACGCCTTCCGCGTGCACGGCGGCCAGGCCCGCGAGGAGCTGGTCGAGCAGGGTGCAGACGAAGGCGGGCGGCAGGGGGCCGTAGTCCCCGACCAGGTGGACCAGCGAGCCGCCGGCGACCAGGTCCATCGTGAACAGGACCTTGTCGTCGTCGGCGGCCCAGCTGGCGGGGGCGAGCACATGGGGGTGGTCGATACGGAGGGCCTGTTCGCGCACGAAGCGCAGCAGGGAGTGCGCGTCGCTCTGCTGGAGCACCTTGGCGGCCACGTAACGGCGGCGGCGGTGGTCGAAGGCGCGCCAGACGGCGCCCACTCCTCCGCGTCCGATCGGGTCGACCAGTTCGTACCGCCCGGCGAAGACCTCACCCATGGCTGTGCGTCGCTCCTCCCCCTCCGCTTACCCCCCCTTGCTTCCCCCTCGACGAGCGATACGACTCCCCCTTGTGCCCCCTCGTGCCTTCTCGGCGGTGCGTCCGGCCGGCGAACCCCCTCCGGCGGCCGGACGCGGGGGTCAGCTCTGGTGGGACTGGTAGTGCGCGACAGCGTCGGACGTGCGGCCGGCGCCGTACACCCGGAGGAACTCTGCCAGCTCCGGGTGGCTCGGGGCGAGGGTGTCCGCGGCATCGATGATGTCCCCGGCGGCGGCGACCGAGCGCAGCAGCGACTGGATCTCACGGACCACGCGCTTGACGGTGGGCGCCCCCGAGCTGCTCGTCGACTGCGTGGTGTTGCTGAGCACCGAGCCCCCCTGCGACTTCTTGATCTCCTCCATGCGCTCGGTGGCCTCGGCCGCGCTCACGCTGCCGTCGGCCACCTGCCCCGCCAGGTCCTGCAGCAGCTGTACGCGCTGGACCACGGCCGGGTTGCCGATCTTCGCCCGCTGGCCGCTCATCAGCTGTGACAGCATCGGTGCGGACAGTCCCAGTACCCCCGCGAGACGTGCCTGGTTGAGACCAAGATCGTCTATGAGCTTACGGAAGAGCGCCCCCAGCGGCTCCCCGTACCAGTTCCGCTGCAGTTCCCGCGCTCTTGCGGTGGCTTCCTGCTGTGCGGCGTCCATTGCGTCTCCCCATCGCTTCCCCAGAACCGCGGTTCGCTGTCGCGAACCACGCGGAGCATCTTACGGAGAGTGGTCGGCCATCGGGACCCCCAATCTTTTTGCGAGATACAGGGGGTGACCCGGTACTCTGGTTCGCGACGCCCACCGGTTGTGTGGTTCTTCCGGTCGGACGTCCCTTTCACGGGGCCTTAGCTCAGTTGGTAGAGCGCTGTCTTTGCATGGCAGATGTCAGGGGTTCGACTCCCCTAGGCTCCACCTGTGAAATGCCCTCTGAACTGCGGAAACGTGGTTTCAGGGGGCATTTTTGGTGCGCCCGGGCATTCGACGACGCAGTCCGGCGGGCGTTTCACGTGAAACGCCCGCCGGACTGCGTCGGATCAGCTGGGTTCGGTTCAGCGGCGCTCGTCGCGGTCCGCGGCCTCCTCCTCGGCCTGCTTGGCCTGGACCTCAGGGTCGAGGACGGAACCGTCCACCGAGGTCAGATGGCTCGCCTCGGGTACCTCCGTGGCGGCGGGCGGCTCGACCAGCCAGTCCGGGTTGGCCTGCTTGTCCCACCACTTCCAGGCGAGGAAGGCACCGCCCGCGAGGATGCCCAGCAGCGCCAACCCCTTCGCGAGCCGGCCGGCGCGTGCCCGCCGCTCGTGCTGACGGGCCAGCTTCCGGATCTCCTCGGGCGTTACCTGTCCGCGCAGCGCGGCCAGCGCGGCGATACTGCGTGCGGTGGCCTCGTCCCTGACGGGCCCCGCCGCTGCCACGGCCTGTTCCAGCTTCGGCATCGAGTAGTCGGCCGCCTGCCGGGCAGCCTCACGGGTACGGACGGCAGCCTCATGGGCGGCATGATCGATCTTCGGCGGCACATGGGTACGGGCCTGCTCCAGACGTGGCGCGACATGGGCGCCGTACTGCACGCGGGCCTGCTCAGCGGCCAGCGTCACCTTCGGCGCGATGCGCACGCGTGCTTCGTGCGCGTAGTGCGCAGCCCTGTCCTTGGCCGTGTCGGCGTAGGGCGCCACCACTTCCGCGGCGTGCAGCACGCTGTCCTTCGCCGAGCCGGTCGCGGCGCGCACGCTGTCGATGCGGGTCACGGGATCCTCCTCCTCGGTGGCGTACGGTATTTCGACTTTCCACCCTTTTACGGATCATGCCTTCGAATGAACGCAAGAGCATGTGAGGGCGGGCATCCGGGTCACACACAGATGAATACGGGGCAACAGGACCTTGTCGTCGACAATGCCACGGATCGCCGCTCCGCGCCCCCGGCCCGGGTCCACTCGACCGGATTTCTGCAAGGATCGAGGGGTCACCACAAGACATGAAGACAACGGAAGGCAGACCGTGGCCGAGCAGCTCTACGCCACCCTCAAGACCAACCACGGCGACATCGAACTCCGGCTTCTGCCGAACCACGCGCCCAAGACAGTCCGTAACTTCGTCGAACTCGCCAAGGGCGAGCGTGAGTGGACCAACCCGGTGACCGGCGAGAGGTCCGCCAAGCCGCTCTACGACGGCACGATCTTCCACCGCGTCCTCGGCGGCTTCATGATCCAGGGCGGCGACCCGCTGGGCACCGGCATCGGCGGCCCCGGCTACGAATTCGCGGACGAGTTCCACCCCGACCTGCGCTTCGACAAGCCGTACCTGCTGGCCATGGCGAACGCCGGCCCGGGCACCAACGGCTCGCAGTTCTTCATCACCGTCGCCCCGGCCGTGCACCTGAACCGCAAGCACACGATCTTCGGCGAGGTCGCCGGCCCGGCGGGCCAGAAGGTCGTCGACGCCATCGCGGCCCTGCCGACCAACCCGCACACCAACCGCCCGGTCAAGGACGTCGTCATCGAGTCGATCGTCGTCGAGACCCGCGAGCGCTGACACCCCGCCCGCCGACCGGACCCCGGGCGGCGCCGAAGGGAACCAAACGCCCCGCCCAACCGTAAGGATGAGCGGGGCGGGTGCATGCAGGACGACGACTTAGGGGATCTCATGGACCAGGCGCCAGACAGCTCGCACCAGGCCCAGGGCCTGCCCGGCTGCTACCGCCACCCGGACCGCGAGACCGGCATCCGCTGTACCCGCTGCGAGCGCCCGATCTGCCCCGAGTGCATGGTCAGCGCCTCCGTCGGCTTCCAGTGCCCCGACTGCGTCCGCAACGGCTCCGGCACGGGACACGCGCCCGACGCCTCCCGCCCCCGCACGGTGGCGGGCGGCAACCTCACGGCGGACCCGCACCTGGTCACCAAGATCCTCATCGGCGTCTGCCTCGCGGCCTACTTGGTCCAGATGGCCGTCGGCGACCGCTTCACGGACAGCTTCGACCTCATCGGACACGCCTACGTCCCCCTCTTCGGGGATGTCGAGGGCGTCGCCGAAGGCCAGTCGTACCGGCTGCTGACGTCGATGTTCCTGCACGGCAGCGTCATCCACCTGCTGTTCAACATGCTCAGCCTCTGGTGGCTCGGCGGCCCCCTGGAAGCCGCCCTCGGCCGCGCCCGCTATCTCGCGCTCTTCTTCGTGTCCGGCCTGGCGGGCAGCGCCCTCGCCTACTTGCTGGCCGAACCGAACACCGCCACCCTCGGCGCCTCCGGCGCCATCTTCGGCCTCTTCGGCGCCACCGCCGTCCTGATGCGCCGCCTCAACTACGACATGCGCCCGATCATCGCCCTGCTGGTGATCAACCTGATCTTCACCTTCAGCTGGAGCGGCATCTCCTGGCAGGCCCACATCGGCGGCCTGGTGGCAGGCGTGGTGATCGGCTACGGCATGGTCCACGCCCCGCGTGAGCGGCGCGCGCTCGTCCAGTACGGCACCTGTGCCCTGGTGCTGGCCGTGATCGTCGGCCTCACCCTGTTGAGGACGGCGCAGCTCACCTGAGCGGCCTGTTGTCCACAGCCGGTGGCGGATCTTGTGCACACTGTGCGGGAACAGGTGTGCCCCCTGTCACTGACCTATGTTCTCGCAGGTCAGGCAGGGGGCGAACGTGTTTTCGATTGCCGGTACTTCCGTCACACCGGCGTCAACACCCGATGGGTTATCCACAGATCGTCTTTCTTTTCCCCATGTGGAAAAAGGCTGTGGATAACTCAGTGGATAGCCCTGGGCAGAGGTATGTTCACCGCCCCGTGGCCGTCACTTCCACTGAGTGGAGACGCCGAATCCGGCGGCGATGAAGCCGAAGCCCACCACGATGTTCCAGTTGCCGAGCGCGTCAATGGGAAGCGAGCCGTCGGTCACGTAGAACACGACGATCCAGGCCAGCCCGATGACGAACATGGCCAGCATGACCGGTGCGACCCAGCCGCGGTTGGTCAGCTTGATGGCGGTCGCCTGCTTCGACGACGGCGGCGGCGTGTAGTCGGCCTTCTTGCGGATACGTGACTTCGGCACGAGGGTCTCTCCTGTCGATGCGCTGCGTGGCCGCGCAGGGAACTGTGGCTGGCTCGGGGCAGCGTACAAGGGGACACTGAGCGCTCCCCCGGGCGTCCGTTAGCGTAGTGCTTCCGTGGCGCTGAAGGAGATAAGGGTACGTTGAGCAATTCTGCCGACTCCCCCCGGCCGGGATCCAGTCCTGCCCGCGGGCGCCGCTTCCCGCCCGTGCGGGTGCTCACCGTGGGTGTCTTCGCTCTCGCGGGGCTCATTTTCTTCACGAGTTTCAACACGGCCAAGGGCACCAATATCCGCACGGACGACTCCTTGCTGAAGCTGTCGGACCTCATCCACGAGCGCAGCCTGAAGAACGGCGAACTGGACGAGTCCAACGCGGCCCTGCGGGACGACGTCGAGTCGCTGGCCGAGCGCGACGACGGCAGCACCAAGGCCGAGGACGAGAAACTCGCGGCCCTGGAGAAGAACGCGGGGACCCAGAAGCTGACCGGTGACGCGCTCACGGTCACGCTGAACGACGCTCCGCCGGACGCCACCGCGAAGCTGCCCGGCTACCCCGAGCCGCAGCCCGACTACCTGGTGATCCACCAGCAGGACCTCCAGGCCGTGGTGAACGCGCTGTGGCAGGGCGGGGCGAAGGGCATCAAGGTGATGGACCAGCGGCTGATCTCCACGAGCGCGGTGCGCTGCGTGGGCAACACCCTGATCCTCCAGGGCCGCGTCTACTCGCCGCCGTACAAGATCACGGCCGTCGGCGACCCGGACAAGCTCCAGAAGGCGCTCGCGGCGAGTCCGGCGATCCAGAACTACATGGTCTACGTGAATGTCTACGGCCTCGGCTGGAAAGTCACCGAGGACGGGACGGTGACTCTTCCCGGTTACTCGGGCACAGTGGATCTGCAGTACGCCCAGCCCGTGGAGTGAGACCCAGGAGCTGCCGGTGCGCGTAGTCGTCAGGACCGTCAGCGAGCTGTGCATCACCGTCGGCGCCGTGATCGTTCTCTTTGTCGTCTATGTGCTGTTCTGGACCGGCGTGAAGGCCGAGAACGTCATGGACGACCAGATCGACCAGCTCGAAGAGCAGTGGGCGCAGGGCAGCGTGCGGCCCACCCCGAGCGGTGCCGCCGCCACCAGCCCCCCGGAGCCGGCGGCGTACAGGAGCGGCAAGCCCTTCGCGATCATGTACATCCCGCGTCTTGGTTTCACGTGGAACAAGCCGGTGCTCGAAGGCACGGCCGCCGGCACCCTGAAGAAGGGCCTCGGGCACTACGCGCGGACCGCGCAGCTCGGGGAGAAGGGCAATTTCTCCGTCGCGGGGCACCGGCGCACCTACGGCGATCCGTTCAAGGACTTCCCCGAGCTGCGTCCCGGGGACGCGGTGGTGCTGACGGACGGCACGACCTGGTTCACGTACCGGATCGACAAAGGTCCCTACAAGACCGTGCCCAGTGATGTCGCGGTGGTCGATCCTGTGCCGCGGAAGTCGGGATACACGCGTGAGGGCCGCTATCTGACGCTCACCACATGCGATCCGGAGTGGGGGCACAGCCACCGGCTGATCGTGTGGGCGCATCTGGATGCCACACAGCCTGTGGAGGCCGGGAAACCTGCGGCCCTGCGCCGTTAGTCTGGTGGGCGGTACGGCGTGAGTCTGGTGCCGTGGCGCTACGGAAGGGACGGCATGTACGGCTGGATCTGGCGGCATCTGCCGGGAAACGCGTGGGTGAAGGCCCTGCTCTCACTGATGTTGGTCGTGGCCGTCGTCTACGTCCTTTTCCAGTACGTGTTTCCCTGGGCCGAGCCCATCCTCCCCTTCGGCGATGTGACGGTGGAAGACTAGTGAGCGCACGCATTCTGGTCGTCGACAACTACGACAGCTTCGTCTTCAACCTGGTCCAGTACCTGTACCAGCTGGGCGCCGAGTGCGAGGTGCTGCGCAACGACGAGGTGTCGACGGCGCACGCCCAGGACGGCTTCGACGGCGTCCTGCTGTCGCCGGGCCCGGGCAAGCCCGAGGAGGCCGGGGTCTGCATCGAGATGGTGCGCCACTGCGCCGCCACCGGTGTCCCCGTCTTCGGCGTCTGCCTGGGCATGCAGTCGATGCAGGTGGCGTACGGCGGTGTCGTGGACCGGGCGCCGGAGCTGCTGCACGGCAAGACCTCGCTCGTCGAGCACGGGGGCAAGGGCGTCTTCGCTGGCCTGCCCTCCCCGTTCACGGCCACCCGCTACCACTCGCTGGCCGCCGAGCCCAAGACCGTCCCGGCCGAGCTGGAAGTGACCGCGCGCACGCACGACGGCATCGTCATGGGCCTGCGCCACCGTGAACTCCCGGTCGAGGGCGTGCAGTTCCATCCGGAGTCGGTGCTGACCGAGCACGGCCACCGGATGCTGGCGAACTGGCTGGTGGAGTGCGGCGACCAGGGTGCCGTGGCGAGGTCGGCGGGGCTCGCCCCGGTGGTGGGCAGGGCCTCGGCGTGACCCAGCTGCGCCCCGAGCGCGAGTCCGGTGCCTCGTACGGGGAGCAGCCGTACGAGGACTCCGGTGCGCTCGGGGAGTGGCACGACAGCGCGTCGTACGAGGGTGACGCGGGGGCCGGTGAGCCGTGGATACCGCCCGCCGACGACGAGACGGTGGCGCTGCGGATACCGGACGGGTCCATATCCGCCTCTGCGGCCTCGTCGGCGTCCCCGGCGGCCTCCCCCGCCCCCGGCGGCCGTGCGGCCCGCAGAAAGGCCGCCAAGCGGCGCGGCGGGCGTCATGGAGGCGCGCCGGAGCCGGCCAAGTCCCCGCAGCCGGACGGCAGGCCGCTGTCCCGGGTGGAGGCCCGGCGGCAGGCGCGGGCCCGCAAGCCGAGTCCGGGCGTGGTCGCCAGCCGGGCGATCGGCGAGGTGTTCATCACCACCGGCGTGCTGATGCTGCTCTTCGTGAGCTACCAGCTGTGGTGGACCAACGTCCGCGCGCACGCGCAGGCGAACAAGGAGAAGAACAACCTCCAGGAGGAGTGGGAGAGCGGCGAGCGCAGCCCCGGGACCTTCGAGCCGGGCCAGGGCTTCGCCATCCTGCACATCCCCGAGCTCGACGTCGTCGTCCCGATCGCCGAGGGCATCAGCAACAAGAAGGTGCTCGACCGGGGCATGGTCGGCCACTACGGCGAGGGCGAGCTGAAGACGGCGATGCCGGACGCCAAGACGGGCAACTTCGGTCTCGCCGGCCACCGCAACACGCACGGCGAGCCGTTCCGGTACATCAACAAGCTCCAGCCGGGCGACCCGATCGTCGTGGAGACGCAGGACGAGTACTACGTCTACAAGATGGCGTCGATCCTGCCGGTGACGTCACCGAGCAATGTGAGCGTGCTGGACCCCGTTCCGAAGGACTCGGGCTTCACCGGTCCGGGCCGGTACATCACCCTCACCACGTGCACGCCGGAGTTCACCAGCAAGTACCGGATGATCGTGTGGGGCAAGATGGTCGAGGAACGGCCGCGCAGCAAGGGCAAGCCGGATGCGCTCGTCCAGTAAGGGCAGATGAACAGTGGCAGCGACCACCGAGCAGCAAGAGCTGATCGACCCTCCGGCCCCGCGCCGCCGGGGCACCGGCCGGATCGCGGCGGCGATCAGCGTCTTCGGTGAACTCCTCATCACGGCAGGCCTGGTACTGGGCCTGTTCGTCGTGTACTCCCTCTGGTGGACGAACGTCATCGCGGACCGCAAGGCGGACCAGCAGGGCGACAAGGTCCGCGACAGCTGGGCCCAGGAGGACGGCGGCGGCCCGGCCGCCTACGACTCCAAGAACGGCGTCGGCTTCCTGCACGTCCCCGCGATGAGCGGCGACGAGATCCTCGTGGAGAAGGGCACGACGTCGGAGATCCTCAACGACGGCGTCGCCGGCTACTACACCGACCCGGTCAAGGCGACCCTGCCCACCTCCGGCAAGAAGGGCAACTTCACCCTCGCCGCCCACCGCGACGGCCACGGCGCGAAGTTCCACAACATCGACAAGCTGGAGAAGGGCGACCCGATCGTCTTCGAGACGAAGGACAAGTGGTACGTCTACAAGGTCTACGCCTCCCTCCCGGAGACCTCGAAGTACAACGTCAAGGTCCTCGGCGCGGTCCCCAAGGAGTCGGGGAAGACCAAGGCGGGCCGCTACATCACCCTGACGACCTGCACCCCGGTGTACACCTCCCGCTACCGCTACATCGTGTGGGGCGAGCTGGAGCGGGTGGAGAAGGTGGACGAGCAGCGGACGCCGCCGAAGGAACTGCGCTAGCCGGAATAGCGGAAGTCCCGGAACCTCGAAGGTTCCGGGACTTCCGCATTGCGTAGGGGACTCAGTCCTCCGTGCGGAGCGCGGCTCCGTTCACGCCGCCGAAGATGCCGCCGTCATCGCCGCCGTTGTTGCCGTTGCCGAAGCTCACCGTGGTGAGGGTGATCTGCGTACCGGCGGGGTCGTCGACCTCCTTGCCGCCCTTCGGGTCCTGGTCCTGGACGAGGGCGGTGTCGCTGGTGTCGCTGCCGCTGGCGAACTGGATGTTGGTGAACCCCTGGGCGTTCAGGATCTGCCTGGCCACTGCCACCGTCTGGTTGCGGACGTCCGGCACCTGCACCTTGTCCTGCTCGACCTGCTTGCCGATGTTCAGGGTCACCGTCGAGCCCTTGTCGACCGACTGGCCCGGCTGCGGCGTGGACGAGATGACCTTGCCGACCAGGTTCGGGTCGGTGTTGTCCACCTCGGTGCACTCGACGGTCAGATCGCTGCCGATCTGGGTCTTGGCCTCGTCACAGGTCTTGCCCACGACATCGGGCATCGTGACCTGCTCCTGCGCCTTGGCGACGGTCAGGGTGATGGTGGAGCCCTTCTCGACCTCCTCGCCGAGTTCGGGATCCTGCGACAGGACGGTGCCTTCCGTCTCCGTCGACACCTTCTCCTGCTTCTTGACGACGAACTCGTACTTGTCGCCCTCAAGCTCGGCCTTGGCGTCCTCGAAGTCGTCGCCGAGCACACTCGGCACCGCGACCTTCGGCGCGCCGGTCGAGACCACCACGGTGATGGTGGACTCCTTCTCGACCTTCGTGTTCGGCTCCGGGTCCTGCGAGCAGATCTTGCCCTTTGTCTGGTTCTCGCAGGGCTTCTCCGTGGACTCCAGTTTCAGTTCGGCGTTGTCGGTCAGCTTCCGGGCTTCGGTCAGGGTGAGGCCCACGAGGGCAGGCGCATCCGTCTTGTCGTTGGCGACGCCACCCCCGCCGAAGATCCACTTGCCGATCAGGATCGCGCCGACCAGGACCAGCACTGCGGCCACGACCAGCAGGATCGTCGAGGTGTTCGACTTCTTCTGACGGCGGCGGTCGGGGCGGTCGTCGTAGCCGTAACCGCCGTCGTCCGGGTTCATGGGCGGCAGCATCGACGTGGCGCCGGCGTCGGTGGACCGCAGGGCCGTCGTCGGCTGGTCGTCGGGGTAGCCGCCGTAGCCGACGGAGCCCATCGCGGCGGTGGCCGCGACCGGCTGGCCGTCGAGGCAGGCCTCGATGTCGGCGCGCATCTCGTCGGCCGACTGGTAGCGGTAGTTCGGGTCCTTGACCAGGGCCTTGAGGACGATGGCGTCCATCTCGGGCGTGATCTCGGGGTCGAAGACCGACGGGGGCTGCGCCTCCTCGCGTACGTGCTGGTACGCGACCGCGACCGGGGAGTCGCCGACGAACGGCGGCCGTACCGTCAGCAGCTCGTACAGCAGGCAGCCGGTCGAGTACAGGTCGGACCGCGCGTCCACCTGCTCGCCCTTGGCCTGCTCCGGCGACAGGTACTGGGCCGTGCCGATGACCGCCGACGTCTGCGTCATCGTCATGCCGGAGTCGCCCATCGCGCGGGCGATGCCGAAGTCCATGACCTTGACCTGGCCGTTGCGCGTCAGCATGACGTTGGCCGGCTTGATGTCGCGGTGGACGATCTGGTTGCGGTGCGAGTACTCCAGGGCCTGGAGGATGCCGATCGTCATCTCCATGGCGCGCTCCGGCAGCAGCTTGCGGCCGGAGTGCAGCAGCTCACGGAGTGTCGAGCCGTCCACGTACTCCATGACGATGTACGGGATCGACACGTTGTCGATGTAGTCCTCGCCCGTGTCGTAGACCGCCACGATCGCGGGATGGTTGAGCGAGGCGGCCGACTGGGCCTCCCGGCGGAACCGGGCCTGGAAGGACGGGTCGCGCGCGAGGTCCGCGCGCAGCGTCTTCACCGCCACGGTGCGGCCGAGGCGTGTGTCATGCGCGAGGTAGACCTCCGCCATGCCACCACGCCCGAGCACCTGGCCCAGTTCGTACCGGCCGCCGAGGCGACGCGGCTCTTCCATAGCTACCTACCAGCCCTCTCCGTCGGTCCCGACCGGCATGCTTGTACGGTCGGAGGCTGCCGTCCGGGCCTACCGTACCCGGCTCGCTTTGTGTGACCTGGCCAAGCCCGTCACCCGATACAGGACCGGTATCGCAACGTGCACCGATGTGAAGGTGGCGTGAGCGGGGTCACTTCGTGCTGTCGATGACTGCCTTCATCACGTCCCTTGCGATCGGGCCGGCGAGACCGCCACCGGTGATGTCGTCACGGTTGGCGGCGCCGTCCTCGACGACCACGGCCACGGCCACCGGGGAGCCGTCGCCGACCTTGGCGTAGGAGATGAACCAGGCGTACGGCTTCTCGCTGTTGTTGAGGCCGTGCTGGGCGGTACCGGTCTTGCCGCCGACCGTGGCCCCGTCGATCTTCGCGCTGGAGCCGGTGCCCTGCGGGTCGTTGACCACCGTCTCCATCATTTCCTGGAGCTTCTGCGCGGTCTCGGCGGAGACGGCCTGGGACAGCTCCTCGGGCTCGTTGGTCGCGATGGTGTCGAGGTTCGGGGCCTTGAGCTGGTCGACCATGTACGGCTTCATCAGCTTGCCGTCGTTGGCGACGGCCGCGGCGACCATGGCCATCTGCAGCGGGGTGGCCCGGTTGGAGGCCTGGCCGATGCCGTCCATGGCGTTCTGCGGCGCGTTGTCCTCGGGGTAGATGCTCTCCGCGGCGCGGACCGGGGTGTCCAGCTCGGCGTTGTTGAAGCCGAACTTCTCGGCCTGCTCGATCATCTTCTCGTTGCCGACGTTGTCGGCCATCTTCGCGAAGACGGTGTTGCAGGACACCATGAGCGCGTACCGCAGGGTGGCGTTCTTGCACTCGCCGTGCTGGTTGGTGAGCGGGTCACCGGTGGTCTGCGGCAGCTGGTACGGGTCCGGCGTCTTGGTGGCGTCGTCGATGTCCGAGACCTCGCCGTTCTCCAGCGCCGCGGCCGCGGTGACCACCTTGAAGGTGGAGCCGGGCGGGTAGACCTCGCGCAGCGCCCGGTTCAGCATCGGGTCGTCGGGGTTGTTCGCCTTCTGGACGGCGTTCCAGGCCTTGGCGTCCTTGTCGGAGGTCCCGGCGAACTTCGACGGGTCGTACGACGGCGTGGAGACCAGCGCCAGGATCTTGCCGGTGGTCGGGTCGATCGCGGCGACGGCGCCCTTCTTGTCGCCCAGCCCCTCGTACGCGGCCTTCTGCGCGGCGCCGTTGAGGGTGGTGACGACGCTGCCGCCCTCCTTCTCCTTGCCCGTGAGCATGTCGAGCGTGTTGCGGAAGAAGAGCCGGTCGTCGGTGCCGGTGAGGATGCCGTCCTCCAGCTTCTCCAGCTGGTTGGCGCCGAAGGCCTGCGAGGAGTAGCCGGTGACCGGCGCCCACATGGGGCCGTTGGTCCAGGTGCGCTTGTACTTGTAGTCGCCGTTCTCGGACTCGACCGAGCCTGTGATGGCCTTGCCGTCGACGATGATGTCGCCGCGCGGGGTGGAGTAGCGCTCGATGTTGACGCGGCGGTTCTCGTCGTCGTCGGCCAGGTCGTCGGCCTTGACGTACTGCAGGTAGTTGTTGCGGACCAGCAGGGCGAGGATCAGGAGTCCGCAGAAGATGGCGATCCGGCGCAGGGGCTTGTTCATGACGGTCGGACCACCTGGGTCATCTCGGCGTCGGGGTTGGGAGCGGGGGCGGGGGCCGGGCGGCGCGCGGTGTCGCTGATGCGCAGCAGGATGCCGATCAGCGCCCAGTTGGCGATGACGGACGAACCGCCGTAGGCCACGAACGGCAGCGTCATACCGGTCAGCGGGATGAGGCCCATGACACCGCCGGCCACCACGAAGACCTGGAGGGCGAAGGCGCCGGACAGGCCGACGGCCAGCAGCTTGCCGAACGGGTCGCGGGCCGCGAGCGAGGTACGGATACCGCGTTCGATGATCAGCCCGTAGAGCAGCAGGATCGCCATGACGCCCGCCAGGCCCAGCTCCTCACCGAAGGTGGCGAGGATGAAGTCGGAGTTGGCGGCGAAGCCGATGAGGTCGGAGTTGCCCTGCCCGAGGCCGGTGCCGAGGGTGCCGCCGGAACCGAACGCCCACAGGGCCTGCATGGCCTGCTCGGAGTGGACGATGCCGTCCTGGACGCCTTCCCGGCTGAGCGTGTACTCGCGCATCGGGTCGAGCCAGGCCTGCACACGGGTCTGGATGTGCGGCTCGAAGCTCGCCACACCGACGGCGCCGACCGCGGACATCAGCAGACCGAAGACGATCCAGCTGGTCCGCTCGGTGGCGACGTACAGCATGATGACGAACATTCCGAAGAACAGCAGCGAGGTACCGAGGTCGGTCTCGAAGATCAGGATGAAGATCGACATCACCCAGACGACGAGGATCGGACCGAGGTCGCGGCCGCGCGGCAGGTACAGGCCCATGAAGCGGCGGCTGGCCAGGGCCAGGGCGTCCCGCTTGACCATGAGGTAGCCGGCGAAGAAGACCGCGAGGGCGATCTTCGCGAACTCACCGGGCTGGAGCGTGCCCAGGCCCGGGATCTTGATCCAGATCTTCGCGCCGTAGACGTTCGCGCCGAGTCCGGGCACGAGCGGCAGGACGAGCAGGAACAGCGCACCGGCCATGGAGATGTACGTGTAGCGCTGCAGGACGCGGTGGTCCTTGAGGAACAGCAGCACGCCCACCAGCAGGGCCACGCCCATCGCCGAGTACAGCAGCTGACGCGGTGCCGCCTCGACGTAGGTGTTGCTCTGCTGGAGTCTCTTGGACTGGTCCAGCCGCCAGATGACCACCAGACCGAGCCCGTTCAGCAGGGTGGCGATCGGCAGCAGCAGCGGGTCCGCGTACGGCGCGAACTTCCGTACGGCGAGATGGCCGACGCCGGCCAGCAGGCCGAGGCCCAGGCCGTAGCTCAGCAGACCGGTCGGCACCTCGTCGTTGAGCGCCAGACCGACGTTGGCGTAGGCGAACACCGGGATGACGACGGCGAACGCCAGCAGCGCGAGCTCGGTGTTGCGCCGGCTCGGGGTGCCGATGGAGCCGATCGTGGACGTGTGGTGCGTCGGCGTGTTGGAAGTACTGCTCATCGTGTGACGGGGCCTCTCACGGCTTGCCTACTGCGTACCGCACTTCGAGACGACCTTCTGCTCTTCCTCCGAGAGGGTGGGGCCGGGAGTGGGAGTGGGTGCGGTCGTGGACGGGGACGGGGAGGTCGACGGCGAGCCCGAGGGTGAACCCGACGGGTTCGGTGTCGGTGTCGCCTTGGACGTGAGGGAGGTACGCGTGGTTCCCGTGGTGCCTCCGGCCTCGCCCTCGCCGGTCTTCGAGTTCTGCTCGCTCTCGGCGGCCTGCCGCTCGGCCTGCTTCCGGCAGGCGGAGGCCTGCAGGGCCAGTTCGTCGATCTTCGCCTGGGCGTCCTTCAGGCCGCCCTCGGCGATCGTCGCCTCGACCATCTCCTGCTGGTACGGCGGGAGGTACTTGAGTTCGATCTCGGGGTGGTCCTTCTCGACCTTCGAGAGCGAGACCCAGGCCAGGTCCTGGCTGATGCCGCGGTAGAGGGCGACGTGCTCGCCGTTGGTGCCGACGTAGTACTGCGTCTGCGTCCACTTCCAGCCGCCGTACAGACCGCCGCCGAGGACGGCCAGCGCGAGCGCGGAGTAGAGGGATCTCCTCAGCCACTTGCGGCCCTTGCCGGGCTTGACGAAGTCGTCGTCGGTGTAGTCGCCGAAGCCGTCCGTGGAGATGAAGCCGGTGATGTCGCCGGAGCCGGGCGGGCCGAACTCGCCGCCCCCGCCGCCCTGTCCGGGCACCTGGCGGCCGAGCCCGGAGGCGCGGCCGGCCGGGGTCTGCATGATGCCGTTGTCGTGCGGCTGGTGCTGGTTCTCGGCGACCGCGCCGACCACGATCGGGGTGTCGGACAGCTGCCCGGCGAGGGTGTCGCCGGTGTCCAGGTCGAGGACGTCCGCGACGATGACCGTGATGTTGTCGGGGCCGCCGCCGCGCAGCGCGAGCTGGATGAGCTCCTGCACGGTCTCCTGGGGGCCCTGGTAGCTGGCGAGGGTGTCCTCCAGGGTCTGGTGGGACACGACGCCGGAGAGGCCGTCGGAGCAGATCAAGTACCGGTCGCCGGCACGGACTTCACGGATGGAGAGGTCGGGCTCGACATGGTCGCCGCTGCCCAGCGCGCGCATCAGCAGGGAGCGCTGCGGGTGGGTGGTGGCCTCTTCCTCGGTGATCCGGCCCTCGTCCACCAGCCGCTGCACCCAGGTGTGGTCCTGGGTGATCTGGGTCAGGACGCCGTCGCGCAGCAGATAGGCGCGCGAGTCGCCGACATGGACCAGACCGAGGCGCTGGCCGGTCCACAGCAGGGCGGTGAGCGTGGTGCCCATGCCCTCCAGCTGGGGGTCGTCCTCGACCATCGAGCGCAGCTGGTCGTTGGCACGCTGTACGGCGGTGCCGAGCGAGGTGAGGATGTCGGAGCCGGGGACGTCGTCGTCGAGGGCGACGATCGTGGAGATCGCCTCGGAGGAGGCGACCTCGCCGGCCGCCGCTCCGCCCATGCCGTCGGCGATCGCGAGCAGGCGGGGACCGGCGTAACCGGAATCCTCGTTGCCCTCCCGGATCATGCCTTTGTGCGATCCGGCGGCGAAGCGCAGTGACAGACTCATGCGCACCTCGCCCGTTGGCTCCGGGTACATCCGCACGGTGCCCACCCTCCGGTCGGGAGCGCGCCGGGGCCCGTCGTGGGGGCCCACGCTGCGTGCTCGCTCCGCTCGCGCTCATTCATGACGTAGCACTACTTCCGCAGCTCGATAACGGTCTTGCCGATGCGGATCGGCGCGCCCAGCGGAATCGGTGTGGGGGTCGTCAGCCGCGTTCGGTCGAGGTACGTGCCGTTGGTGGAACCCAGGTCCTCGACGATCCACTGGCCGTCACGGTCCGGGTAGATCCTGGCATGCCGGCTGGAGGCGTAGTCGTCGTCCAGCACGATCGTGCTGTCGTGCGCCCGGCCCAGCGTGATGGTCTGGCCCTGGAGCGCGACCGTGGTACCGGTGAGCGTGCCCTCGGAGACCACGAGCTTGGTGGGGGCGTTACGGCGCTGGCGGCCGCCCCCGCCGCCGGCCTGCTGGCGCTGCTGCGGCGGCGCCGCCTGCCGCGCCGGCTGCTGCTGCTGGCGTCCGGCCTCCCGGCGCGACCCGCGCTGGGTGACGCGTGTCCCGAACAGGTCGCTGCGGATGACCTGCACGGCCACGATCACGAACAGCCACAGGACGGCCAGGAAACCCAGCCGCATGACCGTGAGGGTCAGCTCTGACATTGCCCCCGCTTCACCCTTCGGCTTGCCTATAGATAACGGTGGTGCTGCCCACGACGATCCGCGAGCCGTCGCGGAGCGTAGCGCGGGTGGTGTGCTGCCCGTCCACCACGATGCCGTTGGTGGACCCGAGATCCTGGATCGTCGAGGGCGTTCCGGTCCGGATCTCACAGTGCCGGCGGGAGACGCCGGGGTCGTCGATCCGCACGTCGGCGTCGGTGCTGCGGCCCAGCACCAGCGTCGCGCGGGAGATCTGATGGCGGGTGCCGTTGATCTCGATCCAGTAGCGGGTGCGGCCGCCGGCCGCGGGTGCCGTGGGGCGCTGGCCGCCCGCGGGCTGCGGGTAGCCGTAGCCGCCGGGGCGGGCGCCGCCGGGGGGCGGCGCGGCCGGCATCGGCGGGGCTCCCGCGGGTGCGGCCGGAGCGGCGGGCGGGTAACCGTAGCCGCCGGGCGGACGGCCGGGTGCCGGGGCGGCGGGCGCGGGGCCCTGGGGGCCCTGCTGGCTGGTGGAGCCGGCCAGCGTGCGGCTGCGCACCCGGTACAGACCGGTGTCGAGGTCGTCGGCCTTCTCCAGGTGGACCTTGATGGGGCCCATGAAGGTGTAGCGCTGCTGCTTGGCGTAGTCGCGGACCATCCCGGCGAGCTCGTCGCCGAGCTGCCCGGAGTAGGGGCTCAGGCGCTCGAAGTCGGGTGCGCTGAGCTCCACGATGAAGTCATTGGGGACGACCGTGCGGTCGCGGTTCCAGATGGTCGCGTTGTTGTCGCACTCGCGCTGGAGCGCTCCCGCGATCTCCACGGGCTGCACCTCGGACTTGAACACCTTGGCAAAGGTGCCGTTGACCAGACCTTCGAGACGCTGCTCGAACTTCTTCAGGACTCCCATGGGGCACCTCCTCCGTAGCTGCTTCCGTCCTGCTGCCCGCCTTGCGGGTGCTGCCTTACCTGGTACTGCTTACTGATCGTATCCACGCGCCGGTAAATCGGCTGGTTCCCCCTGTCGACCCGGTCGACGGGTGTCGACGCCTGACGAAGTTCCCTGCGGAGCTCCCCTTCGAACTCTTCTCGGACCTCGTCCTGCCAAGGATCGTAGAGGCGGCCGGAGACCAGTGTCCCGCACCTGACTGTGGACCCGGTCCGGCTCCTGGGGAGACGGGCCGGACCGGTACGAGGTTGATACGTGAACAGGTACGGCTTGATACGTGACGACAGTGCCCGGGGGCGGCCGGCGGGTGCCGCACCGCCGGCTGCGGTGCAGGTGGGCGGCTGCCCGCTGGGAAGGGATGTGAATCCACCCCGTCCAGCGTGCTAATGTTCTGCGTGTCGGAAGGCGCCGGACCGCAAGGCCAGGAGCCGGAAGACACACCCAATGCGCGGGTGGCGGAATAGGCAGACGCGCTGGATTCAGGTTCCAGTGCCCGCAAGGGCGTGGGGGTTCAACTCCCCCCTCGCGCACCATAGGGAACGGGCTCATCGTGATCACGATGAGCCCGTTTCGCTGTGTCCGGGCACGGTGGCTCCGGTGTGACGGTTCTTACACGTGTCCGCTGCTCCTCGGCCGGCTGTCGGGTGTGGGCCGTCTCACTCCTCGCGCCCGGCGCACGGCGGCGTGCGCGGCCTCGGGGCCGCGGTCCAGGATGCGAGACCGTCCCGGTAAGGATCTTGCGACCCGCATTATGAGCCGCTTAGACTGCGGCGGTATTGATTGTGCAATGCATTTAATGTCCGGCTCCGGTCATTTTGAGATTCTTCGAGATTTTCCAAGTTCCCGTTCACTTTGTTGATTCGGCCGGACTTCTTCGATTTTCCTGATGCTTCTCCGGCCGCAGTGGAGGACGACACGATGGACATGCTTTCCGTGCTGAAGAAGGCCCTCTCCGAGGCCGCCGAGGTCCCTGTGGAGTCGCTGCAGGACGACGTGGCGATCGAGCAGCAGGGCATCACGTCATTTCAGCTGGTGACCGCCTATGTCTGGCTGGAGCACGAACTCGACATTTCCTTCCAGGGCGACCAGATGCCGTACTCGACGACATCCACGATCGCCGAGCTGGCCAAGGTCGTCGAAGAGATACGTGGCAGTGCCTGAATGGTTCCGCGCGACGCCCGGCGCGACGCGTGACGCGGTACGGCTTTTCTGCTTTCCGCCCGCCGGCGGGTCCGCGTCGCTGTTCGCACCGTGGCGGGAGCGGTTCCTGCCGCACATTGACGTGTGCACGGTCCAACTGCCCGGCCGGGAAGAGCGTCGCGCCGAGCCCGCTCACACCGAAGCGGGCCTTCTCGTCGAGGAGTTGACGGCCGCGCTGGCGGTCTGTCAGGAGGACGGCAGGCCGTATGCCTTTTTCGGCCACAGTCTTGGCGCGGCGCTCGCCTACAACGTGGCGTGCGGGCTTGAGGCCAAGGGTGTGCCGGGGCCTCGCGCGCTGATCGTGTCCGGGCGCCGGTCCCCCTACGCCCCGCGGCGGGCGGTCCGCAGTCATTCGCTCGACGACGACGCGTTCGTGGCGTGGCTGGTGGACATCGGGGGCGTGCCGAGCGCGTTTCTGGGCCGCCCCGAGACGTACAAGTTCTTCCTTCCCCTGTTGCGGGCCGACTTCGCGGTCGACGAGAGCTATGCGCCGAGCGTGCCGGGGCCCGGTGTGCGCTGCCCCGTTCTCGCGGTCACCGGAAAGGACGACCCGATCGCCACCCCCGCCGACCTGGGGGCCTGGGCCGGGGTGACCCAAGGGGCTTTCGAGCAGCGTGAGTTCGAGGGCGGGCACTTCTATCTGAAGCAGGCACCGCAGGAGCTGCTGGCGGCCATCGGCGGCCGGCTCAGGTGACGTCAGGCCGGCCGGTGCAGGGAGGTCATGCGCTCCTCGATCTCCCGTCGGCTGCCGCCCTCCACGACGCAGCGCAGCCCCGCGTCCACGGAGGACGACGGCCGGTCCGGGCGAGGCGTCTCCTTTGTGTACGGCAGCCAGGACGGGCGGGCCGAGCGGTCGTAGTCCAAGGGCGAGGCGGTCTCCAGGATCCAGCCGGACTGGGGGCCGGTGCGCTTCAGGAAGGTCTCCTCGTTCAGCAGGCCGGCGCTCAGCAGGCAGGCGGCCCGGGCCTGGTCGACGCCGTAGGTGTGCCGCATGGACTCCTTGACCAGGCCGCCGCCCCCGCGGCAGGCGACCTCGCCCGCGAGGTAGCGGCCGTCCGGGGTGCGGAACATCTCCAGGTGCATGATGTTCGGGCGGTGCGCCTTGCCGACCTTGGCCGTCAGCGCCTCGGCGAAGCGGCTGAGGAAGACGTGCTCGGGTGAGCCCTCGTCGGTCATGACGGAGCCCGTGTTGTACGTCGAGTAGAGGTGCGGCGGGTACAGATAGCGCGAGGGCGAGATCAGGATCGGTGCTCCGTCGCGTACCAGGATGTCCACGTGGTGGACGTCGCCCTCGACGAAGGGTTCGAGGATGAGTTCGCTGCGGTGCAGCGCGGTGAGCAACTCGGGCTGCGCGGCGAGCCGTTCGACCGCCTCCTCGCGGGTGGCGAGGACCTGCACGCTCACGGAGCCGGAGCCGTCGCGCGGTTTGAGGACGACGGGGCCCAGCTCCGCGCAGGCGGCCAGGACGTCCTCGCCGCTGGTCGGCAGGCGGTGCGGGACGGCCTCCACCTCGACACCGTCGACCGTGATGCCCTCGAAGAGCTGCTTCATGAGCACCTTGTCGCGGTAGAGCACGGCGGCGGACGACGGCATGCCCTCGATGCCGAAGAGGGTGCGCGCCTCCGCCGCCCTGAGCACGTCCGCCTCGGCATTGGAGAAGACCACGTCCGGCCGCCACTCGGCGCACACCTCGAAGATGCGGCGCGTGGTCGCGGGGGAGTGGTAGTCGTCGAGGACCTCGCGGCGCACGCCGGGCGCGATGTCGTCGTCGGCGCGCCCGGTGCCGGCCCCGCTGATCAGCCGGACCTCGATGCCGGGGGCCGCTTCTTGCAGCCAGGACTCGAACGGGGCGACGGAACTCGGCTGTTGCAGAACCAGTACGCGCATTGGGCGAGACTGGTCGATCGTGTGGTGCAGGGTCAAGAGTTGGCAGGTCAACGCCTCAGTATGTGAGATGGAGTTGGGGTCGTGCGTGGCCAACCGGCCGCCGTGAGACGGGTATTGATCTAGTCGGTGGCCCGTGTCAGTCTGCTGCCCGTGATGATCCCGTGATGTTCGCCGCCGCCGGTACGGCCGCGCTGCTCTGCCTGCTGGAGGGGGGCGAGGCGCTGGCCGTTCTCTCCGGGAGGCGGCCCCGGGCATGGGGTGAGGCGGCGGCCGCGGCCGGTGTCGCGCTGCTCTGCCTGGGGGTGCTCGTCGGCGCGGCGGCCGTGCTGCCCGGGCGGGCGGTGCGGGTGACGGCGGCGGCGGTCGTCCTGCTCATCGGCCTGCAGTGGCTGGTGCGCGCCGTGCTGCGGCTGCTGCGGCCCCTGCCGGGCGGCGAGCGGTCGGTGTTCGCGGTCGTGCTCGCCGCCGGTGTCGAGGCCGTACTCGCCTGCGTCGCGCTCGCCGCGGCGGCCGGTGCGCGCCCGGCGTGGTGGGGGGCCTGCGGGTGGACGTTCGTCGTCCTCGTGGCCGGGGCCGGGCTTCTCGCGCCGCGTGCCCTGCCCATGCCGCCGGAGCGGCTTCCCAAGGCGGTCCTGGCTCTTGCGCTGACCGCGACCGGGGCGGCCGCCGTCGCACCGGCCGACTGGTGGGTGAGCGCGGCGGCGGCGACCGCCGTCACCCTGGCCGTTCTGCGGCTGCGCTCCGCGCCGCAGTCGGAGCAGGCCCGGGAGCTGACGGGCGTACGGGGGTTCCTGCTCGGCGACACCGCGCTGACCTGGCCCGCCGCGGCCGCTTTCGCGGCTCTGGCCGCGACCGTGCCCTCCCCCGGGCGTCCGCTGCTCCTCTCGGCGCTCGTCGCGGCGGTCCTCGTGACGGTCACCGGGCGGCGGCGTGACGCCGGGCAGTCGTGACGGGCCGCACGGCTGGGACAGGACGCAGGTTGCCGTAGGAGACGGGCCGCACGGCTGGGACAAGACGCAGGTTGCCGTAGGAGACGGGCCGCACGGCTGTGACAAGACGCAGGTTGCCGTAGGAAAGGACGCCACATGCTGTCAGACCCCGCCACGCGGGACGCCGATCCGCCGGTGCCCGACGTGGTCCGCGCGCTGCGCCGGTACGCCGCCGAGGCCCCGGACCGGCCCGCCGTCAGGGACACCACCACCGCGCTGAGCTACGCGCAGCTGAGCGAGCGCGTCGCCCTGCGTGCCGGGGCCCTGGTCCGCAGGGGGGTCGCGGCCGGTGACCGGGTCGGCATCCAGCTGCCGAATTCCGCCGAGTACGTCGTCACGATCCTCGCCTGTATGACGGTGGGCGCGATCTTCGTGCCGGTGCCGTACTCCGACCCGGAGACCCGCGCGCGGGGCATCGCCCGCGACTGCGGCGTCGCACTGACCGTCGTACCCGCCGGGCACGCGCTGTCCGCCGAGGCCGAGGAGGATCTGCTCCCCGTCCACCTGGACGAGCTGGACGCGACGCCCGGCGCGGGGTCGGCCGGGGAGCCCGCGGCCGGGGCGGACGACGTCGTCTACCTGGTGTACACCTCGGGCACGACCGGCAGGCCCAAGGGAGTGATGATCCGCCGCGCGAGCCTGCGCAACTTCATCGCGAACACCGTCGGCTCGTTCGGACTGAGCGCGCAGACACGGGCGTTGTGCGTCTCGCCGTTCCACTTCGACGGTTCCTTCGGCAGCATCTTCTCGGTGCTCGCCATGGGCGGCTCACTCGTCATCGCGCGCCACGGGCCGCTGCTGCCCGGCGAGTTCTTCCGGCTGCTGCTGGACCAGGGCATCACGCACACCTCCTTCTCGCCGAGCCTGCTGCGCCTGCTCACCGCCTCGCGCGACCTGCCCCGGCTCGCCGACTCGCAGCTGCGCACGGTCGGGCTCGGTGGCGAGGACTGCACCCCGCAGCAGATCGCCGCGCTGCTCGCACACCGGCCGCAGCTGCGCGTGTTCAACCGGTACGGCCCCACGGAGACCACTGTCGTGGTCGCCACGCACCTGGTGACCCGCGAGTGGTGCGAGTCCGGCCGCAAGATTCCCCTCGGCACCCCCGATCCCGGGGTCGCCTTCCATCTCGTCGACGCCGACGGGCAGCCGGTGTCCGAGCCGGGAGTGCCGGGCGAGCTGTGTGTGAGCGGTGTCCAGGTCATGGCCGGCTACTGGGGCGCCCCCGAGGTCACCGAGCGGGTCCTGCGCACCGACCTGGTGCCCGGCGCCACCGTGTACCGCACGGGTGACCTGGTGGAACGCACCGAGGACGGGCTCTATGTCTACCTGGACCGGACCGACAACGTGGTCAAGCGCAGCGGCAACCGCATCTCCATGACCGAGGTCACCACCGCGCTCCTCGGCGTCACCGGTGTCCGGGACGCGGTGTCCCTCGTGGACCGGCCCGACGGCCGTACCCTCATCCGCGCGTTCGTGGTCGCCCCCGACCTGGACGCCGCGCAGGTCCGTACGGAACTGCTGCGGGCCGTACCGGCCTACATGAACCCCGACTCCCTCACCGTTCTGCCCGAACTCCCCCGTCTCAGCGGCGGCAAGCCCGACACCCGCCGGCTGCGCGCGATGGCCTGAGCCGGGACCGGCCTGGGCTGCCGGCCGGGGCGTTCCCCGGCCGGCGGCCCGGTGCTCAGTCCTCGGCCGGCCGGGTGTCCAGGACGAAGCGCTCCATCAGGCGTTCGGTGAACGCCGGGGCGTCGCCCGGGTCGTCCAGCAGTGCGAAGACGCGTACGGCCGCCGTGCCGCGGCGGAAGTCGCGGATCACGTCCCCGACGGCCACGAACTCGTCGACCTGGGCGACCTGCGGCAGGTCGGCGAAGTCGCCCGCCGTGCTGACCGCGGTGACCTCGCCGGAGCGCATGGGCAGGTCGACGAGGAGGACGGTGCGCGGATCGGTGACGGGGTCCACGCGCGGGGCGCGGCCGGCCGAGGCGTCGGTGAACGCCTGCCACAGGTCGACCCCGTGCTGCAGTCGCACCAGGTCGGTCACGCCGTCACCGCCGGGCCGGCAGGCGATCTCGCCGATCAGCAACTCCTCGCCGCTGCCCAGGATTTCGAGGTGGGTGACGCCGGAGTCGAGGCCCAGCGCCGCCACCGCGCGGCGGTGCAGCTCCTGGATCGCGGTGTACTCGGGGGCGGCGGGCGACAGGGCGATGGATCCGGCGACGGCGCCGTACTGCTCCTGCAGCGGCGGCACCAGATAGTGGGAGACGCCGGAGAACAGCACCTTGCCCTCGTGGATGACGCCGTCGCAGTGGTACTCCGTGTCGATGTCGACGTACCGCTCGACGATCAGCGGGAAGGCGGCGGAGCGCAGTCCGGCCGCCTCCTCCTTGCCGCCCAGCTCCTCGGCCTGCGCACGGGAGCGCACCACGAAGGTGTTCTGGCTGCCGCCGCCGAAGACCGGCTTGACGACCACCGGGACTCCGCCCAACTCGTCGAAGGCCGCCGGGAGCCGGGACAGGTTGGGGATCGAGGTCCAGTCCGTCACCGGCAGCCCGGCCCTGCGCAGCGCCTGCTTCATCAGGTGTTTGTTGCTGAACCGCATGGCCGCGTCGAAGCCGATGCCGGGCACCCCGAACCAGGTGCGGATCAGACCCGCAACCGGAACGCTGCGTTCCGCGGGGCCGATCACGCAATCGATACCCCGCTCCTCGTATATCGCGCGGGCGGCTTCCCGCACCTGGTCGAAGTGGTACAGGGAGTCCACCAGGCGCACATCGCCGATTTCCCGGTAACGGTGGGCGAATGCGGGCATCGTAATGACCGAAACGGTCGCAAATTCGCTGAGTCGCGCCAACTCTCGCGGAGGGTAGACCTTCGCGGCATTTACGACAACGGCGTGCGGGCGATGGGCGGGCAAAGTGTCTCCCGGAGGTTCTGGCCGAGGTTTTGAATCAGGGGCGGCTGGGAACTAATGGACCCTCAACTTCCCAGGCAGGGAAGCGGGTTGGGGCGTTCCACTGTGTGAGATGACGCGCCGACAGGGTTGATCAGTTTTCATGTAGATGACATATTCCCCTCACGGCATGGTCATGCGCAAGAACAACTTGGGGGAGATGCGTTGATCCTTACCGGAAGCGAGATTGCGCGCGAGCATGCGGCGGGCCGAATCACCATCGAGCCTTTCGAGCCTTCGCAGGTGAACCCGAACAGCTACAACTTCCGGCTCGGTAGCAAGCTCCGCGTCTACACCAAGATGCCGCTCGACCCGCGGCATCCCAGTGATTACGAGGAATTGGACATCCCCGACGAGGGATATGTCCTGGAGCCGGGACAGCTATATCTGGCACACACCGAGGAGGTGCTCGGCGGACGCTGCTACGCGCCGACCTTCGCGGCCCGCTCCTCCGTGGCCCGCCTCGGCCTGTTCATCAACCTCTCGGCGAGCCTCGGTGACATCGGCTACGAGGGCCAGTGGACGCTCCAGCTGTTCACCATGAACCGGGTCCGCGTCTACCCCGGCATGAATATCGGCCAGATGATGTGGTGGCGTCCGCAGGGCGAGGTCGAGTTGTACGACGGCAAGTACCAGGGCTCTGTCGGCCCGCGGTCCAGCGACATCCACCGGGACTTCGAGAAGAAACTCGCCAGACACCGGCTGCCGGGCCTGGAGACCACCCCGGACCCGGGGCAGGTCGGCGGCAAGTTCGCCTCTCTCGCCGCGGCCTCCCGCTCGTTCCGGGTGCCGACGGCCTTCGCGGTGCCGGCCGCCGAACTGGACGCCGCGATGGACACGGACGCCGAGGCCCGGATGGCCGAGCTGTTCAGCGAACTGCGCGCCACCGTCGGCGCGTTCTTCACCGAGTCCATGGACCTCATCGGCCGGACCGCCGCCGCAACGGCCCTGCCGTCCGAGACCCGGCGGCTGATCGGCGAACGGCTGCACGACCTGTTCGGGGACGGGCTGGAGGGCCGCCGGTTCGCCGTCCGCTCCTCCGGCCTGGACGAGGACACCGCCGCCGCCAGCCTGGCCGGCGTGCACCAGTCCGTCCTCGGCGCGGAGGGCGTCGAGGGGGTCCTCGCCGCCGTGGAGGAGTGCCGCCGCTCCTACTACGCACCGCCGGCGGTCGCCGCCCGGGTCCGGGCCGGTGACTTCGACCCGCGGCCCCGACTGGCCCTCTTCGTCCAGGAGATGGTCGACCCCCGCCTCGCCGGAGTGGCCTTCACCGGCCTCGACGGGACCTCCGACGACGTCGCCGTGGAGTACGTCGAGGGGCTTGCCGACGCCCTGGTCTCCGGCACGGCCGACCCGGTGCGCGCCACCTCCGCCGACCTCACGGCGCTGCCCGCCGGCCACGCCGAACTGATCGCCGACGTCGTCCGCGTGACCCGCGAACTGCGCGCCGAGCGCGGCCACGACGTGGACGTGGAGTGGGCCGTGGACGACTCCGGGGTACGCGTGCTCCAGGTGCGCCCGGTCACCGCCCGGCGCAGCGCCGCGCCCGCCACCGGCAGCGCGGGTCTGTGGACCGCCCGCATGTACTTCGACAAGCTGCCCGCCGGGGCCTCGCTGCACGAGGTGGAGGAGGTCTACGCCGGCTACTCCGCCAAGCGCGGTCCGGCCCACCGGCTCGCCGCCTCCCTCGATGTCCGGGTCGGGGCGGGCTGGGTGATCGGCTTCTCGCCGCGGGTGCTGCGCGACCCCGAGAGCGCCGCACAACTGGAGGCGACGCTCGCCGAGGGGCCCAGCGGGGAGTGCGTGCTGGACTTCGGTGACACCCTGCGCCAGATCGTCGTCCCCAAGGAACAGGTGGTGCGTCGCCTCCTGGAGGTCACCTCGGGCGGCGCGCCGGACGGCGAACACGCGGTGGTCGTACGGGACTTCGTACGCGGCCAGCTGGGCGTGATCTCCCGATCGGCGGGTCGGGGGCTCGTCGTCGAGTACACCCCGGAGGGGCTGCTCGCCCTCAACCGCGGTACCGCGGGCGCCGATGCCGTCGTCGTCGACGAGGACGGCCGGACCACGGCACCCGACGGCGCCGAACCCGTCGTACGCCATCTGGACACGATCCGCCGGCTGACCGCGGCAATGCAGGAGCGGTACGGCGACGTCACCCTCGAATGGGTGCTGGAGGACGAGGAGTTGCTGTTCGTCGACTACTCCGTACTCGGCGGCGACAGCGTGGTGGTCGGCGCCGACGGGGCCCTGATCTCCGCGGGCAGCGCCACCGGCCCGCTGCTCACTCTCGACGACGACGAGCTGCTCAGCAGGCTGTCCGTGGGGCCCGCGGTGAGCATCAACAAGTCCCGTGACGTCTCCGAGTACGAGGGCATCGCCCGGCTCCTCGACCTGGTCGCGGCGCAGCCCGAACGCCCCGTGGTGCGCGTCGCACGCCCGTACGCGGTGCTGTCGCTGCTGCTCGACCGGGTCGCCGGGTTCGTCTTCGAGCAGGGCTCCGCCCTGTGTCATCTGGCGATCCTGCTGCGCGAGGCCGGTGTGCCCGCCGTCGCGGCGAGCGGTCTTGCCGACGTCCCCGACGGCGCACAGGCCGTCATCGCCGACGGATCCGTTACCGTCGCCTCGGTCGCAAGGAGCGAGCATGCCTGAGAACACCCCGGCCGTCTCCGCGCAAGCGGAAGGGGCGTGGCTCGCCGTGGGCGGCGTCCACCTCCTCAACGGCATCGCCGCGCTGCGCGAGGACGAACCGGTCAGCCTGGTGGCCGTCCCCGCCCAGCACCCCGGCGGGGTCGCCAACACCGTGGTCGTCCGCTTCGCCGGGCTCGGCGCGTGCGAGACCGTCGCGGCCGGCACCGGAGCCTCGGCGCGGATCACCGGCGAGGAGCTGTTCCCGCACGCCGTGGCAGGCGAGGCTCTTGCCGCGCTCACCCCGGGCAGCGCCTCCGCGCTGGTCCCGCTGGCCTATGTCACCGGCTCCCCCGAGGCCGGCTACCACGTGTACACGCAGGTGCGTTTCCTCGCCGAGGACGCCTGCTTCGTCCGCGTCACCACCGAGCCGGTCGGCCCCGGCCCCGTCGAGGCACTCGGCTGGCTGGCCCCGGCGCTCGCCGCGCACGCCGAGCACGCGCTGTTCCTCAACAACCACCAGCGCTACTACCGCAAGTGCTTCCCCGGCCAGGAGTTGGAGTACAAGTACACGCTCGACCCCGCCCCCGACATCTGGGCCCTCACCGTGGAACTCAACCGGCGCATCCACGCCGGTGAGCTGACCGGGTTCATCCCCGAGTACCGCGACGAGTTCCAGGCCTGGGACTACGAGAACCATCTCTTCGAGGTGACCGGTCCGGAGGCGGAGCGCGGCTATGTCTCCTTCATCCCGACCACCGACGGCAAGCAGCTGATGAAGCGGAAGTGGTACGCGGAGGACACCTTCTCGCGCCGCGAGTCCCACACGTACGGCCTGGACATCGAACCGGGCAAGTACGGGCACTACATCCGCACCGAACTCGGCGTCGAGATCCGCCCGCTGCCGCCCTTCAGGCGCGTGCGCTACGACGTCAACTTCGAGTCGGTGCGCACCGGCCATGTCTACGGCATCTTCTTCGACCACTGCTCCCTGTACGGCGCGAAGGACGTGGTGCTCTCCCAGTGCGAACTGGAGTATCTGCGCACCCGTAGCCCGCTGGAGCCCGACGAGGACGCGGCGCTCGCCGAGTTCGAGGTGCTCGCCGGCTGGCTGGAGGGCTATCTGACCGAGCACGGGCTGCCCGCCGAGCGCTCCTTCTACTCCAAGCGCACCTTCCTCAAGGACGCGGTGGCCCGGCGGCCCGAGCTGGCCCGGCTGGCGGATCCGTGTTGACCGGTGCCGACCGCGCCGCGCTGATCGATCTGGACGGAACCGTGCACGCCCGCGGCGCACTGCTGCCGGGCGCCGCCGAGGCGATCGCCGAACTGCGCGCGCAGGGCGTGCGGTTGAGGTTCCTGACCAACACCGACTCCAAGCCGCCGGCCGCGATCCTCACCGAGCTCGCGGACCTCGGTCTGGACATCGATCCCGCGGAGCTGTTCACGCCGGTCGCCGCGGCCCGGCTGGTGCTCGCGTCCGCCGGTGCCACGGCGCTGCTCGTGGTGTCCGACGCGGTGCGCGGGGCTCTCGCCGACTTCGCGGGCGACGCCACCGCGACCCATGTGGTCGTCGGGGACTGCCGGGACGTTCTGGACTATCCGCTGCTCGACTCCGCGTTCCGTGCCGTGCGCGCGGGCGCGGAGCTGGTCGCGCTCCAGCGTGGCCGGTACTTCAAGCGGGCCGACGGCGACCACCTGGACACCGGGGCGATCGTCGCGGCCCTGGAGTACGGCACGGAGACCCGGGCCCGCCTGGTCGGCAAGCCCTCCCCCGACTTCTTCGGGCTCGCCGTGCGCTCCGCCGGCTGCGCGCCCGAGCGGTGCGTCGTGGTCGGTGACGACGCCACCACCGACGTCGCCGGGGGCCGCGCCATCGGCGCCCGCACCGTACAGGTGCGCACCGGCAAGTACGCCGACCAGCAGAGCCGGGCCGGTCTGCCGGAGGCCGACCACGTCATCGACTCCCTCGCCGGCCTGCCCGCGCTGCTGGCCGCGGAGCTGTGCGCCGGGGAGGCCGGGTGACCGTCTACTGGCTGGTGTGGGACGCCGCCGCGCACTGGATCGTGGACCGCCTGGACGCCGAGGGACAGCTGCCCGCGGTGCGCCGGCTGCGTACCTCCGGGGTGTTCGCGGCGGCCCGGCCGCCCGAGCCCAACTGCCAGACACCGCCGTCGCTGGCCACCCTGTTCACCGGGACCTGGCCCGAGGAGCACGGTGTCACCGGCTTCCGGGTGCCGAGCCCCACCGGGCGCCTGGCGGACTCGGTGTCCGGCTTCGACCCCTCGGCGTGCCGGCGGCCCGCGGTGTGGGAGACGGCCGGCCGGTCGGGCCTGACCACCAGCGCCGTGCATGTGCCGTGGATCGCCGACACCGTCACCGGGTCCGGCGCCGTTCCCGACTGGCTGGATGCCGCGACCGAGGCCTACAGCCGGCGCCTGGCCCGGCACGGGGCGCACGAGCTGGGCGAGGCCCGCTTCACCTTCCGCGTCGGCCCGCACGAGCTGACCGCCGAGGCCGGGGCCGACGCCGTCCAGGTACGCGGACGGTACGGCGAGGCACAGGTCACCGACGAGTGGACGCCGCTGCCGCTGGACGCCGGCACCGGCATCTGGCTGCGGCGGGCACGGGTGCGGGGGCGGTCGATGCTGCTGCACACCGGCCTGTGGGCGCCCAGGACCGTCGGGCACGACACCGCGCTCACCGACGGGCTCGGCCAGGTGCCGTACTTCGCGGGCGAGAGCCTCGGCTCCTGCTACCGGGCCGGACTGTTCGGACCGCGGCTCGTCGACGGAGGCGACGGCGGCGCCGAGGACCTGCTGCTGTCGTCGGCCGAGCTGGTCGGGCGGGGCTTCACGGCCGCGGCGGACCTCGTGCTCGCCGGGCATCGCAGCGACCTCGTGGTGATGTACCTGCCGACCACCGACGACATCGGACACGAGCTGCTCGGCTGGTGCGACGAGCGCAGCGCCGCCCACCGCCCGGACGTCGCGCCCGAGGTGTGGCGCCGCATCGCCCGCTGCTACCGGCAGGCCGACGCGCTGCTGGGCCGTGTCCTGGACCGCGCCCGCGCCGAGGACACCGTTGTCCTGGGCGCCGACCACGGCATGGCGGGCACGGCGTGGACGCTCCACCCCAACCAGGTGCTGTACGAGGCGGGCCTGGCCGTCGTCGACCCGGCGGGCCGGCTCGACCCCGACCGCTCGGCCGCGTACTACCACCCCGTCAACAACGGCTCGCTGTGGATCAACAGCCGCACGGACGACGGGAGTGCACCCGCGTACGAGGTCGCCGCGCGGGTGCGCGAGCTGCTCACCCGGGTCCGGGCGCCCGGCGGCGACCGGCCCCTGGTCCGCGAGCTGCGGGCCTCGGCCGCCGGCCACCGGCTGGACCTGTTGCTGGACCCGGACTGTCTGCCGTCCGCCGACCTGCCCGCCGACGGACGCCCGGTGCATCCCGCGCGCAAGCCCGGCGCCCATGTCACCAACGGCGGCGACGACCGGCTGCACGCCGTGTTCGCCGCGACGGGCCCGGGACTGTCGCGCGGCCGCGACCTGGGAGTGATCGACAACACCTGGCCGGCCGAGCTGGTGCTGAGCCGGCTGACGGCCATCCGAACCGACCGGAGTGCGAGCCCCGTATGAATCTCCAACTGACCTTCATCGGCACGACCGTTCAGTTCCAGGTCGACGATGACGCGGTGGCGGCCTTCGAGCCCGTCCGCCGGTTCTTCCGCCACCTGCTGTCGGACGGCGTGGCCGAGCGGCCCACCTACCGGATCCGGGTGCTGCCGCTCTCGTCCGTGCGCGGGGAGCCCGAGGGCGAGCCGGCGGTCATCCGGCGGAGCAGCGCACCGGAGTTCACCTTCGACGCCCTGCTCTCCCGGCGCGGCGAGCGGCTGGTCTACCGCAACGACAAGACCGTCGTGGACGTGCCGGTGGACGCCGCCACCGACCGCGACTTCGAGATCGCGATCGGCGAGGGCTCGGCGATCCAGATCATCGACTTCGTCCGCGACCTGGTCATCAGGACGGAGGAGACCCGGGGCACGGTCGTCCTGCACGCCTCCGCCGTACGCCGCGACGGCCGGGTCCATGCCATCGCCGGCCCCAAGGGCGCGGGCAAGACCACCACGCTGCTGTCCGTGATCGGCAACGGCGGCTGGGAGTACTTCTCCGGCGACAAGCTGTTCTGCACCCCCGAGGCCGACGGCTCCATCACCGTGCGCGCCTGGCGCGACTACCCGTACGTCGGCGTGGGCACCCTGCGCGAGCACCCGGACCTCGCGGCCCGGGTCGAGGCCGCCACCGGTACCGGCCTCGACGGGCTGGCCGACCGGCACAAGCTGCTGCTCGACCCGGATGTCTTCGAGGAGTGGATCGGCGCCGAGTTCGACCCCGCCCCGCACCGCCTCGCCGGACTGCTGCTGCCGCGCGTCGAGCCCGGCGAGCCGCTGCGCGTGACGCCCGTGACCGAGCCCGGGGCCCGCTGGTCCGCGCTCAACACCATCGTGGACCGCTCCGTCGACACCACCTTCTTCGGCTGGCAGCACTATCTGGTGCCGGACTACAAGGAGTTCTACGCCACCCTGTCCGCGATGCGGCCGCTGCTGGCCGGCCTGAGCGTCGTCCGCCTCACCGGCACCCTCGACGTCGACCTGGACGCCGTACTGAAGGAACTCGCGTGAGCGCGCGGGGGGCGGCCGGGCCGTTGCGGGTCGCGGTGATCGGACTGTCCGGGTCCGGGAAGTCGACCTGTGCCGGGATCGTCCGCGAGTGGGCCGCCGAGCGCGGGCTCACCGTGGCGCGCGTCCCGCTGGCCAGACCCCTGTACGAGTTGCAGGCCGAGGTGTACGCGGCCGCCGGCGTGGCCCTGCGCGCGGGCGACCAGGACCAGGTGCTGCTGGAGGCCCTGGCGACACATCTGCGCCGGATCAATCCGGCCTCCCTCGTCGAGGCCTTCCTCGCGCGGGCCGCCGAGGCCGTCGAGGGCGGCGCCGACCTGCTGATCAACGACGATCTGCGCGACCCGCACGTCGACGCCCCCGCGCTGCGCGCCGAGGGGTTCCGCGTGGTGCGGGTCAGCTGCGCCGAGCCGATGCGGCTCAAGCGGCTGGCCGAGCGCGGCGACCTCACCCGTGCCGACGGCTCCACCGCGGGCCTGGACCTGATCGAACCCGACGCCGTGCTGGACAACAGCACGGACGACCTGTCCGCCTACCGCACCAAGGTGCGTGAACTGATGGGGAGTTGGCTGTGATCCTGACCGGACGCGAGATAGCGCGGGCCGTCGCCGTGGGCGACATACACATCGACGACTTCAGCCCCGCCCGGCTGGAGCCCAACAGCTACGGCTTCCGCCTGGCCCCCGAGATCCTCTGCTACGAGCAGGCCGAACTCGACTGCCACGAGCAGCCGAAGGCCACCCAGGTCGTGATGGGCAACGAGGGCATGGTCCTCGAACCCGGCCGCTTCTACCTCGGCGGCACCATGGAGGCCATGGGCAGCCCGCACTACGCGGCCACCCTCTACGCCTGCCGGTCGGTGTCGACGCTCGGCATGTGGATCCAGTTCTCGGCGCCGCTCGGGCACTCCGGCGCGATCTTCCCGTGGACGCTGGAGATCGGCGTCACCCACCCGATCCGCGTCTACCCGGGCATGACCATCGGCAAGCTGTCCTTCTGGGCGATGCAGGGGGAGTCCCGCCAGTACGTCGGCAAGTACAGCGGCTCCACCGCGGCCGTGGCCTCACGGCTCAGCGAGGACGCGGCCGGCCCCGCCCGGCTCGCGCCCCGGTCGGCGGCCTGACATGGCGCCGACCGCGCGGGGACCGCGGCTCCTCGACAAGGACGAACTGCGCGCCCTCTCCCGCCGCCGGCCGCTGCGGGCGGCGCTCGCCATCGCCCGGCAGTGGGCCGTCATGGCCGCGGCCGGGGCCGGCGCGGTGTGGTGGGGGCACTGGTACGGCTATGTCCTCGCGATCGTGGTGATCGCCACCCGGCAGCATGCGCTCGCCGTGCTCATGCACGACGGGGCACACCGCTCGCTGTTCTCCCGGCGCCGGCTCAACGACCTGGTGAGCGATCTGCTGCTGGCCTTCCCGCTGTTCATCAGCACCAGCCTGTACCGGCGCCACCATCTCGACCACCACCGCTACCTCAACACCGAGCGCGACCCCGATCTCGACACCGAGGCCCTCTCGCACACCTCGCAGGACTGGCTGCGGCTGTTCGCCGGGGACGTCACGGGCGTCAACCTGCTCAAGACGGTCGACACGCTCGACCAGTTCTCCCTGCTGCCCGTGCTGCGCGGAGACCGGACGGTGGCCCGGGCGATGGGACGCGGCCGGCGCAATCTGTTCCTGGCCTACCTGGCGACCCTCGCCGTGGTCCTGACCGTCACCGGCGGCTGGCTGATCTATCTGCTGCTGTGGATCGTGCCGTCACTGACGGCGCTCAGCATGATCCTGCGGCTGCGGGCCGCCGCCGAGCACGTGGGCTGCGACCCGGACGGCGGCATCGGCGGTACCCGGACCGTTCTCGCGCATCCGCTGGAGCGGCTGCTGTTCTCGCCGTGCGCCATCAACTACCACCTGGCGCACCACCTCTATCCCACGGTCCCCTTCTACAACCTGGGCCTGCTGCACCGGAAGATCATGCGCAGCCAGGAGGTGCGCGACCGCGCCCACGTCTCCCGCTCCTATCTGTTCGGCCGGGCCAGCGTGCTCAGCCATATCGCCCAGGCACGCCAGGACCGCGCCGCCGCCTGAGCGCGGCCCGCACTCCACGACGAGGAACCCCATGCCGAACCCGACCCTTCTGCCCGGCGCACCCGACGGCCTCGCCGCCGCCCGGCTGCGCAACGTCGACGCCTTCCTGGCCACCCGGGGCCTGACCCGCGCCGGCCTGGACGAGCTGATGCGCGCGAAGACCGGCGACGCCCGCCATCTGCTGCTGACCAGTTCGCCGGTGCACGGAATCGCCAACTCCACCAGCGACATCGACTTCATCCGGGTCGAGGACGAAGCCGTCACGGGCGCCCGCATGGCCACCCAGCTCTTCGAGCAGGACCAGCACCTGGAGGCCGTCTCCTACGGTGCCTCCGAGGTCGACGACGCCCTCGCCGACCTGGCGAAGGCCGCCGCGCTCGACCCGGCGGACGTGGTTCTCGCCCACCGCGGCTGGGACAAGGGCCACGAGCTGCGCCGCAAGTATCTGGAGCGGATCGTCAACGGCGTCGGCCTGGACGGGAGTTCGCCCTACCTCGACCATCTGCCGCAGCTGGCCCGGGTGTGGAAGTGGTCCTCGCTGCACACCGCCGTACGGCATGTCTTCCATCTGCGGCTGGCCGAGGCCGCGGGAGAGAGCCGGGGCAGCGCCGGGTACGCGCTCGGCGCGCTGCTGCACCTGGCGGACGCGGCGCTGTCGCACGCCGGGGACGTGTACTCCAACCGCAAGTGGTTCCTGCTGCGCTGGCAGCGGTTCCTGGCCGGCGGTGGCGCGGACGGCACCGCGCTGGCGCCGTTCGCCGACCGCCTCGCCGAACTCGACGGGCGGGTGCGGGACACACTGCGCGGACACGGCGGTGCTCCGCTGGCGCCCGCGTTCGCGGCGGCCCTCGTGGCGGCCTTCGAGATCGCCGGGGAGGGGCACGAGCCCGCCCTCCTCCTCGAAGTCGCCGAGGACACACGCCCGTTGGCGTTCCTGCCGGGCGCGTCGATGCTCGTCGGCGCGACCGCGCTGTTCGCCGAGGCGGAGCTGCCCGTCGGCCGCCTCGCCGTCGTCCCCGACGCCGAACTGCCCGGCGACCCGGCCGGCCTGCTGAGCGCCTCGCGCGCCGGTGTGCTGTCGCTGCTGCCCGCCTGACCGTGAACAGGAGAATCATGCAGTCGTCCCACGAGACCGTGGACCCGCTCGCCGCCGTACGGCTGTTCCCGTCGGCGCGCTCCGGTCGCGGGCTGCCCGCCGCACAGGCCGTCGAGGCCTGGGCCACCGCCGCCTGGCTCCTCGCCGTCGAAGGACGGGCCTACCTGGAGGACCTGGAGGGCGGCGCCGACCAGCCCCTGCTGCGCCGCGCGGTACGGATCAAACTCCTCGAACTGCTCTACGACATCGACACCCGCCTCGCCGGAGCCGTACCGGTCGCCGAGGAGCACCAGCTCGCCCTCGCCCTGGAGTACGGCCTGCACGATCTGGCCGGACTCGACGGCGACCGGCTGGCCGAGGTCTTCGCGCTCGCCGCCGACGACGAGGGCGACACCGGTGACGGTCTGGTGCCGCAGTTGTGGGAGCGGCTGTGCGCCGCGTTCCCCGGTGAACTGCCCGACCCGCTCCAGGCGTCCGGGCAGCGCGAGATCCTGCGCGCGCTGCGGAACTGGTCGAAGCTGTGCACGGCGGCCGGCACCGACGCGGCGTTCCTCGAACCCTTCCTCAAGGACGCGTGAGGCGATGGCCGCAACGGGATTCGTCGACCGGTACGCCGCCGCGTTCGGACGCAACAAGGCGCTGCTGCTGCGCATGACCGGCATGACCGCAGCGGAGTCGCACGCCGAGGGCGCCTGGATCACCGACGAGGCGGGCCGGCGCTGGCTCGACCTCGGTTCGTTCGGGGTCCATCTCGTCGGGCACCGCCACCCCGAGGTGGTCGCCGCGGCCGAGCGGCAGCTGGGCCGGATGGGCCTGTCCGGCAAGATCCTCGGCAACGCCGAGGCCACCGCCCTCGCCGAGGCCCTGGTGGCCGCCACACCCGCGAATCTGGACCGGGTGTCCCTCGCCAACACCGGCTCCGAAGCGGTGGAGATGGCGATGAAGATGGCCGCCCTGGCCACGGGCCGCACCGAATTCGTCGCCCTGCGCGGCTCCTACCACGGCAAGACCGCCGGCGCCCTGCACCTGTCCGACTCCTTCGCCGGCCGCTCCCCGGTTCCGCTGGCCGCTCCCGTGCACTTCGTGGACCCCGGCGACCCCGACGACGAGGCACGCCTGCGGGCGCTCCTCGACACCGGCACCGTCGCGGCCGTCTTCGCCGAACCGGTGCGGGGCGAGGGCGGCATCAGGCCCGTCGAGGCGTCATATCTGACGTTCCTGCGCGAGGAGACGGAGCGCACCGGCACCCTGCTGGCGCTCGACGAGATCCAGACCGGTCTGGGGCGCTGCGGCCGGCTGTGGCGGTCGGCCGGCGAGGTGCGCCCCGACCTGCTGCTGGCCGGGAAGGTGCTGGGCGGCGGTCTGCTGCCGCTGGCCGCGGTCGTCCACGCGTCCGGCCGGATCAAGGACTCCGCCGCCGACCCGGTCGCGCTCGCCTCCTCCTTCGCCGGCGGGGCGCTCGCGGGCGCCGTCGGCCGCGCCGTGCTCGACGTGGTCTCCCGCGAGGACTTCCTCGCGGACGTGCGGCTGCTGGGCGAGCATGCGCGCGCCCTGCTGGACGACGCGTTCGCGCGGCAGCCGAGGATCGCCGCGGTCCGCGGCGAAGGCCTCATGATCGGCCTGGAGGCCGCGGACGAGTCCGTCGCCGGCCATGTCGTCCTGGAGGCCGCCAAACGCGGAGTCCTGGTCAGCTTCTGCCTCAGCGACCCGCGGGTGCTGCGCGTCTATCCGTGCGCGGGCATCGGCAAGGCCGACCTGGAGGACGCGGTCGACCGCCTAGCCCAGGCCGTCGCGGCCGTCCCGACGACCCTCTGAGAAAGGTCCCTTTCCCATGCCCACCGTACGCACCTCCGTGGACATCCCCGACGTCGGCATCGACCACGTGTGGAACGTCGTCTGCGACTTCGAGAAGCACCCGGAGTACATGGCGGACGTCCTGGAGATCCACTACCTGGAACGCGACGCCGAGACCGCCCTCAGCTCCTGGCGCGTGCTGCTCAACGGCAGCGAGCTCACCTGGGAGGAGAAGGACGTCTTCCACCCGCCGCACCGCATCGACTTCGACCAGACCGAGGGGGACCTGGAGGTCTTCCGCGGCTCGTGGACGCTGACCGAGACCGAGGGCGGCGTCAACGTCGTCCTGGAGATCGAGTTCGATCTGGGGATCCCGTCGCTGGCGGCCGTCCTGGACCCGGTGGGGATCCAGGCCATCCACTCCAACTCGCGCAGCATGCTCACCGCCATCAGCGAGCGCCGTCCCGAACCGGCGGCCCGATGAACACAGCACGGATCATCGTCACGGGCGCGGGGGGCGCCGTAGGCACGGAGTTCCTCGCCCGGCTCGCCGAGCGTGCCCCCGGCGCGCGGATCGTCGGCGTGTTCAGTACGCGGGCCAGCGCGGACGCCTACCTCGCCAGGGCGCCGCGCGCCGTGGCGGCCGTACTGACGGCCGAGGTCTGCGACCTCACCGACAGCGCGAGCACCCAGGCGCTCGGGGACCGGCTCGGCCACGCGCCCGGCACGGTCCTGGTGCACGCGGCCGCGAACGTCAGCTGGTCGGCCAGCCCCGAGGCGGCGCACACCGGCAACGTGCTGGTCACCCGGCACACGGCCGACCTCGCCCGGCGGCTGGGCGACACCCGCTTCCTGTACCTGTCGTCGGCGTACACGGCCCTCGACGCCCCGAAGTACCGCAACACCTACGAGGAGACCAAGGCCGAGACCGAGCGGATGCTGCGCCGGGAGTACGCCGATCTCGACCTGTCGGTGTTCTCCTGCAGCCTCGTCGTCGGCCACAGTGTCACCGGGGCGATCTCCCGCTTCCACGGCATCTATCCGCTGCTCGGGCTCGTCGAGCGCTACGAGCCGCCGTTCCTGCCCGGCGACCGCGACGGTCTTATCGACATCGTGCCGGTCGACTGGGTCGCCGACGAACTGTGCACCCTGACCGAGGAACTGGCGTCCGGCGGTGCCGCCCGGGACGTCGTGGCCTCGGCGGGTGAGGCGGCCCCGCGCCTCGCCGACCTCGTCACCGCCGTCGTCGTCGCCCTCAACCGGGTCCGCGGTGCCGAAGGCCGCCCCGAGCTGCCCGACGTCCCGCTGGTGCCCTACCGCCGCTGGGACTTCCTGCGCCGCTCGGTCGACGCCTGGAAGGTCACCGAGATCCGCCTGCCCAACCGGCAGTTCCTGGACCGTCTGGTCGGCATCTACCGCCCGTACCTGGAGAACGCCCAGGCCCGTCCGCCGCAGGGCACCACGACCGCGTGCCCGCACTGGAGCAGCTATGTGGACGGCGCCGTGACGTACTGGCAGGCCGCTCACGCGCGCAGGCCGGCCCGGGTCGCCCAGGTTTCGTGAGCACCGCAGGACAGGAACCGAGGATGAGTGAGATGCCCCCTGAGAACACCGCGCGGCCCGCGGTGCCCGTCGCGGCGGACCTGCTGGAGCGGCGCCGCGCCACGTTCGCGCGGATCCGCGCGGAGCGCGACGCGGCCATGGCCTATCTGCGCGAGCGGTACCCCGAGGAGCGGGAGTACCAGGACCGGGCGGCGGAGCGGGTCCGTGACGTGGCCGTCGTGCTGGGCAGCCCGCGCGGCGGCACCAGCGTGTTCAAGCAGGTCCTCGGCGGGCTGCGGGGCGCCTTGTCGCTGCCGGGCGAACACCGGCTGTTCTTCACCCTGCTCGGCCTGAACCACCCCGACCACGGGCGGCCCGACGAGTGCGTGGAGAGCGGCCGGCTCGATGCCGCCCAGCGCGAGTTCCTGCTGCGCAACCTGCTCTTCGAGTGCCGGGGCGAGGACATCCCCGAGCCGACCGCCGACGAGTGGGAGCGCTACGCCTGGGACTGGGCGCTGCGGCTGCGCCTCCAGTGGCCCGACGTGGTCGACGCCCCGCTGGAGGAGCTCGTCGCCGTGGTCCGGGACGCCGTGACCGGCGAACGCAGGGCGCCCGAACCGGCGTTGGACGTGCTGCGTGCGCTGCGCGCGCACGGCCTGCCCGTCGACCCCTACCGCTACGACCTCGACGACGACCCCGTCCGCGAGGCCTTCCCCGGCGTGCCCGTGCCCACGGGTCCGCCCGGCGGGGCCATCGTGGAGATCTCCCCGTTCCTGGCGCTGCGGCCCCAGCGCCGCCCGCGCCTCGACGACGAGCGCCCGGTGCTGGTGATCAAGGCGTCGAGCGACGCGTACCGCGTCCCGCTGCTGCACGAGCTGTTCACCGGCTGGACCCTGCGCGAGCTGCACCTCACCCGCAATCCGCTGGCCTCGGTCAACGGGCTCCTCGACGGGTGGGAGCACCGCTCGTTCTGGCAGCACGACATGACTGCCTACGGCGCTGTCGCGGGCCCGCGGCAGCAGTGGAACTTCGACCTGTGCGAGGGCTGGCAGGACCTGGTGCACGGCCCGCTCGCCGAACTGTGCGCCGCCCAGTGGTCCGACCCCCACCGGCGCATCCTGCGGCACGCCCAGGACCCGGTACGGCTCCGCTTCGAGGACTTCCAGATCGGCGGCGCCACCCGCAGGGCGCTGATGGAGCGGACGGCGAAGGAGATCGGGCTGCGGCTGACCGAGGACCGCGTCGCCGCCGTCGACGAGCCCCGGCGCGTCAACGCCACCTCGGCCCCCGCCCTGGCGCGCTGGCGCCGCGAGCGGCCCGAGCTGCGCGAACTGCTCGACCTGCCGGAGGTCGCCGAGGTGTCGGAGCTGCTCGGCTACGACGTGCGCGGCTGGGCGCGGTGGCCGTGACCAGCGCGTGTGACGGACCCGGGCCGACCTCAGTTGACTCCAGTGAATGCGAAAGGAACCCCCTGACCATGGTGACCCAGCAACAGGCCGACTTCTTCCGGCTCTTCGGCTATCTGCCGCTCCCGGGCTTCTTCGACGCCGGTGAACTCGCCGTGATCGAGAAGGAGTACGAGCTCGGGCACGCCGCGGCCTCGACGGTGTACTCGTCCGCGATCGGTGTGCGCGGCCAGATGAGCTGGTCGAACATGCGCGACGAGACGCCGTTCCTGGGCGACGCCCTGGAGTCGGAGAAGCTGAGCTCGGCGGCCCGTGCGCTGCTCAGCGACGACGCGGTGGGGGTGATGTCCAACGGCAACGTCTTCTCCGGCAACCTCACCGAGTGGCACGCGGACACCAGCGTCTCCGACTTCCACTCCCTGAAGTTCGTTGCCTACCTCGACCCGGTCGACGGCGACAGCGGGGCCCTGCGGGTGCTGCCGGGCTCCCACCGCAACCCCTGGCACGACGAGCTGATCGCCATCTCCGTGAAGGACAAGCTGAACACGGCGGGCAACCCGGAGAACGACACGGCCACCAAGCGCAGCCGGTTCGAGGTGCAGGACGTGCCCGCCCAGGTGTGCGCCTCGCAGCCCGGCGATGTGATCGCCTTCGACCTGCGGGTCTGGCACGCTTCGTGGAACGGCTTCCCCAACCGGCGCATGTGCAGCTTCACTTACTTCGACAGCCCGCGTAACGAGGCGCAGGAGACGGCGATCCGCACGGTGGTCCAGCAGTTCGGCCGCGAGGCCCAGTTCCGCGAGCTGCGCAGGCAGCGGGACTGGATCGCCGCGGGCGCCAAGCCGAGCGGCATACCGCGCCGGGAGAGCCAGTACTCGCCGCAGTGGCTCGCCAACGCCGAGGGCAGCGACACCCGCGAGCGCTGGCTGCGGCAGCTGCGTGCCTGGGGCATGGCACCGGCGGCCTGACGGCGGGCCGCACCAAGACCACGAAGAAGCGAGGACTCTGATGTTCGGCTCGCTGGCCGGCCGGTTCGGTGCCGTGGCCCGGCACTACCGCCTTCCCGAGGAGCGCCCGCACCGGGTCCTGGTGGGCTTCATCCTGATCAACACCTTCGGCCAGGGCATGTACCTCACCGCCGGGCTGCTCTACCTCACCCGCAGCGTCGGCTTCTCGGCGGGCGAGGTGGGCCTCGCGCTGACCGTGGCCGGGGTGGCGGCCCTGCCCTCGAACATCCTCATCGGCAAGCTGTCGGACCGCACGGGACCGCGCAATCTCGCGATGCTCCTGCTCGTGGTCGAGGGCCTTGCCATGCTGGGGCTCGCCGCGGTCAGTACCTTCCCGTGGCTGCTGGCGGACGCGATCGTCGCCGCCGTCGGCCTCCAGGGCAGCCGCACCTTGCGCGCGGTCCTGGTCAGCCGGGCCGGCGGCGGCTCGCGGGTGCGCCTGCGCTCCTATATGCGGGCCGTCTCCAACCTGTCGATGGCCCTGGGTTCGGTGGTGGGCGGCGTCGCGCTCCAACTCGACAGCCGTTCCGCGTACTTGGCGGTGGTGCTGGTCAACGCCGTGACCTTCTTCGTCGCCGCGGCCGTCCTGACCCTGCTGCCCCGCTACGAGCCCGTACCCGCCGCTGCCAAGGCCGCGCGGACCGCGGTGCTGCGCGACGGCCCGTTCATGGCGGTGACGGCCCTCAACGCCCTGATGACCCTGCAGTATTCGGTGCTCACCGTGGCGCTGCCGCTGTGGATCTCGGAGTACACCGAGGCGCCCCGGGCCCTGATCTCGGTCGTGATGATCGTCAACATGGTGCTGGTCGTCCTGTTCCAGGTGCGGGTGGGCCAGACGGTCGTCGACGCCCGTAGCTCCGCGCGCGCGATGCGCGCCGCGGGCATCGTGTTCCTGGTCACCTGCTCGGCATTCGCGCTGACCGGTGGGCTGTCGCCGTTGTGGGCTTCGGTGCTGCTGCTGGCGATGATGGCCCTGCACACGATCGGCGAACTCTGGCACGCCGCCGCCAGTTTCGAACTGGCCCACCATCTGGCGCCGGAGCACGCCCAGGGCGAGTACCAGGGCATGTTCTCCTTCGGCATCAGCGGATCCATGGCGGTCGCCCCCGGCCTCCTGACCCTGCTGTGCCTCGACTGGGCGCCCCAGGGCTGGTATCTGCTCGGCGCCCTGCTGATGGCGGCGGGTCTGCTGACGGCCCCGGCGGCGGCACGGGCGATTGCGGCGGGAGCGGGGCCGGAGCCCGAGCGGCAGGGAGCGGCTGTGGTGGAGGGGGCGTAGGGCGACCGGGGTTTGGTGGGCTCGTCGGCTACGCGACCTCCGAGGGCTCCGCGGAGCCCGAACCCGACCGGATCGCCTCGACGTTGGCCCGTGCCACCAGGTCGTCCGCGGGGATGAGGTCGAGGGCCTGGTCGCACAGGGCGGTGAGGGAGCGGGGGACGAATTCGGCGGTGCCTCCCTTGCCTCCGGCGTTGGCCCGAGCGACGAACTCCTGCTGCTGAACGGCCTGCGCCAGGGCCTTGCACGTGTACCCGAGGCCGGCACCGGTGCGCAGCGCCGCGGCCTCGCGCAGGTACGCCTCGGCGGTCTCCAGCGCTTCGTGCGGCTCCGGCAGCCCGGCGAGCGCCTCCTCGGGAGCGAGGCTGAGCCAGAGCCGGTGCTCCTCCCACCACAGGTCCCTGGCCCGGGAGAAGGGGTCGAGATACAGGGTGCCGAGCCGGTACAGCGCCTGTCCCACGAGGTCGTCGTCGCCCAACTCCCGGGCCCCGGCGAGCGCGGCGCGGCCGGCCCGGGCGCCCGAGGCGAACAGCGCGCCGTCGGGCCGGTGGACGAGACAGAGGTGCACGAGTTCGGTCCAGGCCGAGCGGCACCGGACAAGGTCGTACGACGGGGTGGACCGCGGTAGTGCCTCGACGGCGGCGGTCAGCAACCTGCCCAGCAGCAGGGCCCGTTCCCACAGGTCCTCGCGGTGTGCGAGCCAGTGCGCGGTCTTGAACCAGCCGACGAGATCCTGCCCGGTCAGCGCTCCGTCCAAGGCCAGCCGGGCGGCCGCCCGTTCACCCTCGCGGGGACCGGTGCGGCCGCTCGCGACATCGAGTGCGAGCTGTTCGACGGGGTGCAACGGGCCCTCCTTGACACTCTGGTGACCTCCTGGACTGCATGTTAATGTGAAGGTCCGCATGATTATCGATGATGTTCGACAGTGATCGGAGATAGTGCCGTGGCGATTTCGGGACTCAAGGGACGCAGCCTGTTGTCGCTGCGGGAGTTCAGCGGCGACGAGATCCGCGAGCTCCTGGACCGGGCAGCCGATCTCAAGGACCGCACCGCCCTGGGCCAGAACGCCCCCGTACTGGCCGGCAAGAACATCGCCCTGATCTTCCTCAAGCCGTCCTGCCGTACCCGCGTCTCCTTCGTGGTGGCGTCGACGCAGTCGGGCGCGCACGCGGAGATCTTCGGCCGTGAGGACATCCGCTTCGGCATCAAGGAGTCGGTGCGGGACATCGCCCGGGTCTTCGGCCGGGTCTTCGACGGCGTGATGTTCCGCGGCTTCGAGCACGCCACGGTCGCGGAGTTCGCCGAGTTCGCCGGTGTGCCCGTCTGGAACGGCCTGTGCGACAACTACCACCCCACACAGGTGCTGGCCGATCTGCTCACCCTCCAGGAGAACTTCGGCGACCTGGAGGGCCTGCCGCTCACCTATGTCGGCGACGGCCGCAACAACATGGCCATCACCCTCGCCATCGCCGCCGCCAAGGTCGGCCTCGACCTGCGCATCCTCGCCCCCAAGGAGCTCCAGCCCGCTCCCGGCGTCATCGAGGAGCTGCTCGCCGATCGCGAGTCCGACAAGGCCCGCGTCCTGGTCACCGACTCCGCCGAGGAGGCCCTGGCCGGCTCGGCCTGCGTCTACGGCGACGTGTGGGTCTCCATGGGTGAGGAGGACCAGACCCAGGAGCGCATCGACCTCCTGCGCGACCTGAAGGTCACCAAGGACCTGATGGCCCTCACCGGCCGCCAGGACTCGATCTACCTGCACTGCCTCCCGGCCTTCCACCTGCTCGACACCGAGACGGCCATCGCCCACCCCGACATCTGCGAGGTCGACGACGACGTCTTCGAGGGCGAACAGAGCCGCGTCTTCGACCAGTCGGAGAACCGCATGCACACGGCCAAGGCGCTGATGCAGCTGACCATCGCCGGCTGACGCCCGCGGCACCCGCACCGGAACTCCCCCTCGAAGCTTCCTTCGAGGGGGAGTTCCGTCTCTGCTCAGAACCGCAGCAGCCAGCGGAACAGTGCCTGGAAGAAGAACCGCTTGTTGGCGATGCCACCGTCCCAGACGAGGGACTGCGGACCGTCGATGACGTCCGGCGTGACCTCTTGTCCGCGGTAGGCGGGCAGCGAGTGCAGATAGACGGCGTCGGGCGCCGCCTTGGCCATCAGCGCCGCGTCCACCTGGTACGGACGCATGGCCTCCAGCCGCTCCGGGGTGGACACATCGCCCATCGACACAAAGGTGTCGCCCACCACGGCATGCGCGCCGGTGATCGCCTTCACGGGGTCCCGGTGCACCGAGACCTTCCCTCCGTGCCGCTCCGCCCAGGCCAGCACGTCCGGATTGGGCGCGTAGGCCTCGGGGGTGGCGATGCGCAGCTCGAAGTCGAGCAGAGTGGCGGCCTGGATGAACGAGTTGAGCATGTTGTTGCCGTCGCCGCTCCACGCGAAGGTACGGCCGGCGACGGGACCGCGCTCCTGCTCGAACGTCATGATGTCGATCAGGACGCGGAAGGGGTGGCTGAAGTCGGAACAGCCGTTGATCACCGGAACCGACGAGTGGCGGGCGAACTCCAGCAGATCCTCGTGGCGCCGGGCACGGTAGAGCACGAGATCGGTGTTCTTGCTGAGTACGCGCGCGGTGTCGCCCACGGTCTCGCCACGGCTCAACTGCGTGTCGGCGGCGGGCAGTACCACGCAGGTGCCACCGAGGTCCGCGGTGGCGAGCTCGCTGTGCAGTCGGGTTCTGGTGGCGGGCTTCTCCAGCAGGAGCGTGACGAAGCGGCCGTCCAGGAAGCGCTCCGCGCCCTGCGGGCGGCGGCCATAACGATGGCGTCCCTCGGCGATGACCAGGGCTTCGTCGAGCCAGGAGCGCACGTCCTGCGGGGTGTGGTCAGCGAGGTCAAGCAGATGACGTACGGCATCGGGCACGGTGCGGCTCGCTTTCGGTGCGGTGAAGGGGCGTCGGTCCGGCGGAGGGTCAGACGGGCAGCAGGGGCTGGTCGAGCGTGCTGATCGGCTCGGGGCTGCGATTGGCGATCCAGTCCGGTCGCGGATCGGCCACGGGCCGCAGGACGTTGTCCATTCCCGCGTACCGCGCGAAGAACACGGTGCGGGTGAACGGGGACAGGTTGGGACCCGAGCTGTGCAGCAGGTTGCCGTGGAAGAAGACCACGCTGCCCCGCGCCCCCCGGGTGCTCGCCAGGCCGTTCTGAGAGACCAGCCGGGCCAGGGTGTCCTGGCCGACCTCGTGCCGGAAGTCCGCGTTGACGGTGTTCTCCCAGCCGTCGGCGCCGCTGCGGGTGGCGGTCTCGCTGTCCAGCGTGGTGCGGTGCGTGCCGGGGATGACGTACATCGGGCCGTTGAACTCGGTGACGTCGTCGAGGTAGACGGCAGCACTGAGGACGTTGTCGTTGGGCATGCCGTCCTCGCGGTTCCAGTACAGGTAGTCCTGGTGCCACTTCCATACGTCGCCGACGAAGGACGCCTTCGGGTTCAACTGCGTCTGGTACAGGTAGACATCGCCGCCGAGCAGCGCCCTGGCGGGCTCGACCAGACGCGGGTCGCGCACCACGCGGGCGTACAGGTCGCTGAGACCGTCCAGCCAGTAGACGGACCGGGTGATCTCACCGCCCTTCTCCATGACGCGCTGCGGGGTGTCCTTGTCGGCGATGGCCGCGGCGTCGGTCGCGAGCGCCTCAAGTTCGGACTCGGTGAAGACGACGGGCAGGGAGAGATAGCCGTCCCGCTGAAAGAGGCGGACTTGCTCGGTGCTCAGTTGCATCGGTGACTCATCCTGTTTCAGATATCGCGAGATCGGACTGCCGGGCGGCAGCCTTCAGCTCCAGGGCGAAGGGCTGCTCGGTGGGCATGACCTCGATCATGTTGACGTTGACATGAGGGGGCTGGGAGAGGCACCACTCGATGGTGCGGGCCACGTCCACTCCGCTGAGCGGCCGCACTCCGTCGTAGAGCGCGTCGGCGCGCGTTTGGTCCCCGCCGAAGCGAACGAGGGCGAAACCGGTGCGGGCCATTCCGGGGGCGACACAAGACACCCGGAGACCGGTGCCCTGCAGCTCCGTCCGCAGGTTGAGGCTCAGCTGATGAACAAAGGCCTTGGTCGCCGCATAGACGTTGCCGCCCATGTACGGGTAGGTCGCCGCAATGGAACCGACGTTGACCACATGCCCGTCCTGCCGGTCGATCATGCCGGGCAGCAGAGCATGAGTGCAGTTGAGGACACCGGTGATATTGGTGTCGATCATTTCCTGCCAATTTTCGGGTTCCGCGGCACTCATCGGGCCGAATCCCTTGGAGAGCCCGGCATTGTTGATGAGCGCCGCGATTCCGTCGCCCTGCCGATGGAGTTCCGGCAGCACCGCCATGACCGCGTCCCGGTCACGGACGTCGAGGCAGAGGGGCGTGACCCTGCCGTTCGGGAATTCTCCGGCGAGGTCCGCCAGCAGGTCGCCGCGCCGTCCCACGGCGAATACTCGCCATCCGGACTCCGCCAGCAGTCTGCTCGTCGCAAGCCCGATCCCGGATGTCGCGCCTGTGATGACAACCCCTGGACCGCCGATAACCGACTCGGTTTCATAGGGGTCGGATTGCGCTCCGAGATCAATCAATTTTGCCTCACTACTGTCTTATGCCATGGACTTGGAGCACATGCAAAGCATTACGTGTAGCGGGAATGAAACACTAAGGTTCGGTGAACAAAAAAATCAAGAGCCTGAGCTGCGAATCTTGCGATTCGAGATGATCCGGATCCGGTAACGGACATCGAGTCGGGAAGCTGACATAGTGTCACTTTCACGCGGCATTCCTTCTATTCCTTTCCCGTGAAATAGAGTCGGCGGGGGTGGCGGTGATGGTGGCGGTGGTGGTGGCCGCCGAGCCGGGGTCAGGCCTTGTCCACAGCTGTGGAGTTGTCCACAGGGTCTGACGCGTTTCGGCCACCGGCTGTACCGTCGGCACCAATTGATGTTCATCCGGGTAGGCGGGTACGGGGGAGGCGGTCGATGTGATCGACGTCGGTGCGGAGGCAGTCGGTCGGCTGCCCCAGGTGCGGGGATTCGCCGGGTGGCCCGTGCAGGGGACGCCGAAGGAAGAGGGCAAGGCACTGCGCGAGCGCGTTCCGCGCCGGTCGCACGCGGTGCTCGATGGCGACCCCACCCGCCCCGACGCCCTCGCGGCGGTCGAGGAGTCCAACCGCGGCCGGATCTCCGGGCTCACCCCGATACGGGTAGGCCGGATGGCGGCCACGCCGTTCGCCTTCCTGCGCGGAGCGGCGGGCCTGATGGCCCACGACCTCGCCCGCACCCCCATGACCCGCATCTCCGCCCAGCTATGCGGCGACGCCCACGCGGCGAACTTCGGTCTGTACGGCGATGCCCGCGGCGGCCTGGTCATCGATCTGAACGACTTCGACGAGACGGTGCCCGGCCCCTGGGAGTGGGACCTCAAGCGGCTCGTGGCCTCGCTGGTCCTCGCCGGCCGTGAGGCGGGCGCCGACGAGGACACCTGCCGCAAGGCGGCGCACGACGCGGCGGGGTCCTACCGGCGCACGATGCGGCTGCTGGCCAAGCTTCCGGTGCTGGACGCATGGAACGCCATCGCGGACGAGGAGCTCGTCTCCCACACCGACGCCCACGACCTGCTCGGCACGCTGGAGCGGGTCTCCGAGAAGGCGCGGTCCAACACCAGCGGGCGGTTCGCGGCGAAGTCGACGGAGCCGACCCCGGACGGCGGACGCCGCTTCGTGGACGCCCCGCCGGTGCTGCGGCGCGTCCCGGACGCGGAGGCCGCCGCGGTCGCCGCGTCCCTGGAGGACTACGTCGCCACCCTGGCGGAGGACCGCCTCCCGCTGCTCGCCCGGCACACGGTGCACGACGTGGCGTTCCGCGTGGTCGGCACGGGCAGCGTCGGCACCCGCTCGTATGTCGTGCTGCTGCTGGACCACCGCGGCGAGCCGCTCGTCCTGCAGGTGAAGGAGGCCCGCCCCTCCGCGCTGGTGCCGCATCTGGCGACCGCCGGCTTCGAGCCGCCGGCCGCGGAGCACGAGGGCCGCCGGGTGGTGCTGGGGCAGAAGCGCATGCAGGTCGTCAGCGACATCCTGCTGGGCTGGACGACGGTCGACGGGCGTCCCTTCCAGGTGCGGCAGTTCCGCAACCGCAAGGGCAGCGTCGACCCGGCCGCCCTCGCCGCCGACCAGATCGACGACTACGGCCGCATGACCGGCGCCCTCCTGGCCCGCGCCCACGCCCACAGCGCCGACCCACGCCTGATCGCCGGCTACTGCGGAAAGAACGAGGAACTGGACGAGGCGATGGCGACCTTCGCGGTCACCTACGCCGACCGCACGGAGGCGGACCACGCGGTGCTGGTGAAGGCGGTGAGGGAGGGCAAGATCGCAGCGGAAACAGGCGTATGAGAAAGCGCGCCCCAAAGGGGCGCGGGGCTGTATCGATATGCGGCTCCGCCGCGCGGGCGCGACCAGCTACAACGGCGCCGCAGACAACAAACGACCGACACGGCTTCCCCAGCGGAGCGCTTACGCTGGGCGGGTGACGACTCCGGAAGCAGAGCCACGGCCAGAAGAGCGTTTGGCGCGGGCCGTGCGGGCCGCAGAACAGGCGCTCATCGAGTACGAGATCGCCGTGGAGACGTTCCGCGTCGAGGTCGAGAACTTCTCCCGGCTGCACCACCAGAAGCTCGGCCCGATGTACGCCCGCCTCGACGAGCTGGACGCGCAGATAGCCGAGGCCAGGGCCGCCCGCACCGGTGACCCGGAGGACGTCCGCAAGGCGCAGGAGGCCCGCGCCCGGGTGATGCCGATGCCCGGCGTCGAGGAGCTCTTCCACGGCTGGATGGACGGCGAAGGCCTGTTCCCGGAGGCCTCGGCGATGCTCACGGACCAGCCGGTTCGGCCCCCGCAGCGGGTGCGCCCGAGCGAGGAGGCCCGCAAGCTCTACCGCGAGCTGGCCCGCAAGGCCCACCCCGACCTGGCCCAGGAGGACAAGGAGCGCGCGCGGCGCGAGGAGTTCATCACCCGGGTCAACGCCGCCTACGCCCGGGGCGACGAGGCCCTGCTGCGGGAGCTGGCCGTGGAGTGGGCCGCCGGCCCCGCGCCCGAGGACCGGGGGCCGAGCCCCAGCGAGGAGCTCTACGCCCGCCTGGAGTGGCTCGCCCAGCGCAAGGAACTGCTCACCGTGGTCGCCAAGGACCTGGAGGAGAGCGCCATCGGGTCCATGCTGCGGCTGGCCCCGGACGACCCCGACCGCCTTCTGGAGGAGATCGCCGAGCAGCTGCTGGCCCAGGTCTCCGCACGCGAGGCGGAACTGGCCGAGCTGCTCGGGTAGCGTCGGAGCCATGCATTTTGGAACTGGCGTGCCCACGGTCGAGGTCACGGACCTCAAGGACGGCGACTTCCTGCTGGACGTCCGCGAGGACGACGAGTGGCAGGCGGGCCATGCCGAAGGGGCGCTGCACATCCCCATCAGCGAGTTCGTCGCCCGGTACGGCGAGCTGACCGAGGCCGCCCCGCAGGACGGCCGGGTCAACGTGATCTGCCGCTCCGGCGGCCGTTCGGCGCAGGTCGCGATGTACCTCGTACAGCAGGGCATCGACGCGGTGAACGTCGACGGCGGTATGCAGGTGTGGGCGGCCGTGGGCCGTCCGGTGGTGACGGACGCGGGTCAGCCGGGCTTCGTTCTCTAGGCCGGCTCTAGGCCGAGCCCAGGGGATGTGCTGCCAGCAGATCCCCCAGCGCCTCCTCGTGCGCCGCCGCCGGGCCCAGTGACAGCTCCAGGTACTTGGCCCAGGCGTGGTATCGGTGCAGGGGGTAGTCGACGTCGGCGCCGAATCCGCCGTGCAGATGCTGTGCCGTCTGCACGACGCGGCGTACGCCGTCGGCGGCCCAGATCTTCGCCACGGCCAGGTCTGCGGCGACGGGCAGGGCGCCGGGGGCCCGTGCGGCGAGCCGCCAGGCGGCCTGCCACAGGGTGGCTTCCATGGCGCGCAGGTCGATGTAGCGGTCGGCGGCCTGGACGGCGACCGCCTGGAAGGTGGCCAGCGGGAAGCCGAACTGCTCCCGCTTGGCGGTGTACTCGGAGGTCATCCGCAGCACCCGCTCCCCCAGGCCAAGCGCCAGCGCGCACGTCCCGGCGGTCAGCAGCCCGCGCAGCGACTCCCAGGCGCCCTCGGCGTCGACGACGTTCCGCGCGGGGATCCGCACCGAGTCGAGCCGCAGCTCCCCGAGCCGCTCCCCGCTGGTGGCGTACTGCTCGGCGAGGACGGTGCCCTCGTGCCCGCGCGGCACCGGCGCGAGGAGGGACCGGTCCCCGTCCGCGGTGGCCGGTACGAGGACGAGGTCGGCGTCGTACGCCCAGGGCACCGCCGTCTGCACCCCGTCCAGGAGCCAGGAGTCGCCGTCGCGCCGGGCGGTCACCGCGAGCTCGGCGGGGTCGTGGCCGGTGCGGCCGTGCGCGGCGACGGTCAGCACCAGCTCCCCGCGCCCGGCCCGGGGGAGCACGGCGGACGTCGCCTCGGGACGGCCGTAGGACTGGAGGGTCGCGAGCGCCGCGCTGTGTTCCAGCAGCGGTACCCGTGCCAGCACCCGGCTCGCCTCGCGCAGCACCAGGCACAGGGCGACGGCGTCCAGGCCGGCCCCGCCGTGTTCCTCGGCGAGCAGCAGGCTCAGCAGGTCCGCGTCGGCGAGCCGGGCCCACAGTGCGCGGTCGAAGTCGTCGGCGACGGCGCCCGGGGTCAGCGCGGGACTCGGGACCGCGTCGGGTGCGACGCCGGCGAACACGCCCCGGGCCGCCTCGGCCGCCGCCTGCTGCTCCTCGGTGAAGGTGAAGTCCACGGTCCCTGCCCTCTCACGCGCACGGAGATCTGACGGTGCGTCAAGATAGAACAGGTTCTAGAAGAAGGGAACGGTGCCGACGGCGCCCCTGCCGCTCGCTCGTCCGACGTGACCTCGTCGTGAATTTCGCGCCGTAAGGTGGCACCCGCCGAGCGGCCGAAGGGGGCTGTGCCCGGCGATGGGCCTGAGTACCGTTCCGGTGCGAGCGCCGAGGCGGAACGGACCGGAATCGGGGAACGGGGCGGAATGGACGCGTACGACGCAGAGGGCGGGGCCCGGCACGGGCCGGACCCCGAGCCCGCCCCCGCGCCCCGCACGGGTGTGGCCGCCCTCTCCCTGCGCTACCAGATCGGTGCCGCCCTCGCCCTCGCGGTCGTGGCGATCGCCGTCTGTGTCCACATAGGCATGGTCTTCCTGCACGTCGCGCCCTCGAACACGGTGACCAAGCAGCACGGCCAGGCGATCGACGACTGGATCTACCCCGAGTTCGAGCAGAACTGGAAGCTCTTCGCGCCGAACCCGCTCCAGCAGAACATCGCCGTCCAGGTCCGCGCCGATGTCCGCGAGGCCGACGGCGAGCTGCGCACCACCGACTGGTACGACCTGTCCGCCCAGGACGGCCGGGACATCGACGGCAACCTCCTGCCGAGCCACACCCAGCAGAACGAGCTGCGCCGGGCCTGGGACTTCCTCGTCGCCACGCACGACAGCGACAACCGCCCGGTGGGCCTGCGCGGCTCCCTGGCCGAGGACTATCTGCGCCGGATCGTGGTGCTGCGCCTGGAGCGCGAGGAGGCCGCCGGACCGGGCGGCGCGCTGGACCGGGTGCAGGTCCGTTCGCGCACGATCAATGTGTCCCCGCCCGAATGGAGCGGTGAGAAGGTGCCCGACGAGGCGGTCTTCCGGGTGCTGCCCTGGTGGTCGGTGCCCGAGGACGAGGCCGGGGGAGAACAGCGGTGAACCGGTTCGCCCTCGCGCTCTCGACCGGTATCGCCCGGGTCACCGAGTCCGCGCTCGGCCCGTACCAGACGGCCGTCGTCCGGATCGGCTTCGCCACCACCTGGCTGTTCTTCCTGCTGCGCGAGCTGCCCCACCGCCACGAGCTGTACGGGCCGGGCGGCCCCTGGAGCTTCGGCCTCGCCGAGCAGCTGATCGGCATGAACGGCGCCTTCACGGTGCTGATGTGGTCCGACAGCCGGCTGTGGTTCGAGGCGGTCTACGCGCTCGCCGTCCTCTCCTCGGTCCTGCTGTTGCTCGGCTGGCGCACCCGCACGACGTCCGTGCTGTTCATGGTCGGCGTGCTCTCGCTGCAGAACCGCTCCGTCTTCATGGGCGACGGCGGCGACAACGTCCTGCACCTGATGTGCATCTATCTGGTCTTCACGCGCTGCGGCCAGGTGTGGTCGCTGGACGCGCGCAGGGCCGACCGGGAACGGGCGGCACGCGCGCGTGGGGAGCGGGTGACGGACTGGGTGGGGCCCCTTCTGTGGGGCGTGTTCGGGCTGGTGCTGCTCGTGGCGACGCTGGCCGGGGAGCTCGGCGACGACTGGCCGTCGGACGAGGCCGGGTCTCTCCCCTCGCGCGGGGCCCGTATCGGTGTGGCCTTCCTCGCCACCTGGATCGGCGGGCAGGGGCTGGTGCCGGCGATCCTGTGGGGCGTGTGGGCCGCGCAGGCACTGTGGTGGCTGGTCGGCCGCCGCGCGAGGACCGAGCAGCCGCGCATTCTGCTCGACGTCGTCGCCAACATCGTGCACAACGGCGCACTGCTGGTGATCATGGCCGAGGCCTGTCTGATCTACGCGACCGCCGGCTGGTACAAGATCCAGGGCTCGCGCTGGCAGGACGGCACCGCCGTCTACTACCCGCTCCACCTGGACTACTTCTCCCCGTGGCCCGCGCTCGCCGACCTGCTGTCGGCCAGCGGCACGATGGTGATGCTGGTGACGTACGGGACGGTCGCGGTGCAGGTCGCCTTTCCGTTCACGCTGTTCAACCGGCGGGTGAAGAACGTCCTGCTGGCCGCCATGATGTTCGAGCACGCCGTGATCGCCGTGGTCCTCGGGCTGCCGTTCTTCTCGCTGGCGATGATCGCGGCCGACGCGGTCTTCCTGCCGACGCCGTTCCTGCGCCGGCTCGGCGGATGGGCGGCCCGCGTACCGCTGCCCCGCAGGTCCGGCCGTACGGCGCTGCCCGAGCCGCGCAGCCCGGAGAACCCCGAGCACACGCACGTAGGCTTCCCGTCATGAACGACCCCGTGCGCGCCTGGCACCGCCTCGCCGACACCGCCGTACTCCTCGACGGATTCCACGCCCTCAAGCACGCGGTGCGCTTCGGGGCGGAGGTGCCGGTGGCGGTCGCGGTGGACCGGGCCGCCGCGCTCGCGCTCGCCGACGAGCTGGCCCCGGACGTCCGGGACACGCTGGACGGGCTGCTCACCGAGGTGCCGGAGACGACGTACGCGTCCCTCGTTCCGCGCCCGCACCCCACGGCGGTGGCGGCCCTGGCGGTACGGCCGTCACGGGCGGCGAACCTGGAACGGCTGGCCCGGACGCCGCGCACCGCTCCCGTCGTCGTCCTCGACCAGCCCCGCAATCTCGGCAACGCGGGCGCGGTGATCCGCCTGGCGGCCGGCTTCGGCGCGACCGGCGTGGTCACCACCGGCACGCTGGATCCCTGGCACCCGACGGTCGTGCGCGGCGGGGCGGGCCTGCACTTCGCGACGGCGGTGGAACGGCTGGCCGTCGAGGAGCTGCCCGCGGGGCCGCTGTTCGCGCTCGATCCCGAGGGCGACGACATCCGGGGCGTCAAGCTCCCGGACGACGCCGTCCTCGCGTTCGGCTCGGAGCGCAGCGGCCTGTCGGCCGACCTGCGCGCGCGGGCGGACCATTTGCTGCGCCTGCCCATGCGCCCGCAGGTGTCGAGCTACAACTTGGCGACCAGTGTGGGGATGACGCTCTACCACTGGAGCCTGGGTGGTGCTTAGGCCTCGCGCCTGACCTCCACCACGCGGAAGCGGTTCGCGACGAACGCCCCGTCGGTGAGGGCGGAGTTGGCGGCGGGATTGCCGCCCGACCCGTGGAAGTCGGAGAACGCGGCCGTCTGGTTGACGTACACGCCGCCCGTGAGGTTCAGCGACAGCTGGGCCGCCTCCTCCAGGCAGACCTCCTGCACCGCCTGCTCGACCTCGGTGTCGGTCGTGTAGGCGCCCACCGTCATCGCGCCCTTCTCGCGGATCGTGCGGCGCAGCAGCTCCGCCGCGTCGGACGCCGAGTCGACGGCGACGGCGAAGGAGACCGGGCCGAAGCACTCGCTCATGTACGCGGCCTCGTCGTCCGGCTTGGCGCCGTCCAGCTTCACGACGACCGGCGTGCGGACGACCGCGTCCGGGAACTCGGGGTTGGTGATCTCGCGGGAGGCGAGGGCGACCTCGCCGAGCCCTGCCGCGGCTTCCAGGCGGGCCTTGACGTCCGGGTTGACGATCGCGCCGAGCAGCGCGTTCGCGCGCGCGTCGTCGCCGAGCAGGCCGTCGACGGAGCGGGCGAGGTCGGCGACGACCTCGTCGAAGGTCTTCGGGCCCTCGTCGGTGCGGATGCCGTCCCGGGGGATCAGCAGGTTCTGCGGGGTGGTGCACATCTGGCCGCTGTACAGGGACAGCGAGAACGCCAGGTTGGACAGCATCCCCTTGTAGTTGTCGGTGGAGTCGACGAGCACCGTGTTGACGCCGGCCTTCTCCGTGTAGACCTGCGCCTGGCGGGCGTTGGCCTCCAGCCAGTCGCCGAAGGCGGTCGAGCCGGTGTAGTCGATGATCCGGATCTCGGGGCGCACGGCGAGCGTCTTGGCGATGCCCTCGCCGGGGCGCTCGGCGGCCAGGGCGACGAGGTTGGGGTCGAAGCCCGCCTCCGCCAGCACCTCGCGAGCGACCTGCACGGTCAGCGCGAGCGGCAGCACCGCGCGCGGGTGGGGCTTCACCAGGACCGCGTTGCCGGTGGCGAGGGAGGCGAACAGGCCCGGGTAGCCGTTCCAGGTGGGGAAGGTGTTGCAGCCGATCATCAGGGCGATGCCGCGCGGGACCGGCGTGAACGCCTTGGTCAGCGCGAGCGGGTCGCGCTTGCCCTGCGGCTTGGTCCACTCCGCGGTGTCGGGGGTGCGGACCTGCTCGACGTACGCGTACGCCACCGCCTCCAGGCCGCGGTCCTGCGCGTGCGGGCCGCCCGCCTGGAACGCCATCATGAAGGCCTGGCCGGAGGTGTGCATGACCGCGTGCGCGAACTCGTGGGTGCGGTCGCTGATCCGTTTGAGGATCTCCAGGCAGACCACCGCGCGGATCTCCGCGCCCGCGTCCCGCCAGGCCCGCTGTCCGGCCTTCATGGCGGGCAGCAGCACGTCGATGTCCGCGTGCGGGTACTGCACGCCCAGCTCGATGCCGTACGGGGAGACCTCGCCGCCGACCCAGTCGTCGGTGCCGGGCTGGCCGAGGTCGAGCCGGGTGCCGAGGACGGCGTCGAAGGCAGCCTTGCCCGCGCCCATGTCCAGGCTGCCGTTCTCGCCGTAGGCCTTGGGGTGCTCGGGGTGGGGGGACCAGTACGCGCGGGTGCGGATGGCTTCGAGCGCCTGGTCGAGGGTGGGTCGGTGCTTGGCGATCAGCTCGTGGGCGGTCAGTTCGGCGGCCATGCGGGACCAACTCCTTCTGAACTCTCCGTCGAGTTCATGACCTGGGCAGAAACATGGGCAGGAAATCGAGGGGTGCGGCGCGAAGCGCCTCGATCAGGGTGGTGGCGGGTGACGGGTGGGCCAGTGAGAGTTAGAGTAACCGAACGATCGGTCGGGACAAGGGGGTCCGCCGCTTCTGTGGAAAACCCCGTGCGGGAGGATCGCGCACATGACAGCACTCGACCTCAGCAGCCCCGTGGCAGTCGTCGGCACCGGCACCATGGGCCAGGGCATCGCCCAGGTCGCGCTGGTCGCCGGCCACCCCGTACGGCTGTACGACGCCGTGCCCGGACGGGCCAAGGACGCGGCCGCGGCGATCGGCGCGCGCCTCGACCGGCTCGTCGAGAAGGACCGGCTGACCGGCGCCGAGCGGGATGCGGCCCGCGCCCGGCTCGTGCCCGCCGAGCAGCTCACCGAGCTCGCGGACTGCGCCCTCGTCGTCGAGGCCGTCCTGGAGCGCCTGGACGTCAAACAGGAGCTGTTCCGGCAGCTGGAGGACGTCGTCGGCGAGGACTGTCTGCTCGCCACCAACACCTCCTCCCTGTCCGTCACGGCCATCGGCGGCGCCCTGCGCAACGCCGGCCGTTTCGTGGGCCTGCACTTCTTCAACCCCGCCCCGCTGCTGCCGCTGGTCGAGGTCGTCTCCGGGTTCGCCACCGACGTCACGTCGGCCACGCGCGCGTACGAGACCGCCCGCGCCTGGGGCAAGACGCCGGTGGCCTGCGCCGACACCCCCGGCTTCATCGTCAACCGCATCGCGCGGCCCTTCTACGCCGAGGCCTTCGCCGTCTACGAGGCCCAGGGCGCCGATCCGGCCACCATCGACGCCGTGCTGCGCGAGTCGGGCGGCTTCCGGATGGGCGCCTTCGAACTGACCGACCTGATCGGGCAGGACGTCAACGAGTCCGTCACCCACTCCGTGTGGCAGTCCTTCTTCCAGGACGTCCGCTTCACGCCCTCCCTCGCCCAGCGCCGCCTGGTCGAGTCGGGCCGCCTGGGCCGCAAGAGCGGACACGGCTGGTACGACCACGCCGAGGGCGCCGAGCGCGCCGAGCCGCACACCGCGGAGAAGGAGCGGCCGCCCGCGTACGTCGTCGCCGAGGGTGGCCTCGGCCCGGCCTCCGAGCTGCTCGCGCTGATCCGCGAGGCGGGCATCCCGGTGCGCGAGGAGGAAGAGGACCACGGCACCCGGCTCGTCCTGCCGAGCGGCGGCCAGCTGGCGCTCGCCGACGGGCAGACCTCGGTGGAGTTCCGGGACGTCGTCTACTTCGACCTCGCGCTCGACTACCGCCGGGCCACCCGGATCGCCCTGTCGGCCTCCCAGGACACCTCCCCGCTGACCCTCGTCGAGGCGATCGGCCTGTTCCAGGCGCTCGGCAAGGACGTCAGCGTCATCGGTGACGTGCCGGGCATGATCGTCGCCCGTACGGTCGCGCGGATCGTCGACCTGGCGCACGACGCCGTCGCCAAGGGCGTGGCCACCGAGGAGGACGTCGACACCGCGATGCGGCTCGGGGTCAACTACCCGCTCGGCCCCTTCGAGTGGAGCCGCCGGCTCGGCCGTGACTGGGCGTACGCCCTCCTCGACGACCTGCACCTGCGCGACCCCTCCGGCCGGTACGCGCCGTCCCTCGCGCTCTACCGGCACGCGCACGCCACCGACAAGCGGGAGGGCAGCGGCTCATGACCACCGCCAAGCGCGACACGTACACCCCCGAGACGCTGCTGACGGTCGCCGTCCAGGTCTTCAACGAGCGCGGCTACGACGGCACCTCCATGGAGCACCTCTCCCGCGCGGCCGGCATCTCCAAGTCGTCGATCTACCACCACGTCACGGGCAAGGAGGAGCTGCTGCGCCGGGCCGTGAGCCGGGCGCTGGACGGCCTCTTCGGGATCCTCGACGAGGAGCCCGCGCGCGTGGGGCGCGCTTCGGAACGACTGGAGTACGTCGTACGGCGCATGGTCGAGGTGCTGATAGCCGAGCTGCCGTACGTGACGCTGCTGCTGCGGGTGCGCGGCAACACCGGCACCGAGCGGTGGGCCCTGGAGCGGCGCCGCGACTTCGACCACCGGGTCGCCGAGCTGCTGAAGGCGGCGGCCGCCGAGGGGGACGTGCGCGGCGACGTGGAGGTGCGGCTCGCCACCCGTCTCGTCTTCGGAATGATCAACTCCATCGTGGAGTGGTACCGGCCGGACGGCCGCGGTATGAGTGAGCGCGAAGTGGCCGACGCGGTCGCGCAGTTGGTGTTCGGGGGGCTGCGGCAGGCGGGCTGATCCGCTGCTTGTCGCGGGGGCGGGCTGAGTACGCGCGCGTGGACGCATTGAGTACGCCGCCCGATGCCCCGGGGCGGGCCCGGCTGATGAGCTGTGCGCATGACCCTGGACGACGTACAGCTCTCCGCCGCCCACCCGACGTGGTGGAAGGCACCCCTCCTGGCCACGATCCCCGGGCTGCCGCTGCTCGTCCTTGAGTTCGCCCTGATGTGGCCGGAGGACGGCCTCGGCTACCTCGGCGGCACGTTCTACTGGGCGACCGGCCTTCTCGCGCTCGCCTGGGCGCTCCCGCACCGCCGGTCGCTGCAGGCGCCGCGGATGCTGGCCGCCGGTGCCGGGCTCCTCTGCGCGGTGCTTCCGCTGCTGCTCATGGTGATGATGGCGATGGCGATGGCCTGACAGCCCCGCCCGCTCACCCCTGCGGCTCCAGGTCCTCCTCCTCGAAGACCAGCAGGGTGCGCGTGCTGAGCACCTCGGGGATGGCCTGCAAGCGCGTGAGCACCAGTTCGCGCAGGGCCCGGTTGTCGGGGGTGTGCACCAGGAGCAGGACGTCGAAGTCGCCGCCCACCAGCGCGATGTGGGAGGCGCCGGGCAGCTGTCTGAGCTGCTCGCGCACCGTGCGCCAGGTGTTCTGCACGATCTTCAGGGTGATGTACGCCGACGTCCCGTGACCTGCGCGCTCGTGGTCCACGCGGGCGCCGAAGCCGCGGATGACGCCGTCCTCGATGAGGCGGTTGATGCGCGCGTAGGCGTTGGCGCGCGAGACGTGGACCCGCTCGGCCACCGAACGTATCGAGGCGCGGCCGTCGGCCTGGAGCATCTGGAGGATGTCCTGATCGATGGCGTCGAGCGGCCGGGGCGGTGGCTGAGCGTTCCCGCCCTCGGGACTTTCGGCCATTTGTTCAGGTGCCATGTCCCCCCGCCTCCCCGTCGTGGACGTACTGCATTCATTCCAGGCTGTGGAGAACCGTTTGTCCACAGCCTGGAGGTGCCTGTAGCCAAAATGTGCCGACGACCGAACAATCGGTAGGTGAGGCGCATCACAGCCGCTGCGCCTCCCGTAGCCGCTCCCACGAGGAGGTGCCGTCATGACGGTCATGGAGCAGCGAGGCGGGTACCGGCCATCGCCGCCGCCCGCCTGGCAGCCCCGTACCGACCCCGCGCCGCTGCTGCCCGACGCGGAGCCCTACCGCGTCCTCGGCACGGAAGCGGCAGCCAAGGCCGACCCCGGCCTGCTGCGCCGCCTCTACGCCGAACTGGTGCGCGGTCGTCGGTACAACGCCCAGGCCACCGCCCTCACCAAGCAGGGCCGGCTCGCCGTGTACCCCTCCACCACCGGCCAGGAGGCCTGCGAGGTGGCCGCCGCGCTCGCCCTGGAGGACCGCGACTGGCTCTTCCCGAGCTACCGCGACACCCTCGCGGCCGTGGCCCGCGGCCTGGACCCCGTCCAGGCGCTCACGCTCCTGCGCGGCGACTGGCACACCGGCTACGACCCGCGCGAGCACCGCGTGGCCCCCCTGTGCACCCCGCTGGCCACCCAGCTCCCGCACGCCGTGGGGCTCGCCCACGCCGCCCGCCTCAAGGGCGACGACGTGGTCGCGCTCGCACTGGTCGGCGACGGCGGCACCAGCGAGGGCGACTTCCACGAGGCGCTGAACTTCGCCGCCGTCTGGCAGGCCCCGGTCGTCTTCCTCGTCCAGAACAACGGCTTCGCGATCTCCGTACCGCTCGCCAAGCAGACCGCGGCCCCGTCGCTGGCCCACAAGGCCGTCGGCTACGGCATGCCCGGCCGCCTGGTCGACGGCAACGACGCGGTCGCCGTGCACGAGGTCCTGACCGACGCCGTACGCCACGCGCGCGCGGGCGGCGGCCCCACGCTGGTCGAGGCGATCACCTACCGGATCGACGCCCACACCAACGCCGACGACGCGACCCGCTACCGCGGCGACGCCGAGGTCGAGACCTGGCGCGGGCACGACCCGATCGCCCTCCTGGAGCACGAGCTGACCGAGCGCGGTCTGCTCGACGAGGCCGGCAAGCAGGCCGCACGGGACGCCGCCGAGGCCATGGCCGCCGATCTGCGCGAGCGCATGAACGCGGACCCGGTGCTCGACCCCATGGATCTGTTCGCCCATGTGTATGCCGAGCCCACCCCGCAGCTGCGGGAGCAGCAGGCCCAGTTGCGGGCCGAGCTGGACGCCGAGGGAGACGTTCGATGACCACCGTCGCGGTGAAGCCCGCCACCATGGCGCAGGCCCTCACGCGCGCGCTGCGCGACGCCATGGCGGAGGACCCCACCGTCCACGTCATGGGCGAGGACGTCGGCACCCTCGGCGGCGTCTTCCGCGTCACCGACGGGCTCGCCAAGGAGTTCGGCGAGGACCGCTGCACGGACACCCCGCTCGCCGAGGCGGGCATCCTCGGCACGGCCGTCGGCATGGCGATGTACGGACTGCGCCCGGTCGTGGAGATGCAGTTCGACGCGTTCGCGTACCCCGCCTTCGAGCAGCTCATCTCGCACGTCTCACGCATGCGCAACCGCACCCGCGGCGCCATGCCCCTGCCGATCACCATCCGCGTCCCCTACGGCGGCGGCATCGGCGGAGTCGAGCACCACAGCGACTCCTCCGAGGCGTACTACATGGCGACCCCGGGTCTCCACGTCGTCACACCGGCCACGGTCGCCGACGCCTACGGGCTGCTGCGCGCCGCCATCGCCTCCGACGACCCGGTCGTCTTCCTGGAGCCCAAGCGCCTGTACTGGTCCAAGGACTCCTGGAACCCCGACCACCCGACGGACGTTGAACCGATTGGCCGCGCGGTGGTGCGGCGCTCGGGCCGGAGCGCCACGCTCATCACGTACGGACCGTCCGTGCCCGTCTGCCTCGAAGCCGCCGAGGCGGCCCGGGAGGAGGGGTGGGACCTCGAAGTCGTCGATCTGCGCTCCCTGGTGCCGTTCGACGACGAGACGGTCTGCGCCTCCGTACGGCGGACCGGACGAGCGGTCGTCGTGCACGAGTCGGGTGGGTTCGGTGGCCCGGGAGGGGAGATAGCGGCCCGCGTCACGGAGCGCTGCTTCCACCATCTGGAGGCGCCGGTGCTCCGGGTGGCCGGGTTCGACATCCCCTACCCGCCGCCGATGCTGGAGCGTCACCACCTGCCCGGCGTGGACCGGATCCTGGACGCCGTGGGGCGTCTGCAGTGGGAGGCCGAGAGCTGATGGCACAGGTGTTGGAGTTCAAGCTCCCCGACCTCGGGGAGGGGCTCACCGAGGCGGAGATCGTGCGCTGGCTGGTGCAGGTCGGCGACGTCGTCGCCGTCGACCAGCCGGTCGTCGAGGTCGAGACGGCCAAGGCGATGGTCGACGTCCCCTGCCCCTACGCCGGCGTGGTCACCGCCCGCTTCGGCGAGGAGGGCAGCGAGCTGCCCGTGGGCGCGCCGCTGATCACGGTCGCCGTCGGGGCGCCCGCCCCCGGCGGTGAGACGGAGGGCTCGGGCAACGTCCTGGTGGGATACGGCACCTCGGAGGCACCGGCGCGCCGCAGGCGGGTGCGCCCCGCGCAGCCGTCGGCGAACGGCAGGGCCGCGGCCGAGGCTCGTGAGGTGCCCGAAGGGCCGGTACCGGTGATCTCCCCGCTGGTCCGCCGCCTCGCCCGGGAGCACGGCCTGGACCTGCGGGAGATGACCGGCTCGGGACCCGACGGACTGATCCTGCGCGCCGATGTGGAGTACGCCCTGCGGGCGGCCGCCGCACCGGCCCGGCCGACGGCCCCGTCCCCCGCACCGGCTGCCCCCGCACCGACCGCGCCCGCCCCCGCCCGCGTCCCGGTCACCACCGGAGAGATCCGCGTCCCGCTCAAGGGCGTGCGCGGTGCCGTCGCCGACAAGCTCTCCCGCAGCCGGCGCGAGATCCCGGACGCGACCTGCTGGGTGGACGCCGACGCGACCGAGCTGATGCGCGCCCGCACCGCGATGAACGCCGCGGGCGGCCCGAAGATCTCCCTGCTGGCGCTGCTGGCCCGGATCTGCACCGCCGCCCTCGCCCGGTTCCCCGAGCTGAACTCCACCGTGGACATGGAGGCCAGGGAGGTCGTCCGGTTCGACCACGTTCACCTCGGCTTCGCCGCACAGACCGAACGGGGCCTGGTCGTCCCGGTCGTGCGGGACGCACACGCGCGTGACGCGGAGTCGCTGACCGCGGAGTTCGCCCGGCTGACCGAGTCGGCCCGCACCGGCGCCCTGACGCCCGCGGAACTCACCGGCGGCACCTTCACGCTGAACAACTACGGCGTGTTCGGCGTCGACGGCTCCACGCCGATCATCAACCACCCCGAGGCCGCCATGCTCGGCGTCGGCCGCATCGTCCCCAAGCCGTGGGTGCACGAGGGCGAGCTGGCGGTGCGGCAGGTCGTGCAGCTCTCGCTCACCTTCGACCACCGGGTCTGCGACGGCGGCACGGCGGGCGGCTTCCTGCGCTACGTCGCCGACTGCGTGGAACAGCCGGCGGTTCTGCTGCGCACCCTGTGATTGCGGTGCCTCCCCCGCGTTCCCTGTGATCGCGGGGGCACGCATACTCGGGGGGTGACCGCGTACGAGCCCCCGGGCAGCCCCGGTACCGAGACGTACGACGCCGTCGTGCTCGCCGGCGGTGCCGCACGGCGGCTCGGCGGCGCGGACAAACCCGGTCTGCGCGTCGGCGGGCGCGCGCTGCTCGACCGGGTGCTCGGCGCCTGCGCCGACGCGCGCACCACCGTCGTCGTCGCCGACCCCCGGCCCACCGCCCGCCCGGTGACCTGGGCGCGCGAGGACCCGCCCGGCGGCGGTCCGCTCGCCGCCCTCGCCGCAGGGCTGCACCCCACCACGGCGGACCATGTCGTGGTGCTCTCCGCCGACCTGCCGTTCCTCGAAGAGGGCACCGTACGGCGGCTGCTGGCCGCGCTGCGGGACGGCACGGCGGACGGCGCGCTGCTCACCGACGCCGACGGCCGCGACCAGCCGCTCGTCGCCGCGTACCGCGCGCCGGTGCTGCGCGACGGGCTGGCGGCGCTCACTCAGGAGCACGGCAGCCTCACCGGCCTGCCCCTGCGCCGGCTGACCGCCGCGCTCGACCTCACCCGCGTCCCCGACCCCGTCGCGTCCTTCGACTGCGACACCTGGGACGACATCGCCACTGCCAGGGCACGCATCAGGGAGCATGGGCACGTGTTGGATGAATGGATTTCCGCAGTCAAGGACGAGCTCGGCATCGACCTCGACGTCGACATCAAGGTCCTGCTGGACCTCGCCCGCGACGCCGCCCACGGTGTGGCGCGGCCCGCGGCGCCGCTGACCACCTTCCTCGTCGGCTACGCGGCAGCACAGGCCGCGGGAGGCCCCGAGGCCGTCGCCGAGGCCGCCCGCAAGGCCGCCGCCCTCGCCGAGCGCTGGGCACAGGAGGGCACCCCCGGCGCGGGGCAGGACGCCGTACCCGACGCCACCCCGGACGCCGGATGACCGCCCGCAGCGTCCGGGACGGCCAGGACGCCGAGGAACTCGACGTCGAGGAGGTGCTCGCCCTCGTGAACGAGGACAACGGCCGCCAGGTGCCGCCGCCCACCCCCGCCCCGCAGGCCCCCCAGAGCGCCAAGGGCGACCATCACCGGGCCACCCCCTGGCCCGAGGCCCGTACGATCGCGGCCCGCGCCGGCCGGCCGCGCGGCGCCCGCCGCGAGCTCGTCTCCGTCACCCTCGACCACGCCCTCGGCCTCACCCTGGCCGCCCCCCTCACCGCCCTCACCGACCTGCCCTCCTTCGACACCTCCGCGATGGACGGCTGGGCGGTCGCCGGACCGGGCCCCTGGGAGGTACGGGAGGCGGGCGTCCTGGCCGGGCACGCCGAACCCGAGCCGCTCACCGACGGCGAGGCCGTACGGATCGCCACCGGCGCCCGGATCCCCCTGGACACCACCGCCGTCCTGCGCAGCGAGCACGGCCGCAGCGACGACAAGGGCCGCCTGCACGCCACCCGGGACCTCCAGCACGGCCAGGACATCCGCCCGCGCGGCCAGGAGTGCCGTTCCGGCGACCAACTGCTGGCCGTCGGCACCCTGGTGACCCCGGCCGTGCTCGGCCTCGCCGCGGCCGCGGGCTACGACACCCTGACCGCCGTACCGCGCCCCCGTGCCGAAGTGCTGGTCCTGGGCGACGAGTTGCTCACCGAGGGGCGGCCGCACGACGGGCTGATCCGCGATGCGCTCGGCCCGATGCTGCCGCCCTGGCTGCGGGCCCTGGGCGCCGAGGTGACCACCGTGCGCCGGCTCGGCGACGATGCCGAGGCGCTGTACAAGGCCATCGCGTTCTCCGAGGCCGACCTGATCGTCACCACCGGCGGCACCGCCTCCGGTCCCGTGGACCATGTCCACCCCACCCTGCGCCGCCTCGGCGCGGAACTCCTGGTCAACGGCGTCAAGGTGCGCCCAGGACACCCCATGCTGCTGGCCCGCACCAAGGAGAACCAGCACCTGGTCGGCCTGCCGGGCAACCCCCTCGCGGCCGTGTCCGGCCTGCTCACGCTCGCCGAGCCCCTGCTGCGCACCCTCGGCGCGCGCCCCGCCCCCGAGCCGTACACGCTGCCGCTGCGGGACGCGACGCACGGGCATCCGCACGACACCCGGCTCATCCCCGTCGTCCTGCGCGCCGACGGTGCCGTTCCCCTGCACTACAACGGCCCGGCGATGCTGCGTGGCATTGCGGCGGCCGACGCCCTGGCCGTCGTACCGCCGGGTGGGGCGAAGCCGGGGCAGGAGGTCGAACTCCTCGATCTGCCCTGGGCGTCCGCGGGGATCGGGGTGTGTTTCACGTGAAACTTCCGGGTCATGACGCGATCGCCCGGCAGCCGGACGAACACCTTGTGACCCATCGGGTGAAGCTGCCGAAGAAGGTGGTGGAGCACCCGTTCCGGCAGGTCGCCAAGCGGGTGACCATGGCCCTGCTGCTCCTCGTGGCGACCTCGCTCATCGTCTACGCCGACCACGACGGCTACAACGACAACTCCGACGGCTCCCTCGACTTCCTGGACGCCTTCTACTACGCGACCGTCACCCTCTCCACCACGGGATACGGCGACATCACGCCGGTCAGTGACACTGCCCGGCTCACCAACATCCTCGTCATCACGCCCCTGCGTGTGCTGTTCCTGATCATCCTGGTCGGCACCACGCTGGAGGTCCTCACCGAGCGCACCCGGGAGGAATGGCGTCTGAACCGCTGGAGGTCCGCCTTGCGCGACCACACCGTCGTCGTCGGCTTCGGCACCAAGGGGCGTTCGGCGATCCAGACCGTCTGCGCGTCGGGCCTGAGGAAAGAGCAGGTCATCGTCGTCGACCCCAGCGCCAAGGTGATCGACGCCGCGACGGCCGAGGGATACGCGGGGATCGTGGGCGACGCGACCCGCAGTGATGTGCTCAGGCGCGCCGAGGTGCACAAGGCGCGGAAGGTCATCATCGCCACCCAGCGCGACGACACGGCCGTGCTGGTGACGCTGACGGCCCGGCAGCTAAACCGGAGCGCGAAGATCGTGGCCGCGGTCCGCGAGGAGGAGAACGCACCGCTGCTGAAGCAGTCCGGCGCCGACGCGGTCATCACCAGCGCCAGCGCGGCCGGACGTCTGCTCGGCCTGTCCGTGCTCAGCCCCGCGGCCGGCATGGTCATGGAGGACCTGATCCAGCAGGGCAGCGGCCTCGACATCGTCGAACGGCCGGTCATAAAGGCCGAGGTGGGCAAGGGCCCGCGCGAGACGGACGACCTGGTGGTCAGCGTCGTCCGCGGCCACCGGGTCCTCGGCTACGACCACCCCGACGTCGGCACGCTCCAGTCGACCGACCGGCTCATCACCATCGTGCGGGCGACGCCGAGCACCCCGGTGGCGCCCGACGCCCGCCCGATCCCGCAGGACTGAGCGCTCCAAAAGCTACTTCCGGTTGTACAGCCGCATCGTGATCGGCCCGAAGACCAGCACGAACAGCCCGGCCCACCCCAGCGACCAGGCGATCTCGTCGGCCGGCCAGTCGCCCGCCATCAACTCCCGGACCGCCGAGGACAGATGGGTGATCGGGCTGTTGTTGACGAACGCCTGGAGCCAGCCCGGCATGGTCTGCGGGTCGACGAAGACGTTGGACAGGAAGGTCAGCGGGAAGATCACCATCATGCTGACGCCCATCACCGACTTCTCGGTGCGCAGCAGCAGCCCGAACATCGTCCAGATCCACGAGAACGCGAACGAGAACACCACGAGCAGCGCGATCCCGGCGAGCACACCGGCGACCCCGCCGTCCGGGCGGTAACCGATGATCATGCCGACGACGAGCATCACCACGGAGGCGATCGTGTAGCGCAGGGCGTCGCCGAGCAGATAGCCGACCATCGTCGACGGCCGCCAGATGGGCAGCGAACGGAACCGGTCGAAGACGCCCTTCTCGATGTCCGTGTTGACCGAGACCCCGGTGTACATGGTGATCATCACGACCGACATCACCAGGATGCCCGGCAGCAGGAACTGGATGTACTCCTCCGGGGACCCGGCCAGGGCGCCCCCGAACAGGTACGTGTACATCAGCACCATCATGATCGGGAACGCGGTCACGTCGAAGAGCTGCTCCGGAACGTGCTTGATCTTCAGCATCGCCCGCCAGCCGAAGGTCAGCGACGCCGACCACGCGCTCGGCCGCGGCGGCCGCTCACCGGTGACGAGCAGCGCGGCGAGCGACTCGGCGCTGACGGGGGCGAGTTCCTTGGTCTCGGGGCTTGTCGCGGTGCTCATGCCGCCACCTCGTCCTTGGTGTCGTGGCCGGTGTCGTGTCCGGTGAGGGCGAGGAACACCTCGTCCAGGCTGGGCTGTCCCAGCGAGAAGTTGTCGACGGTGATGCCGGTACGGGCCAGCTCGGCGAGGGCCCGGGAGGCCTGCTCGGCCGCGGAGTCGCTCGTCGCCGTGCCCACGCGTGCCGTGAGCGCCACCGGATCGGGTTCCAGCTGCACCTCCGCGTCGAGCGCCAGCCGCAGCACCCGCTCCGCCTCCGGCCGCTGCTCGGCGTCCCGCAGCCGCAGATGTACGGACCCGGCCCCGACGGACGCCTTCAGCTCGCCCTTCGTCCCCTCGGCGATCACCCTGCCGTGGTCGATGACCGCGATCCGGGACGCCAGCTGGTCGGCCTCGTCCAGATACTGCGTGGTCAGCAGCACGGTCGTGCCCTGCGCGACCACAGCGCGGACGATGTCCCAGACCTGGTTGCGGCTGCGCGGATCGAGCCCGGTCGTCGGCTCGTCCAGGAAGAGCAGGTCGGGGGTGTTGAGGATGGACGCCGCGATGTCGATACGGCGCCGCATGCCGCCCGAGTAGTGCTTGATCTGCTTGCCGGCCGCCCCGGTCAGCCCGAAGGCCTCCAGCAGCTGCTCGCTGCGGGTGCGTGCGGCCTGCTTGCCGTGGCCCAGGAGCCGGGCCAGCAGGACCAGGTTCTCGGTGCCGGTGAGGTCCTCGTCCACGGAGGCGTACTGGCCGGTCAGGCTCACCCGGCCGCGCACCTCGTCGGCCTCGCGCACGACGTCGTGGCCGAAGACGTGGGCCTCGCCGCCGTCGGGCTTGAGGAGGGTGGCGAGCATCTTCACGGTGGTGGTCTTCCCGGCGCCGTTCGGGCCGAGAACGCCGTAGACCGTGCCGGCAGGGACCGCGAGGTCCACGCCGTCGACGGCCCGTGTCTCACCGAAGGTCTTCACCAGGCCCGCGGTCTCGATCGCGAGCCCGGACGTCGTCTGCGTGCTCATGCTGCGGGGTCCTTCCGGAGTTCCGTCCGTGTACGGGGCTACGCAGGGGGAGACCTTCACGGTCGCGCAAACTCATCGGTGGAGCACAGGGATTTCCCGGGAGTTCCGACCATGGACCGACGGCGGATGGGACCAGCGACGGAGGATCCGGCCAGGTCGGAGGAGGTTCCGGCCTCCCCGGCCGGGACCGGGGACCGAGGAGTAGCGTCCCCCTCATGCATGCGATCACGATTCCCGAACCTGGTGGGCCCGAGGCACTGGTGTGGGCCGAGGTCCCGGATCCGGAGCCCGGCGAGGGCGAGGTCCTGGTCGAGGTGGCGGCGAGCGCCGTGAACCGGGCCGACATCCTGCAGCGGCAGGGCTTCTACAACCCGCCGCCCGGCGCCTCCCCCTACCCCGGCCTGGAGTGCTCCGGACGGATCGCCGCGCTCGGCCCGGGCGTCTCCGGCTGGGCCGTCGGCGACGAGGTGTGCGCGCTGCTCGCCGGCGGCGGCTACGCCGAGAAGGTGGTCGTCCCGGCCGGTCAGCTGCTGCCCGTGCCGAAGGGCGTCGGCCTGGTCCAGGCCGCGGCACTGCCCGAGGTGGTCTGCACGGTCTGGTCCAACGTCTTCATGATCGCCCACCTCCGTCCGGGTGAGACGCTGCTCGTGCACGGCGGCTCCAGCGGCATCGGCACCATGGCGATCCAGCTGGCCAAGGCCGTCGGTGCGAAGGTCGCGGTCACCGCGGGCACCGCGGAGAAGCTGGCGCGCTGCGCCGAGCTGGGCGCGGACATCCTGGTCAACTACCGGGAGCAGGACTTCGTCGCCGAGGTGAAGGAGGCGACGGGCGGCGCGGGCGCCGACGTCATCCTCGACACCATGGGCGCGAAGTATCTGGACCGCAACGTCCAGACCCTCGCCGTCAACGGCCGGCTCGCGATCATCGGCATGCAGGGCGGCGTCAAGGGCGAGCTGAACATCGGCACGCTGCTGCGCAAGCGGGCCGCGGTCAGCGCGACGTCGCTGCGCGCGCGTCCGCTGAACGAGAAGACCTCGATCGTCGCGGCCGTAAGCGAGCATGTGTGGCCGCTGCTCGACGCCGGACACGTACGCCCGGTCGTCGACCGCGAGCTGCCGATGAGCGAGGCTGCGGCCGCGCACCGGGTGGTGGAGGAGAGCGGTCACATCGGGAAGGTGCTGCTGGTGACGGGCTGAGCCGGGGCGTGGGTCGGGCGGGCCTGGGGTTGACGGGGTGCCGCCTGCGCCCACCTGTGCCGCCCTAGGCGGCACTCATGCCCGCAGGCTGGGCGGCTAGTCTCCCCGCCGCAGCCGCAGGCCGATGAAGGCGAGGCCCAGGCCGAGGCCGATCAGTACCAGGCCGCTGCCCAGTGGGAGGACCTCCAGGACGGGTTCGGACTGTGCGGCGGCCTGGTCCGCGGTGGTGACCGGGGCGTCGGTGGAATCGGTGTCCTTGACGTCCGACGGAGGCGGTGGCGTCGGGTCTTCCGCAGAGGCCTCCGCGGCGCTGAGGTCCTCGTCCACCGTCACCTCCCGCCGCCCCGGCCGCTCCCGCCCCTCACCGGCCACGCTCCCGGCCCGCGAGGGCCCGGCGGACGCCGAAGGGGAAGGGGACGGCGACGACGACGCCGTAGGACCGTGGGCGGCCGCGGAAGCCGAGGCGGACGCGGATGCCGATACGGAGGGCGATACGGACACGGAGGGCGTCGCCTCCACCCCGTACGCCTGCCCCGCCGCCAGTGCGGTCAGCAGGCCCGCCGCCCGCACCGCCCGGAGCACTGTCCGCCAAGGAGTCACGGGACCAGACTCACATCAGCGGCAAAACCCGGCATTTCGGGCTCCGCCACCGGGGTCGAACCGGGCGCACAATCCCGGTATGTCGATACGTCACGGACTGCTGGCGCTTCTGGAACGCGGCCCCCGCTACGGCTCGCGGCTGCGCACCGAGTTCGAGGCGCGCACCGGCGGGGCCTGGCCGCTGAACATCGGCCAGGTGTACACGACCCTCGGCCGGCTCGAACGGGACGGGATGGTCGCCCAGGAGGGCGTGGACGCGGCGGGGCGGACGCTGTACGCGCTCACCGGGACGGGCCGGGAGGAGCTGCGGGACTGGTTCGCGCGGCCGGTGGAGCGGGCCGACCCGCCGCGCGACGAGCTGGCCATCAAGCTGGTGCTGGCGCTCGCCACCCCCGGCGTCGACGTACGGGAGGTCGTCGAGGCGCAGCGTCGGCATGTCACCGAGGCGCTGCACGACCACGTACGCCGCCGGGCCGAGGCGCTGGCGCGGGCGCACGAGGACCCGGACGGGATGGCCCGGCTGCTGGTGCTGGAGCAGCTCGTCTTCCACGCGGAGGCCGAGGTCCGCTGGCTCGACCACTGCGCCACCCGCCTGCTGCGCCTGGCCGGACAGTGACGCAAAGTCCACCCCCGTAAACGGTGGATCACCCCACGCAGGGGGCACCACGCTGATGAGATGTACGGGTGCGAGAGAATGGCGGCATGGAGATGCCGAGGAACGAACGGTCGCCGGACAGTCCGCAGATCCTGGTCGTGGGCCAGGACGGGATGGCCATCGGTGGCGGAGGCGACGAGGACTCCCGCGAGGTTCCCGTGACGGACATGGTCGAACAGCCCGCGAAGGTCATGCGGATCGGCAGCATGATCAAGCAGCTGCTCGAAGAGGTCCGCGTGGCTCCTCTCGACGAGGCCAGCCGGGTCCGGCTCAAGGAGATCCACGCCAGCTCGGTGAAGGAGCTGGAGGACGGCCTGGCCCCGGAGCTCGTGGAGGAACTGGAGCGGCTCTCCCTGCCGTTCACCGACGAGGCGACCCCGAGCGACGCGGAACTACGCATCGCCCAGGCCCAGTTGGTCGGCTGGCTGGAGGGACTCTTCCACGGCATCCAGACCACCCTGTTCGCCCAGCAGATGGCCGCCCGGGCCCAGTTGGAGCAGATGCGCCGCGCCCTCCCGCCGGGCGTCGGCCACGACGGGGAGGACCCGCACCAGGCGGGCGGCCGTTCGGGCGGGCCCTACCTGTAGGTTTCGGGCCTCGGGCAGCCTGGCCTAGGCCGGGTTGCCCGTGGACACGGAGAACGACAGCTTCCCCGGGTCCTCCGGGTCGATGTCCATGCCCGGCTGGGGATACTGCTTGATCACCGTGCCCTCGCCCCAGGTGTTCTCGTCGACATCCGTGGTGTCGACCTCCCACCCGGCGGCCTTGAGGCAGTCCTTCACCGAGTTGATGTCCTTGTAGACGAAGCTGGGCATGCGCACCTTCTCGGGGTCGTTGTACGACTCCTCCGGCTCGCTGCACACCTCCGGGTCGATCGTCCGGCTCGGGTCCGGCCCGCGGTAGCCCTCCGCCTTGGTCGCCGACGGGCTGGCGGTCCCGCCGCCCTCGTCGTCCTTGGTGCCGTCGCCGCCGCCCAGCGTCAGCGCCGCGACCAGGCCGCCGACCGCGAGGACCGAGACGACGACCGAACCGATGATCACCGGCCGGTTGTTCCTGCGCCCACCGCCACCACCACCACCGGAACCGGTCACGGCCGTCTGGGGCGTGACGTTGTACGGCGGCGGAGTCGTCGAGTACGGGGACGGCGCCGGCGTCGCGTAGCCGGGCTGCTGCTGCGGATAGCCGTACGCGGGCGCGGGGGCGGGCGTCGGAGTGCCGTACGCGTTCGGCTGGTACGGCGTCTGGACCTGCCCCGAGGGCGGCGGCGTCTGCTGTCCGACCGGCGGGAAGACCGCGGAGCCGACGCCCGCGCCGCTGGAGGTCTGCACGCCCGGGACGATGCTCGGCGCGGCGGCCTGGAAGGACGAGGCGACCCGCAGGCACTCGTCGCGCATGGCCTCGGCGCTCGGGAAGCGCTCGTTCGGGTTCTTCTTCAGCGCGCGGGCGACCAGCGCGTCCACCGCCGGCGGCAGCGAGCGGTTGACGGAGGACGGAGCGACCGGCTCCTCCTGTACGTGCGCGTACGCGATCGCCAGCGGCGAGTCGGCCTCGAACGGCAGCCGCCCGGTGACCAGTTGGAACAGCATGATGCCGACCGAGTACAGGTCGGAGCGGGCGTCCACACCGCGGCCGAGGGCCTGCTCGGGCGAGAGGTACTGCGGGGTGCCGACGACCATGCCGGTCTGCGTCATCGAGGTCACGCCGGACTGCATGGCACGCGCGATGCCGAAGTCCATGACCTTGACCACGCCACGCTTGGTCATCATCACGTTGCCCGGCTTGATGTCCCGGTGGACCAGGCCCATCTCGTGGCTGATCTCCAGCGCCGCGAGCACGTCCGCGGTGATCTTCAGCGCCTTGTCGGCGGGCATCGCGCCGTACTGCCGGACGTCCTCGTCGAGCACCGAGCCGAGCGGGCGGCCCTCGATGTACTCCATGACGATGTACGGCGTGGTCATCCCGTCGAGGGTGTCCTCGCCGGTGTCGAACACCGAGACGATGTTGGTGTGCGTGAGCTTGGCCACGGCCTGGGCCTCGCGGCGGAAGCGCTCGCGGAAGGCCTGCTCGCGGCCGAGCTCGGTGTGCAGGGTCTTGATCGCGACCTGGCGGTCGAGCACGGCGTCGTACGCCAGGTGCACCGAGGCCATGCCGCCCTCGCCGAGCAAGTCGCGCAGCTGATAGCGGTTGCCCGCGAGCGCCCGTCCCGCATACCGTCCCTGAGCGCCGTCCTGGCTCATGTTTCCGCGTCCCCCATAGCCCGTTGGCGCCGGCGATTGTCGTCGACCAGTCGTTGATCGAAAGTGCTATTCCCGGCCAAGTCTGCCCCAGGGCACTGACACGTCAAGCTCGGTGCCCGTTCCGTGACCGTACGCGAAAGAAGAGTCGCGCAAGCGTTACAGGGGCCGTACGGCCGGTACACAGAATTTGCACGACGGTACGGCTTGCGGGTTTCATGGCCGGTCACGTCCCGGACCGGCCCCCGGGTCCCATCCCGGACCGGCGGCTTGCGCGAAGGCTGTAGCGTGGCCGACGGAGACCGTAACAACACCGCGCGCACCGCGGGCAGAAACGACGGCGAGGACTGATGGCACAGCAGCAGCGCGCTCAGGGCCCGTCCGACCCCGAGGCGACTGGCGGCGGTATGTCAGATGCGCCGGAGATGTGGGGTAACGGCGGACTGGTCGGCGACGGCCGATATCGGCTGACCCGCAGACTCGGCCGGGGCGGCATGGCCGAGGTGTTCGCCGCCGAGGACGTACGCCTCGGGCGCACCGTCGCGGTCAAGCTGCTGCGCGCCGATCTCGCCGAGGACCCGGTCTCCAAGGCCCGTTTCACCCGCGAGGCCCAGTCGGTGGCCGGCCTCAACCACCACGCGATCGTCGCCGTGTACGACTCCGGCGAGGACTTCGTGGGCGGCCAGAGCGTGCCGTACATCGTGATGGAGATCGTCGAGGGGCGGACCATCCGCGACCTGCTCCTCAACGCCGAGGCGCCCGGCCCCGAGCAGGCGCTGATCATCGTCTCCGGTGTCCTGGAGGCGCTCGCCTACTCGCACCAGCACGGCATCGTGCACCGCGACATCAAACCCGCCAACGTCATCATCACCCACAACGGCGCCGTCAAGGTGATGGACTTCGGCATCGCCCGCGCGCTGCACGGCGCGTCGACGACGATGACGCAGACCGGCATGGTCATGGGCACCCCGCAGTACCTCTCGCCCGAGCAGGCGCTCGGCAAGGCCGTCGACCACCGCTCCGACCTGTACGCGACCGGCTGCCTCCTCTACGAACTCCTCGCGCTGCGGCCCCCGTTCACCGGTGAGACCCCGCTGTCGGTGGTCTACCAGCACGTCCAGGACATCCCGACGCCCCCGTCGGAGGCCTCCGACGCCTGCCCGCCGGAGCTCGACGGCCTCGTCATGCGCTCCCTGGCCAAGGAGCCGGACGACCGCTTCCAGACCGCCGAGGAGATGCGCGGCCTGGTCCAGTACGGCCTCCAGATGCTCTACGACCAGGGCGGCCACACCGGCACCTGGAACACCGGCCCGGTCGACATGCACGACGGCCGGCACACGCCCTCCGCGGGCTTCGCGCAGACGGCCGTGATGGGCCACCCCGGCGCGGACGCCTCGGGCACCACGCAGATCCCGCAGCCGATCCTGCCGGGCGGCTACGGCGGCGGCCGCGACGACGGCGGGTTCGAGGGGCACGGGAACAAGGGCAGCGGCCGCGGGAAGCTGTGGATCCTCGCCGTCCTCGCGGTGATCGCCATCGCGGCGGGCGTCGCGCTGGCGCTGAACGGCAGCGACGAGAAGAAGCCCGGCGACGGGACCACGCAGTCGCCGACCACCTCGCAGACCACGGACGACGAGACGGCCGAGGAGACGCCGAGCGACCACGCGACCGAGGAGGAGACGGACACCTCCACGGGCGACACCGGGACGGGCACGGGCGGGAACTGGTCGCCGTCGCCGACGCCCTCGTACACGCCGTCGCCCACGGCCTCGGACGAGCCGACGGGCGAGCCCTCGGAGACGGCGACCGAGCCGACCGAGCCGACGGACGAGCCTACGGAGACGGCGACCGAGCCGACCGAGCCGACGGACGAGCCTACGGGCGGCACCGTCGAGGGCACGGGCGGTGAGGTAGGGGGCGGCTGATCCCCGACCGACTCGACAGCCTCCACGCGCACGCGTGGAGGCTGTTTTCGTTCCGTCAGCCCGCGAACGCGTCGCACACCTCCTCGTACGCCCCCGTCCACCACACCACCAGTGCCGAGGCCGCCGGGAACTGCGGGTCCGCGCGGGTGTCGCCGCGCTCGTAGTGCCAGCGCAGCATCCAGAAGTCGTTGAGGCGCTCCCACCACACGCGGTGCACGGCCGCCGCGAGCTCGGAGGGCGTGGCTCCCGCGGTGCGCCGGTACGCGCGCGCGTAGGCCCGCACCTTGGGCAGGTCGAGGGTGCCGGCGGGGCGCACGAAGAAGATCGCCGCCGCGCGTACGGCCTCCTCCGCGCGCGGCTGGACGCCGAGCCGGTCCCAGTCGACGATCGCGGCGGGGGCGTCGCCCCGGTAGAGCAGGTTGAACGGGTGGAAGTCGCCGTGCACCCAGCCGACCGGGCCGCCGCGCGGGGGACGTCGGCCGACGTGCCGTTCGAGCAGTGTGCGCCGCTCCAGGAGCCGGTGGCGGGCCAGCGCGTCGAAGGAGTCGGCGGGACGGTGCCGGCTCACGCGCGCGAGCAGGTCGGTGATGAGGGCGAAGGTGTCTGCGGGGTCGGCGCTCGCGGCGGGCGCCCGTCCGTCCGGCGGCATCACGCGCTCCAGGCCGGCGTGCACCGCCCCCAGCAGCGCGCCCAGCCGTGTGCACTGCTCCGGGGTGAGCTGGCCGCCGTGCCGGTGCCGGCCGTCGATCCACGGGTGCAGGGCGTAGGCGTGGCCGCCGACGACCGCGACCGTACGGCCGTCGCGGCCGGGCAGTGGCGGCGCCACCGGCACGCCCAGGTCGGCCAGGCGCCGGGTGGCGCGGTGCTGGCGGACGATGGCGGCGGGGTCGGCGGTCTCGGGGTCGAAGTGGTGCTTGAGGAAATAGCGGCCGCGGGTCGTGCACAGCCGGTAGCCACGGTTGAGCAGCCCCTGGTCGACGGGCTCGCAGGTGACGGCGTGGCCGGCGGCGTACCGGCGGAGAAGGGCGCCCAGCGGGGGCGCGTGAGGCACAGGGGGTGGTACACAAGGGCGCGGCACGCGCCAGATGCTAGGGCACGAGCCGGGCCTGTGAGCTGGGCGTTGTCACAGAAAGTCGTTGGCAGTCGCTTTTGGTCACGGGGCGTCCTGGAAGTGGCGTTCCAGGCCTCCGTCGGTCGAGTGGACGGTCCCGAACTGCGGCTCGACGCTCAGATAGACGGGCTCGAACGGCTCGCCGTCCACCAGGAGGGGCGCGGGGCCGAAGCGCTCCAGTTCGGCCGCGGTCGGCTCGTGCGCCGCGCACTCCCCGACGACCTGCACCGACCACAGGGACTCGCCCGGCCGGGCCGAGCTCAGGTTGTCGGAGCCGTAGGCCACGACGCTGCCGACGCACGCCCGGTGGTAGCCGCAGCTCCTGGGCATGCGCAGCAGGACGCGGCCGTCGCTCACGATGTGCCGTGCGAAGGCGAGGAAGGGCAGGGCGCGCATGCTGGTGGCGACCCGGCCGTAGTCGGTGCGGCTCAGCAGGTTCACCGCGCGCTGTTCGGCAGAGGGCATGCACTCACTGTGCGCGAGCGAAAAGGCGCGGAACAGGGCCCTAAGTCCTGAGCGCCGGGGGCTTCTAGCGTTTCTCCGCCTGCATGCGCGCGACATAGGCGGCCGCCTGCGAGCGCCGCTGCATTCCGAGCTTGGCGAGCAGACTCGACACGTAATTCTTGATCGTTTTCTCGGCGAGATGGAGTTCCTCGCCGATCTGCCGGTTGGTGAGCCCCTCGCCGATCAGGTCGAGGATCCGGCGCTCCTGGTCGGTGAGGTGCGCGAGCTTGTCGTCGTTCCGCGCGGCGCCGCCGCCCCGCAGCCGCTCCAGCACCCGGGCGGTCGCCACCGGGTCGAGCAGGGACTTCCCGGCCGCCACGTCCCGTACGGCGTCCAGCAGCTCATTGCCGCGGATGGCCTTGAGGACGTATCCGGAGGCGCCCGCCATGATCGCTTCGAACAGGGCCTCGTCGTCGGCGTACGAGGTCAGCATCAGGCATTTCACCGACTCGTCCCGCGCGCGGATCTCCCGGCACACCTCGACACCGCTGCCGTCCGGGAGACGCACGTCCAGCACCGCGACATCGGGCCGGGTGGCCGGAATCCGGACCAGTGCGTCGGCCGCCGTACCGGCCTCGCCGACGACCTCGATGTCGTCCTCGACCGACAGCAGTTCGTGGACGCCGCGCCGGACCACTTCATGGTCGTCGAGGAGAAATACCCGGATTTTTCCGTCTTCGCGCACGGGGTAAGTCAAACACACAAAGTCTTCCGGTGAGCTGGGTGCGCGGGATAACGTGCCGTTGCTCCGGCCTCCTGCAAGGCTGTGACCAGCACCCTTCGAGGGCTTCGCGATTTACTTGGAAATCCAAGCAAAATCGCAGGTCAAAGGGGGTTTCACAGAAATGTGGCGCACTGGGTAACGTGATTGTTGCAGGGCGCTCGCCGGGGCACCTGTCACGCCTGTTCCGGCCGAGTGACACCCACCCCGTGCACGGGTGTCGGACCAGGTTGAGCCGCACTGGTTTACCCGGCAACCCCGGGGACCGGACCGACGGAGGAGCACACGTGACCGTGGAGAGCACTGCCGCCGCGCGCAAGCCGCGACGCAGCGCCGGGACCAAGAAGTCCCCGAGCACCAAGCCCGAGCTGGTTCAACTGCTGACGCCGGAAGGCGAGCGCGTCAAGAACGCCGAGTACGACAAGTACGTCGCCGGCATCACCCCCGACGAGCTCCGCGGTCTGTACCGGGACATGGTGCTCACCCGCCGCTTCGACGCCGAGGCCACTTCCCTGCAGCGCCAGGGCGAGCTGGGCCTGTGGGCGTCGCTGCTCGGCCAGGAGGCCGCCCAGATCGGCTCCGGCCGGGCCACCCGCGAGGACGACTACGTCTTCCCGACCTACCGTGAGCACGGCGTCGCCTGGTGCCGCGGGGTCGATCCGACCAACCTGCTCGGCATGTTCCGCGGCGTGAACAACGGCGGCTGGGACCCGAACGGCAACAACTTCCACCTCTACACGATCGTCATCGGCTCCCAGGCGCTGCACGCCACGGGATACGCGATGGGCATCGCCAAGGACGGCGCGGACAGCGCGGTGATCGCCTACTTCGGCGACGGCGCCTCCAGCCAGGGCGATGTGAGCGAGGCCTTCAACTTCGCGGCGGTCTACAACGCGCCGGTGGTGTTCTTCTGCCAGAACAACCAGTGGGCGATCTCCGAGTCCAACGAGAAGCAGACCCGTGTGCCGCTCTACCAGCGCGCCCAGGGCTTCGGCTTCCCCGGCGTCCGCGTCGACGGCAATGACGTGCTGGCCTCCCTCGCGGTCACCCGGTGGGCGCTGGAGCGGGCCCGGCGCGGTGAGGGCCCGGCCCTGATCGAGGCGTGGACGTACCGCATGGGCGCCCACACCACCTCCGACGACCCCACGCGCTACCGCCACGACGACGAGCGCCAGGCCTGGGAGGCGAAGGACCCGATCCTGCGCCTTCGCCGGTTCCTGGAGGCCTCAAACCACGCGGACGAGGGATTCTTCGCGGAACTTGAGGACGAGAGCGAGGCGTTGGGCAAACGAGTGCGCGAGGCGGTCCGTGCCATGCCGGACCCGGACCACTTCGCCATCTTCGAGAACGTGTACGCGGACGGGCATGCGCTCGTCGACGAGGAGCGAGCCCAGTTCGCCGCCTACCAGGCGTCGTTCGCGGACGCAGAGGGGGTCTGATCATGGCAGCGGAAAAGCTGGCTCTGGCCAAGGCGATCAACGAGTCGCTGCGCCGCGCCCTGGAGGCCGACCCCAAGGTCCTCGTCATGGGCGAGGACGTCGGCAAGCTCGGCGGTGTCTTCCGGGTGACCGACGGTCTGCAGAAGGACTTCGGCGAGGAGCGGGTCATCGACACCCCGCTCGCCGAGTCCGGCATCGTCGGCACCGCCATCGGACTCGCCCTGCGCGGCTACCGCCCCGTCGTGGAGATCCAGTTCGACGGTTTCGTCTTCCCGGCGTACGACCAGATCGTCACGCAGCTGGCGAAGATGCACGCCCGCTCCCTGGGCAAGGTGAAGCTCCCGATCGTCGTGCGCATCCCCTACGGCGGTGGCATCGGCGCCGTCGAGCACCACTCGGAGTCCCCCGAGTCGCTGTTCGCGCATGTGGCGGGCCTGAAGGTCGTCACCCCGTCCAATGCCTCGGACGCCTACTGGATGATGCAGCAGGCCATCCAGAGCGACGACCCGGTGATCTTCTTCGAGCCCAAGCGGCGCTACTGGGACAAGGCCGAGGTCAACACCGACGCCATCCCCGGCCCGCTGCACAAGGCCCGGATCGTCCGCGAGGGCACCGACCTGACCCTGGCCGCCTACGGCCCGATGGTGAAGACCTGCCTGGAGGTCGCCGCCGCGGCCGCCGAGGAGGGCAAGTCCCTGGAGGTCCTGGACCTGCGCTCGGTCTCCCCGATGGACTTCGACGCCATCCAGGCCTCGGTCGAGAAGACCCGCCGCCTGGTCGTGGTCCACGAGGCTCCGGTGTTCTTCGGTTCGGGTGCGGAGATCGCCGCCCGGATCACGGAGCGGTGCTTCTACCACCTGGAGGCCCCGGTGCTGCGGGTCGGCGGCTATCACGCGCCGTATCCGCCGGCGCGCCTGGAGGAGGAGTACCTGCCGGGCCTGGACCGGGTGCTCGACGCCGTCGACCGTGCCCTGGCGTACTGAGGAGAGGGTCGTGACGACGATGACGGAAGCGTCCGTACGCGAGTTCAAGATGCCGGACGTGGGCGAGGGGCTCACCGAGGCCGAGATCCTCAAGTGGTACGTCCAGCCCGGTGACACGGTCACCGACGGGCAGGTGGTGTGCGAGGTGGAGACGGCCAAGGCGGCCGTCGAGCTGCCCATCCCGTACGACGGTGTGGTGCGCGAGCTGCACTTCCCGGAGGGCACCACGGTCGACGTGGGCACCGCGATCATCGCGGTCGACGTCGCGGGCGGGGCCCCGGCCGCCCCCGCGGCTGCCGAGACGCCGGCCCCGGCGCCGGTCGTCGAGGAGGAGGAGAAGCCCCAGGGGCGTCAGCCGGTCCTCGTCGGCTACGGCGTCGCCGCGTCCTCGACCAAGCGGCGCCCGCGCAAGGGCCCCGTGGTCCCGGTGCAGGAGGCGTCGCCCGCGGTCCAGGCCGTGCAGAAGGAGCTGAACGGCCACGGTCCCGCGCCCGTGCAGGAGCGCCCGCTGGCGAAGCCGCCGGTGCGCAAGCTGGCCAAGGACCTCGGCGTGGACCTGGCGAGGGTGATTCCGTCCGGCCCGGACGGCATCATCACGCGCGAGGACGTGCACGCGGCGGTGGCGGCCCCGGCGCCCGCACCGGTCGTGGCGGCCCCCGCGCCTGCGCCGACCCCGGCTCAGGCCCCGGCCGCGGCGGCCACGTACGACACCGCCCGTGAGACCCGTATCCCGGTCAAGGGCGTCCGCAAGGCCACTGCCGCCGCCATGGTCGGCTCGGCGTTCACCGCGCCGCACGTCACGGAGTTCGTGACGGTCGACGTGACCCGCACGATGAAGCTCGTCGAGGAGCTCAAGCAGGACAAGGACATGCAGGGCCTGCGGGTCAACCCGCTCCTGCTGATCGCCAAGGCCCTGCTGGTGGCAATCAAGCGCAACCCGGACATCAACGCGTCCTGGGACGAGGCCAGTCAGGAGATCGTCCTCAAGCGCTATGTGAACCTGGGCATCGCCGCGGCCACCCCGCGGGGTCTGATCGTGCCGAACATCAAGGACGCGCACGACAAGACGCTCCCGCAACTGGCCGAGGCGCTCGGCGAGTTGGTGGCGACCGCGCGGGAGGGCAAGACCTCGCCCGCCGCGATGCAGGCCGGCACGGTGACCATCACCAACGTCGGTGTCTTCGGAGTCGACACCGGCACACCGATCCTGAACCCCGGTGAGTCGGCGATTCTCGCGATCGGTGCGATCAAGCTCCAGCCGTGGGTGCACAAGGGCAAGGTCAAGCCCCGCCAGGTGACGACCCTCGCGCTCTCCTTCGACCACCGCCTGGTGGACGGGGAGTTGGGCTCGAAGGTGCTGGCGGACGTGGCCGCGATCCTGGAGCAGCCCAAGCGCCTGATCACCTGGGCGTAGCGGGAGACGACGAAGGGGCCCACCGCCGACCGGCGGTGGGCCCCTGACGTATTGCCGCGCGGATCAGTCGCGCGGAGCGCCCGCCGGCAGCGTGCGCAGCTGCATCGTGCTGGCCGTGGTGGTGCCGAAGGCGTAGTCCATGAGCTTCGCGGCGTCCGTGAAGCGGTACTGGTCGTTCAGGAGCACACCGACGACGGTCTTGCCGTCACGGGTGCCGGCGAAGACCAGGCAGGGACCGGACGGGGTGTTGGTGCCCGTCTTCACACCGATCGCGCCGCTGTAGGAGCCGATCAGCTGGTTGGTGTTGTACCAGGTGTAGGTGCGGGTGCCGCCGGTGCTCGTCGGCGCGTACTGCACGGTCTTGGGCTTCTTCACGATGCCCGCGAACGTCGAGTACTTCATCGCGCTGCGCGTGAGCTTGGCGAGGTCGCGCGGGGTCGTGTAGTTCGTGTTCTGCGTGGAGTTGCCGTCGAACGAGTCGAAGTGCGTGTTGGTCAGGCCGAGGGCCTCGGCCTTCTTGTTCATCTTGGCGATGAAGTTCTTGGTGCGGGCCGCGACCGAGGTGCCGGTGCCGAACTTGTCGGCGAGGGCCATCGCGGCGTCGCAGCCGGACGGCAGCATCATCGCGTGCAGCAGCTGGCGGACGGTGACCTTGTCGCCGGTCTTCAGGTCCGCGCTGCTCGCGCCCACATTCGTGACGTAGTCGCGGTAGGCCTGCTTGATGGTGACCTTGGTGTCCAGGTTCACGTCCGGGATGGCCAGCACGACCCGGGCCGCCATGATCTTCGTGGTGCTCGCCATCGGCCGCTTGGTGTCGGCGTACTTGCTGTAGAGCGTGGAGCCCGTCGCGCTGTCGAGCATGAACGCGCCCTTGGCGCTGACCGTGGGTGCGGTCGCCGCCTGGGCGGGCGCGGTCAGGACGCCGCCCGCCAGCAGCGCGCCGGTGGTGGCGACGACAGCTGCGGCTCGGCGGACACGTACGCCCTTGATGCCGGTTATCACTATGAACGCTCCGAAAGATGCGAAATGACTGAGGGGATGCCTGGGCCATGACGTAGGGGGTGCTCTCAGGAGACTCACAAGCACCGCCAATGGATGTACGGGATTCGGAAATTCGTCGATGCGGCCGGGATTCCGGCGTGTGCATCATGGCCGTATGACCGATCTTGACGAGAGCACGACCGCCGAGCTCCGCTCCCTGGCCGAGGGGCATCACGCCCGCACCGTACGGCCGTTGGGGGTGCGGGAGATCGCCGGGCACCTGGTGAAGGCGTACGCGATCGAGGCGCCCGGACGGGAGGGGGCGTCGGCGGAGGCCGCGCTGCGGACCGCCGAGGAGCACCTGGCCTCGGGGCGGCTGCGCGGCTCGCTCGGGCTCGCCGTGCTGCTGGCGCACGCCGGAGGGGACGGCGACTACGTCCTCGTACACACCTGGATCGAGGGGTACATGTCCGACCTCGCGGTGTTCACCGGGCCCGCGGGCAGGCCCGAGGAGCTGCGGCCCGGGCGGCAGGGGCTCGCGCCGTGCGTGTGGGAGGCGGCGGTGCTGGCGCACGAGCGGGACGCGTTTGTGCGGCATGTGCTGGACGGGCGCGGGGAGCCGGCGCAGCGGCTGGCCGCATGGCGTGAGGACGTCCTGGAAGGCGAGGTCCGATGACCGGCCCGCGGGTGCGCCGGGCGCTGCCCGCTGATCTGCCCGAGGTCGTCCTGCTGGTCGCCGAGCATGCCGTCTACGAGAAGGCGGAGCCGCCGGGCGACGGGCTTGAGGGGCGGCTGGAGCGGCTGCTGTTCGGCGCCGGCGAGCCGCGGCTGCGGTGTCTGGTCGCGGAGCTCGGCGAGAGCGGCCCGGTCGTCGGCTACGCCACCTGCTCGGCGGAGGTCTCCACCTGGGACGGGGCCGAGTACCTCCACATGGACTGCCTGTTCCTGCGCGACGGCCATCGCGGGCTGGGGCTCGGCGCGCTGCTGATGGACGCCGTGCGGGCCGAGGGACGCGCGCTCGGACTCGACCAGGTCCAGTGGCAGACACCGGTGTGGAACGAGGGCGCGATCAGGTTCTACGAGCGTCTGGGCGCCCGTGCGAAGGAGAAGCGGCGGTTCTTCCTGCCGGTGGAGTGAGAAAGGGGGCCCGCCGGATACCGGCGGGCCCCCTGAGCTCAGGCGTCAGCTGATCTTCGCGTAGCCGTAGTTGATGAGCTTCTTCACGTCCGTCGTGCGGTTGTCCGCCGAGGAGGAGGTGAGGACGGTGCCCATCACCGACTCGCCGTTGAGCGTGGCGGCGAAGACGAGGCAGTACTTGGCCTCGGTGCCGGAGCCGGTCTTGATGCCGAGCGTGCCGTTCCAGCCGAGCAGGGTGTTGGTGTTGTTCCAGGGCGCCATCGTGCGCGTGGAGCCGGTCGAGGTGATCGTCTTCGCCGTGTACGACTTGGTCTTCACGACGGACTTGAACGTCGAGTGCTTCATCGCGCTGCGGGCGAGCAGCGTCAGGTCCTTCGGCGTCGAGTAGTTGGACCCGTTGCTGATGCCGTCGAACGAGTCGAAGTGCGTGTTCGTCATGCCGAGCTGGTCGGCCTTGTTGTTCATCTTGGCGATGAAGTTCTTCACGCGCGCGGAGACCGTGGAGCCGGAACCGAACTTGTCGGCCAGCGCCATCGCGGCGTCGCAGCCGGACGGCAGCATCATCCCGTACAGCAACTGTCGGACGGTGACCTTGTCACCGACGATCAGCCGGGCCGAGGAGGCCCCCTTGGACACGATGTAGTCGCTGTACGCCTTCTTGATGGTGACCTTGGCGTCCAGGTTCAGGTTCGACTGCGCGAGCACGACCTTCGCGGTCATGATCTTCGTGGTGGAAGCGGTGAGGCGCTTGGTGTTGGGGGACTTGTAGTAGAGCGTCTTGCCGGTGGCGCTGTTCATCAGGTACGCGCCCTTGGCGGTGACGGTGGGCTCGGTGAGAGCCTGCGCCGGAGCCGCGGTGAGAGCTCCGGTGGCGAGCATCGCTCCGGCCGTGACGGCTACGGCCGCGGCTCTGCGGACACGGAGGCCCTTGATGGCAGTTATCAACTGAAATACCCCGATTACGTCGAAATCCCCTGAAATGCGGCCGAGTTGGAGAAGGGCACGGTCGGGCCGCATGTGTGTCCCACGTAAGTAGCACAGAAGGTTGTGTGATCACTGGGGCGGAAGTGACTTTGCCCCCGAAGGGGTCCGCATCGTGGACGACGCCCTGTCATGCGTCCCTGTTGTATCTAAGATGTGCGCATGCCGTCGTCAGCCCCGCCCGCCCCCGCCACTCCCGCCAAGCAGCCCCCCGCCGCCGACCGCGTCTACAGCCATGTCAAGCAGGGCGTCCTGGACCGCCGCTACGAGGGCGGGACCCTGCTCACCGAGGGTGAACTCGCCGAGGCCGTCGGGGTCTCCCGCACCCCGGTGCGCGAGGCGCTGCTGCGATTGCAGGCGGAGGGGCTGATCAAGCTCTACCCCAAGAAGGGCGCCCTGGTCCTGCCGGTGTCGGCGCAGGAGATCGCCGACGTCGTCGAGACCCGGCTGCTGGTCGAGGAGCACGCGGCCCGCAAGGCCGTACCCGCCCCGCCCGCACTCGTCGAACGGCTGGAGCACCTGCTGGCGCGCCAGAAGGAGGAGGCCGCCGCGGGCGACCTCGCCGCGGCCGCCGTCACCGACCGCTGCTTCCACGCCGAGATTGTCCGCAGCGGCGGCAACGAGATCCTGTCGAGGCTGTACGACCAGCTCCGCGACCGGCAGCTGCGCATGGGCGTCGCCATCATGCACGCGCACCCCGACCGGGTCGCCAAGAACGTCGCCGAGCACGAGGAGATCCTGGACGCGCTGCGCTCCGGGGACGCGGAGGCCGCCGTCGGTCTCGTCCACCGGCACGTCGGCTGGTTCTCCCACCTGGCCCGGGGTGAAGTGCGATGAGCTCCGCCGCGCTGCCGGGTGACCCCCCGGGCGGGCGGCGCGCGCTCGCCGTCTGGGGCATCGGCGTCTCGGTCTACTTCGTCGCCGTCATCTTCCGCACCTCGCTCGGTGTCGCCGGCCTCGACGCCGCCGACCGCTTCCAGGTCAACGCCTCCGCGCTGTCCACCTTCTCCATCCTCCAGCTGCTGGTCTACGCGGGCATGCAGATACCTGTCGGCCTGCTCGTCGACCGGCTCGGCACCAAGAAGGTGCTGGGCCTCGGGGTCGTGCTGTTCACGGCCGGACAGCTCGGCTTCGCCTTCTCGCCGACGTACGGCACGGCCCTCGCGTCCCGGGCGCTGCTCGGCTGCGGGGACGCGATGACGTTCATCAGCGTGCTGCGGCTGGGCAGCCGCTGGTTCCCGGCCCGGCGCGGGCCGCTGGTCGCCCAGCTCGCCGGTCTCGCGGGCATGGCGGGCAACCTGGTCTCCACCCTCGTCCTGGCCCGGCTGCTGCACGGCGTCGGCTGGACGGCCGCCTTCGCGGGCAGCGCGCTGGCCGGCGTGGTCGTGTTCGTGCTGCTGGTGCTGTTCCTGAAGGACCACCCCGAGGGCCACGCCCCGGAGCCCGTCCCGCACCGGGGCGCGACCTATGTACGCCGCCAGATCGCCGCCTCCTGGCGGGAACCGGGCACCCGGCTCGGCCTGTGGGTGCACTTCACCACCCAGTTCCCGGCGATGGTGTTCCTGCTGCTGTGGGGCCTGCCCTTCCTGGTCGAGGCCCAGGGCCTGACCCGCGCCACGGCCGGCGAACTCCTCACCCTGGTCGTCCTGTCCAACATGGTGATCGGCCTGGTCTACGGCCAGATCGTCGCCCGGCACCACGGCGCGCGCCTGCCGCTGGCCCTGGGCACGGTCGGGGCGACGGCACTGCTGTGGGCCGCGACGCTCGCCTATCCGGCCGACCGCGCGCCCATGTGGCTGCTGATCGTGCTGTGCGCGGTGCTCGGCGCGTGTGGGCCGGCGTCGATGCTGGGCTTCGACTTCGCCCGCCCCGCGAACCCGCCCGAGCGCCAGGGCACCGCCTCCGGCATCACCAACATGGGCGGCTTCGTCGCCTCGATGACGACGCTGTTCGCGGTCGGCGTGCTGCTGGACGCCACCGGGGACAACTACCGGATCGCCTTCTCCGCGGTGTTCGTGCTCCAGGCGCTGGGCGTCAGCCAGATCCTGCGGCTGCGTGGACGGGCGGCCCGGCGGGAGCGGGAGCGGCTGGTGGCCAGCCGGGTGGAGACGGTGCACGTCCCGGCGTGACGCCGAGCCGCGCACGCGTCGTCACGGTGTTACGGCGTCACCTTGAAGTTCCGCAGGATCGCCGACGTCAGGGCCGGCTCGCCCTCCGCCTTCACCCGGTCCGCCACCGCCTCCGGGGTCACCCGGCCGCAGGCCAGGCGGACGAAGGTCTCCCAGTCGAGGGTGAGGGTGGCGGCGGGGCCGAGAGCGGGGGCCGTCTCCACGGTGCCGCGGCCCTGGATGTCGACGCGGATCGTGCGCAGGAACTCCACCGGTCCGTGCACGTCGAGGACGATCGCCGAACTGCGCGGGGCGTTCGCCTTGTTCGCGATGATCTCCGGGAGGGCGGACAGCAGGACGTCCCGTGCCACGTGGGCGCCGGGCGAGTCGAGGTTGCCGGGGCGGCCGAGGGCGGCGCGCAGGTCCTGCTCGTGGACCCAGATGTCGAAGGCGTGGCCGCGCATGGCCTCTTCGAGGGTCTGCTCGGTGCCGAGCGGGCCGCGCACCTTCGTGCCCGGGTCCCGCGATTCGTTGCGCAGCTGGCGGTTGCGGCGGATGACCGTGTACTCCAGCTCGGACGTCATCTCCGGTGCCGTGTGATGGCGGCGGACGTCGACCTGCATCTCCATGTAGCGCTGGTGGTCGTTGGTGACGTGGAAGAGGTCGCGCGGGAGTGTGTGGATGGGGCGCGGGTCGCCGAGCATCTCGCAGTCCAGGCCGATGACATGGGACACCACGTCACGGACCGACCAGCCCGGGCAGGGCGTACGCCGGTTCCACTCGCCCTCCACAAGCGGCGTCACCAGTTCGGATATCGCTTCGATGGAGTGGGTCCAGGCGTCGGCGTAGGGCTGGAGGGTGGGATGCAGACTCACGGAACGGGACCCCTCGGCGGTCGGTACACGGGCAGGTGGTGGCGGCGTTGCCAGTGGGAGGTGGCGGCTGCACTCGGCGGGTGTCTTGGGACGCTAAGTTACGCTGCTGTGAGGCACCCCGGCAGTGCTTTCGTGTGACGATCGTAGGCCCGTGTTGACGGCTCGAATGCCAGGACGGTGGTAGTGTGCGCGCCTCTCTCCTCCAGATCACCGTAGACGAGGGCGAATCGGTCGAATCGCGCAGGGTGCGGGTCGCCTCGCTCGTCCGGGACCAGGCGGGGGTCGTCGACCTCGTCGTACTGCCCGAGCTGTGGACCACCGGTGCGTTCGCCTACGAGGAGTTCGGGCGGGAGGCCGAGCCGCTCGAAGGGCCCACGTACGAGGCGATGGCGAAGGCGGCGAGTGACGCGGGCGTGTGGCTGCACGCGGGGTCGATTCCGGAGCGGGACCCCGAAGGGCCGCTGTACAACACCTCCCTGGTCTTCTCTCCTTCCGGTGAGCTGGCCGCCGCCTACCGCAAGATCCACCGCTTCGGCTTCGACAAGGGCGAGGCCGTGCTGATGGGGGCGGGGCGGGAGCTGGTGACGGTCCGTCTGCCGGAGACGACGGTTGGTGTGGCTACCTGTTACGACCTCCGTTTCCCCGAACTCTTCCGTGGGCTTGTCGATGCCGGGGCCGAGACCCTGGTCATTCCGGCGGGGTGGCCGGAGCGGCGGCGGGCGCACTGGACGCTGCTGGCTCGGGCGCGGGCGGTGGAGAACCAGGCGTTCGTGCTTGCGTGTGGAACGGCCGGGGCGCATGCGGGAGTTCCGCAGGCCGGTCACTCGATCGTGGTGGATCCGTGGGGCGAGGTGCTGGCGGAGGCCGGTGCCGACGAGGAGGTCCTCACGGTGGAGTTCGATCCGGGGAGGGTCGCGGCTACGCGGGAGCAGTTCCCGGCGCTGAAGGACCGGGTGCTGGGGCTGGAGACTCCCCGGCGCTGACGGGGCGCCGCCCCTAGACCTCCCCCCGCTCCTTCTCCGCCAGGTGGATCACGCACACCGCCACCGCGATCAGCAGGGCCGGGTCCGCGTCCTCGTGTACGACGTCGACGCCGTAGGTGTCGCGGAGGTGCAGCCAGCGGCGGGAGATCACTGCCAGGAGTTCGCCGTCGTACTCGATGGCGAACTCGCGGTCGAGGATCTTGCCGCTGACGTCGAGTTCGGTGGTGCCGTCCGCCAGCTGCACCCGGTAGTGGTTGCGCAGCAGGGACAGCCGTTTGCGGCGGATCGTCGCCAGCGGGGCGTCGTCGCGCTCGACGACCATCGTGTCGCGCAGGGCGAACATCTTCTGCCGGATGTCGATCAGGACCCGCCCCTGACGGTCCTTCAGCTCGAAGGTGTCCCGCAGCCGCATCGCCTTGCCGTCGACGAGGAACACCTTCTCGCCCCGGTCGTCCTCGATCCAGTAGTCGTCACCGAGGCCGAGGAGCCGGTCGCGTACGAGGAATCTCATGACACCAGGGCTTCCCCGCCACCCGGTCCGAAACGCCGCCGGTAGGCCGACGGGCTGAGTCCGGTCTCGCGGCGCAGCCGTACCCGGAGGTTGGCGGCCGTCCCCAGCCCGCTCCTCGCCGCCACCACGTCCAGCCGTTCCTCGCCCCGCTCGATCAGCCGGCAGGCCAGCGCCACCCGTTCACCCGTCAGCCAGGCCAGCGGGGTCGTGCCGAGCTCGGCCCGGAACCGGCGGTGCAGGGTGGCCGGCGACACCGCGGCGCGCGCCGCGAGATCGGCCACCGTCAGCGGCTCGCCCAGTCGCTCCTGCGCCCACGCCAGCAGCGGCGCCAGCGACTCGTCGGGCACGTCCGGCACCGGCCGCTCCACGAACTGCCGCTGCCCGCCGTCCCGGTGCGCGGCGAACAGGAGCCGCCGGGACACCGCGTTGGCGATCTCGGCGCCGTGGTCCCGGCGGACGAGATACAGCCCCAGGTCGAGCGCGGCGGCGCTGCCCGCCGCGGTGAGGATCCGCCCCTCGTCCACGAAGAGCACATCGGGCTCCAGCAGCACCCGCGGATGCAGCTCGCGGAAGGCGTCGGCCCACATCCAGTGAGTGGTGGCCCGGCGGTCGTCGAGCAGCCCGGCCTCGGCGAGCGCGAAGCTGCCCGTGCAGAAGCTCAGGATGCGCGCCCCGCGCGCGTGGGTGCGGCGGATGGCGTCCAGGACGTCGGCGCCGCGCGGGACGACGTTGTCGGGCCGCCCCGGCACGACGAGGGTGTCGGCGCCGTCCACGGCCTCAAGGCCGGGCGTACCGGTCATCGAGAAGAACCCGTGGTTCATGCGCACCACGCGCGTGGGCGTGCACAGCGTCACCTCGTACAGCGGCCCGGACAGCCCCAGTTCGGGCCGGGGCAGCCCGAACAGCTCGGTGGCGACGCCGACCTCGAAGGGGTTGGTTCCCTCGTCGACGATCACGGCCACCCGATGCGGACGACGCTGAGAGGATCCTTGCGGCATATGCGATTCCTAGCACTCGTGCGCCGCCCCCGGCCACCCGCACGATGACGGCATGACCAAAGAACCCGTCTCCCTGCCCGCCGCGCTCGCCTCCTTCACCGAGCAGTGGAGCCCGCGCATCGCCACCACCGTCAACGACTACGACGTCCGCGTCACCCACGTCGAGGGCGAGCACCTCTGGCACGTCCACGACGACACCGACGAGTTCTTCCTGGTCCTCGACGGAGAGCTGCACATCTCCCTGCGGGAGCCGGCCGGCGAGCGCACGGTCGTCCTGCCGAGGCTGTCCGTCTTCACCGTCCCGCGCGGCATCGAGCACAAGCCGTACGCGCCCGTCCCCACCGACATCCTGCTGCTGGAGCCCACGGGCACCTCGACCGTGGGCGACCGGCACGAGGAGATCCCGGCCCACGTGGACGCCACCACCGGGCACGCGCTGGCCCGCCCGACGGACGGTCGGACGCCGTAGCCGTCGCTGTCAGCCCTCCAGGAACGCCACCAGCGCGTTCGCCAGCAGGAACGGGTCGTCGGCGCCGCACAGTTCGCGGACGCTGTGCATGGACAGGATGGCCACGCCGATGTCGACGGTCCGGATGCCGTGGCGGGCGGCGGTGATCGGGCCGATCGTCGTGCCGCACGGCATGGCGTTGTTGGAGACGAAGGACTGGAAGGGCACGCCCGCCTTCTCGCAGGCGGCGGCGAACACCGCCCGGCCCGAACCGTCGGTGGCGTAGCGGTTGTTGACGTTGACCTTGAGGATGGGCCCGCCGTTGACCCGCGGGTGGTGCGTCGGGTCGTGCCGCTCCGCGTAGTTGGGGTGGACGGCGTGGCCCGTGTCGGAGGACAGACAGACCGTGCCCGCGAAGGCACGGGCCCGGTCCTCGTACGAGCCTCCCCGCGCGAACACCGAACGCTCCAGCACGCTGCCCAGCAGCGGCCCGTCGGCGCCCGTGTCCGACTGCGAGCCGTTCTCCTCGTGGTCGAAGGCGGCCAGGACGGGGATGTACGACAGGGAGTCGCCGGAGGTCGCCACCGCGGTCAGCGCCGCCGTACCGGCGTGCACGGACAGCAGGTTGTCCATGCGGGGGCCGGCCAGCAGGTCGCGGTCGCGGCCGAGGTAGGCCGGCGGCTCCACGGAGTGGGTCATCAGGTCCCAGCCGGTGACCTCGCCCGCCGGGAGCCCGCTCTCCTCCTCCAGGAAGGCGATCAGATCGCCGTCGCGCACGTCGGAGCCGAGGCCCCAGACCGGCTGGAGGTGGCGCTGCTTGTCGAGCTTGAGGCCCTCCGTGGACACCGTGCGGTCCAGGTGGATGGCGAGCTGCGGCACCCGCAGCAGCGGCCGGTCGATGTTCACCAGCCGGGTGGAGCCGTCCCGCAGCGTCAGTCGGCCGGCCAGGCCCAGGTCACGGTCGAGCCAGGAGTTGAGCAGCGGGCCGCCGTAGATCTCCACAGCCACCTGGCGCCAGCCGTGCGCCCCGGTGTCGGGCAGCGGCTTGACCCGCAGATTGGGGGAGTCGGTGTGCGCGCCGACGATCCGGAACGGGGTGTGCGGTTCGGCACCCTCGGGCACGTACCAGGCCACGATCGCCCCACCGCGCAGCACGTACTTGCCGCCGCTCGTCCCGTCCCAGGCGTCCGTCTCGGCGACCTGCCGGAAACCGGCCTTCTCCAGCCGCTCGGCGGCACTCGACACCGCGTGGTACGGCGACGGGCCGGCCGCCAGGAAGGTCATGAGGTCGTCGGTGTGCCCGCGGTCGAAGCGGGAGGGTTGGCTCATGGGGTTCACCTTAACGACGTACCAGGGCCCGCTCTCCTGGAAGAGAGCGGGCCCTGGTGAGAAGGCTGTGGAGGACGCCCGCGACTAGAACGCCGCCTCGTCCAGCTCCATCAGGTCCAGGTCGACGCCCGCGGCGAGCTTGCGCGCGCCGGTGACGCCCGGCAGGACGTTGGCCGCGAAGAACTTCGCCGCCGCGATCTTGCCGGTGTAGAACGCCTTGTCCTTGGCGGAGGCCGTCTCCAGCTTCTCGGCGGCCACCGCGGCGCCCTTGAGCAGCAGGTAGCCGACGACGACGTCACCGGAGGCCATCAGCAGGCGGGTGGTGTTCAGGCCCACCTTGTAGATGTTCTTGACGTCCGACTCGGTGGCAGCGAGGTCGGTCAGCATCAGGCCGACGATGGCCTCCAGCTCGACGGCGGCCTTCGCCAGGTGCTCACGGGCGCCGGACAGCTCCTCGCCGCCCGTGCCGAGCGCCAGGAACTTCTTGATGTCCTCGGCGAGGCCGTTGAGGGCCGCACCCTGGTTGCGGACGATCTTCCGGAAGAAGAAGTCCTGGCCCTGGATCGCCGTGGTGCCCTCGTAGAGGGTGTCGATCTTGGCGTCCCGGATGTACTGCTCGATCGGGTACTCCTGCAGGAAGCCGGAGCCGCCGAAGGTCTGCAGCGACTGGGCGAGCTGCTCGTAGCCCTTCTCGGAGCCGTAGCCCTTGACGATCGGCAGGAGCAGGTCGTTGAGCGCGTGCTCGGCGGAGGTGTCCTCGCCCGCGGCCTCCTTCACCGCGATCGCGTCCTGGATCGAGGCGGTGTAGAGGACCAGGGCGCGCATGCCCTCCGCGTACGCCTTCTGCGTCATCAGCGAGCGGCGCACGTCCGGGTGGTGCGTGATGGTGACCTTGGGCGCGGTCTTGTCCATGAAGTTCGCCAGGTCCGGACCCTGGACGCGCTCCTTGGCGTACTCCAGCGCGTTCAGGTAGCCCGTGGACAGCGTGGAGATCGCCTTCGTGCCGACCATCATGCGGGCGAACTCGATGATGCGGAACATCTGGCGGATGCCGTCGTGCTTGTCGCCGATCAGCCAGCCCTTGGCCGGGTGCTGGTCGCCGAAGGTCATCTCGCAGGTGTTGGAGGCCTTCAGGCCCATCTTGTGCTCGACGTTGGTGGCGTAGGCGCCGTTGCGCTCGCCCAGCTCGCCGGTCTCGAAGTCGAAGAGGTACTTCGGGACCATGAAGAGGGACAGGCCCTTGGTGCCGGGGCCGTGGCCCTCGGGGCGGGCGAGGACGTAGTGGAGGATGTTCTCCTCCATGTCGTGCTCACCGGAGGTGATGAAGCGCTTGACGCCCTCGATGTGCCAGGAGCCGTCCTCCTGCTGGACCGCCTTGGTGCGGCCGGCACCGACGTCGGAGCCCGCGTCGGGCTCGGTGAGCACCATGGTGGAGCCCCAGGTCCGCTCCACGGCGATCTGGGCGATCTTCTTCTGGACGTCGTTGCCCTCGTCGTAGAGGATCCCGGCGAACGCCGGGCCGGAGGAGTACATCCACACGGCCGGGTTCGAGCCGAGGATCAGCTCCGCGTACGACCAGATCAGCGACGGCGGGGCCGTCGTGCCGCCGATCGGCTCGGGCAGGCCCAGGCGCCAGTACTCGGAGTCCATGAAGGCCTTGTAGCTCTTCTTGAAGGACGCCGGGACCGGCGCGGTGTTCGTCTCGGGGTCGAAGACCGGCGGGTTGCGGTCGGCATCCGCGAAGGACTCCGCCAGGTCGTTCTCGGCGAGGCGGGTCATCTCCTCAAGGATGCTTTTCGCGGTCTCGACGTCCATCTCCTCGAACGGACCCGTGCCGTACAGCTTGTCGCGTCCGAGTACTTCGAAGAGATTGAACTCGATGTCGCGGAGATTCGACTTGTAGTGCCCCATGGCGACGGCTCCGTAGAGAGACGGGCGAGGCACTGGATCCTCGCGCTAGTTCACGTACCAACAAGTAGCTACGATGATGCTACCCGTCGGTAATAAGCCGCAACCCCGTTCCGGTCATCTGTGACGGGTCACACCGGACGTCATAGTCGTCACGGAAAATGTCGTCCGCCCCGATCGAGAGCCGCCGGAGGCCGGTCACACTCCCGCTGTAGCGGCGGTACCCGCCCCCCGCGCCGCCCCCGCTCGGTACGCTTGCGCCCATGTACGGCTACGAGCAGAACGTCGGCGCTCAAGCGGGCTACGCCCCGCCGCAGCAGCCCATGTCCGGCGGCTACGGCCAGCAGCCGCCGCTGTACCCCGAGCCGTCCCCGCCCTCGCTCGCGGACGCGGTGCGGGCCTTCACCACCGGGCAGATGTCCGCGGAGGACTTCCAGCAGGTCTTCGCGACCTCGAAGGTCTACTGCCCGCGCGGCGACAACCCCGGCTTCCTCGCCCTGCACAACACCCAGCAGCCGGTGATCCCCATGTTCACCTCGCTCAAGGAGCTGCGCCGGTACGCGGGCAAGGAGTCCAAGTACTTCGTGATCACCGGCGCCGAGGTGATCGACCTCCTGCCGACCGGCTACGGCTTCGTCCTCGACATGGAGGGCGAGCACCGCATGGTCTTCGACGCGAAGGCGGTCGAGGAGATGGTCGACTTCGCGATGCGCCGGATGTACGGCTAGGACCTGCCGCAACGGGGGCCGGAATATCCCTCCCCTGTTGTCACAGCCATGCCATAGAGTGCCCCCTGGCAGCCGCGCCCCGCACGCCACCGCTCTCCCGCGGTCCGCGTCCGGGTGCCGCGCGGCGCTCTCGACTCCCCGGCATGCCGGGTTCTTCTGTGGGGGTACATCACTGTGCGCATGCGCAGCACTGCGGTCGCGACGTCGCTCGCGGTCCTGTTCAGCTCGGCGGCACTGACCGTCGTGACGGCCGGTACGGCCTCGGCCGCGTCGGCCGTGGTCACCCAGCCCGTGGGTCTGGTCGCGGACGGCGCCCTGCAGCGCGTCTTCGTGGCGGACCAGGACAACGGACGGATCCTGGCCACCGACTACAGCGGCACCCTGGTCGACGTGAACGTCGGCTTCGGCCGCCCCAGCGACCTCGCGCTCTCGGACGACGGTCTCACCCTGTACGCGGTGCTGCCGACGACCCACGAGATCGTGGCTGTCGACGCGGCCACCCTGGAGGTCGTGACCCGCTACGACCTCGGCGCCGGCGTCGACCCGCGCGAGGCCGCCTTCGCGGGCGGGCGGCTGTGGTTCTCCTACCGGGTCACCGGGGACGACGGCTTCTTCCACGGCAACCTGGGCGTCCTCGACCCCGCCGCCACCGACGCGGCCACCGCGGTGACCCTCGGACAGCTCCCGGAGAGCGTCGCCCCGTACTACAACGCGGGCGTTCTCGACGCGGACCCGTCCTCGCCCGGTCTGCTCGCCTTCCACGACAGCGGCGACAGCGCGGGCGCGATCAACCTCCTCGACGTCTCCGGTGCCACCCCGCAGGTGGTCGCCAAGACGGACAGCGACCGCTGGACGATGGACATCGACCTCATGCCCGGCACCCCCCAGGTGCTGTGGAACGGCTACCGGAAGCTGAACTACGCCGACGGCGCCTTCACCGAGGTCGCGGGCCTCAACGAGACCGGCTGGCACGGCGACGTCTCGCCGGGCGGTCTGATCGCCCAGGCCTACGACCGCCACGTCAACATCTACAAGGCGGGCTCGGCCACGCCGGTGCGCCGCTTCGACGCCGGGACCTCCAGCATGGGCGCGGTGGCCTGGGCCCCCGACTCCTCCCGGGTGTTCGCCCTGGCCGGCAACTCGGACAACACGTACACCCTGAAGGCGTTCACGGGCCCGGCGCTCAGCGTGCCGACCCTCACGGTCAACGCGCCCTCGACCGCGACCCGCGCCAAGCCGCTCACCGTCACCGGCAAGCTCACCGCGAACGTGCCGTTCGCCGCGGGTACGACGCTCGCGGTCACCCGCACCGACATGGAGAGCCCGGACGGCAAGGCGCTGCCCGCCGTCACGGTCAAGGCGGACGGCACCTACTCCTTCAGCAACACCCCGCCGGCCGGCGGCAAGGTGAAGTACACGGTGCGCTTCGCGGGCGACGCGGAGCACACGGCGCGCTCCGCCTCCGACACCGTCGATGTCTCCCGCGCCTCCACCTCGCTCAGCCTGAACAACAACGGCAAGCTGTACAGCTACGGCGCCGACGTCAAGTTCACCGCGCACCTCGGTACGACGTACAAGAACCGCTCGGTGGAGATCTGGGCCAACCCGTACGGCGGGGACAAGCCCAACAAGCTGATCAAGAGCGGGACGGTCAACTCCGACGGCAACATCTCCGCCTGGGTGGACATGACCCGGGACACCACCGTCACGGCCGTCTTCAAGGGCGACTCCCGCTACAAGCCGAAGACCGTGAAGGTCACGGCGTACGCCAAGGTGAAGGTCTCCACCGCCGTCTCCAAGCACTACAAGACGGCCAAGATCGGCACGAAGACGTACTACTGGTTCCACAAGAGCACCGACCCGCTGCTCACCACGACGATGACCTACTACCCGGGCCGTCAGCAGCGCTTCGACCTCCAGGTCTACTACGAGGGCTCGTGGTACGCGCTGGACTCGCAGTACTTCCCGCTCGGTACGAACGGGAAGTCGGCCGTGAGCCTCGGGGCGCCCGGTGAGTCGGGTGTCCGGGCGCGGATGCGCTCGGTGTACGTCAACGGCTCGTCCGGCGACAGCGTGAACTCGACGACGTACGGGTCCTGGAAGTACCTGTACTTCAGCAACTGACACCGCTGAGTCGGTGAGAAGCCCGGAGGGAATGCCCTCCGGGCTTTCTCTGTTGGGGGTGGCAGAAAGTTCAATGCTCAACTAAAGTGGACGCACAAGGAGGTACCGACATGCCTGCAGTGACCGTCGAGAACCCGCTGACGCTGCCGCGCGTTGCCGCGCCCGCAGCTGCCGTGGCCCGTCCCGTGCTCACCGTCACGACCGCGCCGAGCGGTTTCGAGGGCGAGGGCTTCCCGGTGCGCCGTGCGTTCGCCGGGATCAACTACCGCCATCTGGACCCGTTCATCATGATGGACCAGATGGGCGAGGTGGAGTACGCGCCGGGCGAGCCCAAGGGCACCCCCTGGCACCCGCACCGCGGCTTCGAGACCGTCACCTACATCATCGACGGCGTCTTCGACCACCAGGACTCCAACGGCGGTGGCGGCACCATCACCAACGGCGACACCCAGTGGATGACGGCCGGCTCGGGCCTGCTGCACATCGAGGCGCCGCCGGAGTCCCTCGTCATGTCCGGCGGTCTCTTCCACGGCCTCCAGCTGTGGGTGAACCTCCCGGCCAAGGACAAGATGATGGCCCCGCGCTACCAGGACATCCGTGGCGGCAACGTCCAGCTGCTCACCACCCCCGACGGCGGCGCCCTGCTGCGCGTCATCGCCGGTGAGCTGGACGGCCACCAGGGACCGGGCATCACGCACACCCCGATCACGATGATCCACGCGACCGTCGCCCCGGGCGCGGAGATCACCCTGCCGTGGCGCGAGGACTTCAACGGCCTCGCGTACGTGATGGCCGGGCGCGGCTCGGTCGGTGCGGAGCGGCGTCCGATCCACCTCGGGCAGACGGCCGTCTTCGGCGCCGGAGGTTCGCTGACCGTCCGCGCGGACGAGCAGCAGGACTCCCACACGCCGGACCTGGAGGTCGTCCTCCTCGGCGGACAGCCGATCCGTGAGCCGATGGCCCACTACGGCCCGTTCGTGATGAACACCAAGGACGAGCTCATGCAGGCCTTCGAGGACTTCCAGAAGGGCCGGCTCGGCACCGTCCCCGCCGTCCACGGGATGACCGGGAGCGGGCCGCAGGCCTAGCCGACCAGCAGCGCGCCGGGACCGACCGGCGCGCATACTGGAGAAGAGTCCTGTTCCGGGACCCTCACGTGGGTTTTCACGTGGGAGGCCGACATGACGACACCGACGACAGCTCCTCCGGCGCACGCCGGGGAGACCCCCCGCAGAACGCTCTGGCCCGGCGTCGCCGGGATCGCGTCGGGCGTGCTCATGCTCGTCGGGCTGCTGGTGACCTACTCCGACAGCCCGGACACCGAAGGCAAGGACGCACTGCGCGACACGCTCGCCTTCTACAGCGACGACGACAACCTCGACGTCACCGAGGGCATGGCCGTGATGCTGCTGGTGGCGATCCTGCTCTTCCTGTGGTTCCTCGGCGCGCTCGCCCGGCTCGCCGGGAACCGCTCGCACCTCGTGCTCGCGGGCGGAGCCGTCTACGCGGCCCTGCTCATGGTCGGCACACTCGCCGGCGCCATCTACGCCATCACCGCCAACAACTCCGATGTGTTCCTCGTGGGCCCGGAGACGGCCATGGTGGCGATCCTGCTGCTGGACATGGCCTACGCCGGTTTCGTTGCCGCCATGGTCGCGGCGGCGGTGCTGCTGTTCACCGTGTGGCGGGTGGCCGTGACGACCCGGGCCGTGCCGGCGTGGCTGGGCTGGTGCGCGTTCGTCGTCGGGGTGCTGTGCCTTGCGGGGCCGATCACCGCCTGGGTGACCGTACTGCTCATGGCCGTGTGGATCGTGCTGGCGGGAGTGCTGCTGGTGGTGCGGGCACCCGGCGAGTCCTGAGCGGCGGCTGACACCCCGTCACCCGGCTGGCTCCCCCGAGGGGTCGGGACGGGCCGGGCGTGGTCGGCTGGGAGGGTGCCGGACTCCAGACCCCTCCCGCTGCCCGACCCCGTGCGACGGCTCGCCGCCTGGTGCGCGGTGACGCTGCTGGTCGCCGGGGTCGTCTACGTCGGGATCAGGCTGTGCGTGGAGTTCCGGACCGCCGTCGTGCCGGTGCTGCTCGCGCTGCTCGGCACCGCGCTGCTCGGGCCCTTCCACCGGCGGCTCGTCAAGGCCCGGGTCAACCGGTCCGTGGCCGCCGCGCTGACCTGCGTCGCCGTGGTCGCCGTGGTCGGTGGTGCGGTGTACATCGTGGTGGCCGCGCTCATCGACACCGGGGACCAGATCGTCGCCTCGCTCAAGGACGCGGCGCAGGACGTCGCCGACCACTTCGGCGCCGCGGGAACCTCGCTGGACGACATCGCCTCCAACGCCAAGGAACTGCTGACCAAGTTCGGCGGGACCGCGGCCTCGGGCGTCATCAGCGGGGTCAGCGTCGTGGGCGAGACCATCGCCATGGCCGTACTCGCCCTGCTGCTCGTCTTCTTCTTCCTGCGGGACTCCCACCGGGTCGCCGGCACCCTGCGCTCGATGGCGCCCCGCGGGACCGCCGACACCGTGGAGGCGATCGCGCGGCGGGCCTTCGAGGCCGTCGAGGGGTTCATGCGGGGCACGACGTTCATCGCGTTCATCGACGGGCTGTGCATCACCGTGGGCCTGCTGGTCCTGGACGTGCCCGGGGCCGTGGGCCTCGGCGCCCTCGTCTTCGTCACCGCCTACATCCCCTACCTCGGCGCCTTCATCTCCGGGGCCGTCGCGGTGCTGGTGGCGCTCGCCGACCGCGGGTTCGTGATCGCGCTGTGGGCGCTGGGGGTCGTGCTCGCCGTGCAGCTGCTGGAGGGGCATGTGCTCCAGCCGATGATCCAGAGCCGCACCGTTCAGATGCACCCCGCGGTGGTCATGCTCACCATCACCGCGGGCGCCTCCGTGGCCGGCGTCCTCGGCATGCTCCTGGCGGTGCCGCTGACGGCGGCGGCCTTCGGGGTGATCAGCGAACTGCGCACCCACTACGGCGCGCCCGAGGCGCCCTGATCCCTGCCGTCCGCGGCCGTCGTCCCGTCCGGTTGATCCTTGTCGTCCGCGGCCGCGGTCTCGTCCAGCTCGAACCAGATGCTCTTGCCCTCGCCCCGCGGATCCACCCCCCACGCGTCCGCGAGCAGTTCGATCAGCATCAGGCCGCGGCCGGAGGAGGCCAGTTCGCCGGGGCGGCGCTTGTGGGGGAGGTCGTCGCTGGTGTCCGTGACCTCCACGCGCATCCGGCGCACGCCCGGTTCGCCGTGCACCTCGGCGAGCAGTAGGGCGTCGGCGTCGGTGTGGACCAGGACGTTCGTCAGCGTCTCGGAGAGCAGGAGGACGGCGGAGTCGACCTGGTCGGGGGAGGACCAGTCGTGCAGCAGCTCGCGCAGCTGCTGCCGGCCCACCGCGATCCGCTCGGGCTCGGCCTGTGCGACCGTGAGCATGGTGCGGCGGACCGTCGGCCGTACGACGACCGTCTCCCCGCAGCCGCAGCCCTCCCCCTCCCGGCACAGCAGCAGCACCGCTATGTCGTCCTCGCGCCGGTCGGCCAGCGGGCCGGTGGTGTGGTGCGAGGAGGGGCCGTGCACGGCCTGGACCAGGGCGTCGGCGAGCTGCTCCAGATCGCCGTCGTGCCCCTCCAGGATCGAGCGGATCCGCTTCCAGCCGGTCTCCAGGTCATGGCCGCCGGTCTCGATCAGCCCGTCGGTGCACAGCAGCATCGTCTCGCCGGGTTCCAGGGTGATCCTGGTCGTCGGATAGTCCGCGTCCGGGTCGATGCCGAGCGGCAGCCCGCCCGCCGTGGGCCGGGTCAGCACCGTGCCGTCCGCCATGCGGATCGCCGGGTCGGGATGGCCGGCGCGGGCGATGTCGAGGGTCGCCGCCGCGGGGTCGACCTCGACATACAGACAGGTCGCGAAGCGCAGGTCGAGGGAGTCCGGGCCGTCGTCCGTCATCCCGTGCAGAAAGCGGGAGGCGCGGGAGAGGACCGCGTCGGGGCGGTGCCCCTCGGAGGCGTAGGCGCGCAGCGCGATGCGCAGCTGGCCCATCAGCCCGGCCGCCCGTACGTCATGGCCCTGGACGTCACCGATGACCAGCGCGAACCGGCCGCTCGGCAGCGGGATCATGTCGTACCAGTCGCCGCCGACCTGGAGCCCGCCGCCGGTGGGCACATAGCGCGCGGCCACGGTCATGCCCGGTATCCCCTGCGGGCCGAGCGTGGGCATCATCGAGCGCTGGAGGCCGTCCGTGAGCTCCCGCTGGGTCTCGGCGGCCCCGGCCCTCGACAGCGCCTGCGCCAGCATGCGGGCCACCGTCGTCAGCACGGACCGCTCGTCCGGTGTGAAGGCGACCGGGTAGGTGAAGGCCGCCATCCAGGCGCCCATCGTGCGGCCGGCCACCGTCAGCGGCAGGAACGCCCAGGACCGGCGGTTGAAGTGCGCCGCGAGCGGCCAGGTGAGCGGATAGCGGGACCGGTACTGCTCGGGGGTGGAGAGATAGACCGCCCGGCCGCTGCGCACCACCTCGGCGGCCGGATAGTCGGTCTGCAGGGACATGTGCGTGAAGGGGCCCTCGTCGCCGGGCTGCTGCCCGTGGTGGCCGATGATCGTCAGCCGGTCGCCCGATACGCCGAAGACGGCGAGCCCGTCCGGTGAGAACCCCGGCATCGACAGCCCGGCCGCGACCCGCAGCACCTCCGCCGTGGACCGAGCCTCGGCCAGCGCCCGGCCCGCGTCCAGCAGGAACGCCTCCCGCGAGCGCCGCCAGTCCCCGGTGACGGCCCGCCGCCCGGCCGGGGTGCCCGGCGTCGGCTCGGTGACCTCCTGAAGGGTGCCGATCACCTCGTAGGCCCGCTTCTCGGGGTCGAAGCCCGGCTTGAAACGGGCGCGGGTGATCCGGACCGCCCCGCCCTGCCCGTCCATGATCCGCACCCGCACCTCGCCGAGGGTGCCCTCGGCGACGGCGAGCTGGATCACGCCGGCGATCTCGTTCCAGTCGACGGGGTGGAGGCGGGCGCGTACCTGGGACTCCCGGAGGGTGGCCCGTTCCCCGGGCAGCCCGAGCAGCCTGGCCGCCTCGGCGTCCACCGTGACCAGGCCGGTGGCGGTGGACCAGTGCCATTGGCCGGTCGCCAGGGCGGCGAGTACCTCCCCCACGGCGGGCAGGGGCTCCCCAGTGCGCATTGACCCACTCTAAGAACAGGAGATCGAAGCCTGCCACCGAAGCGGCCGGTAAATGGTGGGGGGTCGATCTTCGCGTGCCCGGTACGCTGGGGGTGTTTCACGTGAAACACGACCCCGATCCGCGAAGACTGGATGAACGACGATGCATCGGTACAGGTCCCACACCTGCGGCGAGCTCCGCGCCTCTGACGTCGGCACCGACGTCCGGCTCAGTGGCTGGCTGCACAATCGGCGCGACCTGGGCGGCATCCTCTTCATCGATCTGCGCGACCACTACGGCATCACGCAGCTCGTCGCCCGCCCCGGCACCGCCGCCTACGAGGCCCTGGACAAGCTCTCCAAGGAGTCCACGGTCCGTATCGACGGCAAGGTCGTCTCGCGTGGCACCGAGAACGTGAACCCCGACCTGCCCACCGGCGAGATCGAGGTCGAGGTCGGCGAGGTCGAGCTGCTCGGCGCCGCCGCCCCGCTCCCCTTCACGATCAACGCCGAGGACGGGGTCAACGAGGAGCGGCGCCTTGAGTACCGCTTCCTGGACCTGCGCCGCGAGCGCATGCACAAGAACATCCTGCTGCGTACGTCGGTCATCTCGGCGATCCGTCACAAGATGACGGCGCTGGGCTTCAACGAGATGGCGACGCCGATCCTGTCCGCGACCTCCCCCGAGGGCGCCCGTGACTTCGTCGTCCCCTCCCGTCTGAACCCGGGCAAGTTCTACGCCCTCCCCCAGGCGCCGCAGCAGTTCAAGCAGCTGCTGATGATCTCCGGCTTCGACCGCTACTTCCAGATCGCGCCCTGCTTCCGCGACGAGGACGCCCGTGCCGACCGCTCGCCGGGCGAGTTCTACCAGCTCGACGTCGAGATGAGCTTCGTCGAGCAGGAGGACGTCTTCCAGCCGATCGAGAAGCTCATGACGGAGCTGTTCGAGGAGTTCGGCAACGGCCGTCACGTCACCTCTCCCTTCCCGCGGATCCCGTTCCGCGAGGCGATGCTGAAGTACGGCTCCGACAAGCCGGACCTGCGGGCCCAGCTGGAGCTCGTCGACATCACCGATGTCTTCGAGGGCTCGGAGTTCAAGGCGTTCGCGGGCAAGCACGTGCGTGCGCTGGCGGTGCCGGATGTCGCGGGTCAGCCCCGTAAGTTCTTCGACCAGCTGGGCGACTACGCGGTCTCGCAGGGCGCGAAGGGTCTGGCCTGGGTGCGCGTGGCCGAGGACGGTTCGCTGTCCGGCCCGATCGCGAAGTTCCTCACCGAGGAGAACGTCGCGGAGCTCACCAAGCGCCTGTCCCTGTCGGCCGGTCACGCCGTGTTCTTCGGCGCGGGCGAGTTCGACGAGGTCTCGAAGATCATGGGCGCGGTGCGGGTGGAAGCCGCCAAGCGCGCCGGGCACTTCGAGGAGGGCGTCTTCCGTTTCTGCTGGATCGTCGACTTCCCGATGTACGAGAAGGACGAGGACACCGGCAAGATCGACTTCTCGCACAACCCGTTCTCCATGCCGCAGGGCGGCCTTGAGGCCCTGGAGACCCAGGACCCGCTGGACATCCTGGGCTGGCAGTACGACATCGTCTGCAACGGCGTCGAGCTGTCCTCCGGCGCGATCCGGAACCACGAGCCGGAGATCATGCTCAAGGCCTTCGAGATCGCGGGCTACGACCGCGAGACCGTCGAGGAGCAGTTCGCCGGCATGCTGCGCGCGTTCCGCTTCGGCGCCCCGCCGCACGGCGGCATCGCCCCCGGCGTCGACCGCATCGTGATGCTGCTCGCCGACGAGCCGAACATCCGCGAGACGATCGCCTTCCCGCTCAACGGCAACGCCCAGGACCTGATGATGGGCGCGCCGACGGAGCTGGACGAGACGCGTCTGAAGGAGCTGCACCTGTCGGTGCGCAAGCCGCAGCCGAAGTAGTCGATCGAGCGACTGAGCGAAGGGCCCGGAACCGTGATCGGTTCCGGGCCCTTTCAGCTTTCACAGCTACCCACAGCGCACGCCCACGCGCCTTACAGCGCTCTTACCTAGCGTTGCGCGACATGACGGGAAACCACACGGCCCAAGAGCCGAAGCACAAAAAGGATCTGACGCGTCGCAAGGTCGTCGTCGCCGGCGCCGGCGCGGTCGCCGCGGTGGGCGTGGGCGGCACGCTCGCGGCGGGCGCGTTCGCGGACGACACGAGCAGTGGCAGCGGTACGGACACCACGTCCGAGACCTGCTACAAGCTCACCTCGGAGACCACCGAAGGTCCGTACTACATCGACGCGGACAAGCTCCGCCAGGACATCACCGAGGACAAGGAGGGCATCCCGCTCACCCTGAACCTCAAGGTGATCGACAACGAGACCTGCAAGCCGATCGCGAACGCAGCCGTGGACATCTGGCACTGCGACGCGCTGGGTATTTACTCGGGGTACGAGAGCATGTCGAGCGGCGGTGGCGGCGGTGGCGGCACACCCCCGACGGACGCGCCTTCGGGTGAACCGACGGGCGAGCCCCCGTCCGGCGCACCGTCCGGCGGCACCGGTGGCGGGGTCCACGAGGAGCCCACCGACGACGAGCGCTATCTGCGCGGCACCTGGAAGACCGACAAGCACGGCCGCGTCACCTTCCGGACGATCTTCCCGGGCTGGTACCAGGGCCGCTGCGTCCACATCCACACCAAGGTGCACGTGGACGGCGAGTGGACCGACGCCGGCTACGAGGGCGGCCACGCCTGCCACACCGGCCAGTTCTTCTTCGACGAGGAGACCGTGCTGGCTTCCGCCGAGGTGGAGCCGTACTCCACGTCGACGACGGAGCGCACGACGCTCGAAGAGGACACGATCTACGACCAGAGCGGCACGACGGGCGGCCTGCTCAAGCTGAAGTACAAGAAGAACGGCATCGCCAAGGGCGTCGTCGGCTCGATCACGATGGGCGTGGACCCGGACGCGACGAACGACGGCACGTCGATGTGAGGACGCATGTCAGGCATGTGAGGGTGATGACCTAGCGCTGGTCGTCGCCCTCGCTTGGGTAGAGCGGCAGGCCATCGGTCGAAATGGTCCAGTCGCCGATGGTGACGTCCTCGCCGTAGACGAAGTCCTTGCGGGTGGCGTAGCGGGGGCCGTCGGGGGTGGGGTGGATGTCGGTGAGGACGGCACCGGTGGCGGTGCGAGGGTCGAAGATCGCGTAGACGGGGACGCCGATCAGGGGGTAGTCGCGCACTTTGGTCACCCAGTCGTTGTCGGGGTTGGACCGGGAGACGACCTCAATGGCGGCAATGAGGGTGCGCGGGTCGAACGAGCCCGGCACATCCATGTCCACCCAGGCGATCACCATCAGGTCGGGACGGCGCATGATGCCCTCGGACTCGTCCTCGACATCGGGCTCGCCCGTGTGGGCCAGGAGTTCTTCCGGAATCACCTTTTCGAGACGTTTCCGGAGGTGCGCGGTGGTCAGCTCGTGCGGGCCGACGGGCGCCATCATGTCGTGAACGATGCCTTCCTTGGTGACTTCGAATTTGCCGGGAACCGTGTCATCCGTGGACTGCACGAGATCCCGCATAGCCCGGTACCGGTGGGAGGCGCCCTGCTGCGCGTCGTCCGGGGCGATGGTCATGGCGCTCGCTCCTCGTCGTCTGTGCCCAGGGGCAAGGATCGTCGCTTTCATGCTAGGCGGACTCCGGGAGGTCTGATCGGCAGTCGCGGCAGCGGCCAGGTTCTGGGGCGCGGAAGGCGTGGTCGCAGCCGTCGCAGTTCTGAAGCGGGTGCAGGACGGTGGTGGGTGGGCGGAACGGCGGTGGGGGTGGCAGCTGGGCGGCCAAGCGGTGCGCGAGGAAGGCCGCCGGGCGGATAAGGGGTTTCGTTGGCAGGTTCTCGGTCAGGGCGTGGCGTACGGCGGTGGGGCTGACGTCGCGTTCCATCCAGGCGACGACCCCTGGGGCGAGGTGTTCGGCGTCCGTGGTGGAGAGGAGCAGGCGGTGGTCGTGGCGGCGGAGGCCGACGAGGACGTCGACGGCTGCCTGGAGGAGGGCGGGGGAGGTGGATGAGGGCTGCGGTACGGCGGGGAGGCGCTTCTTGCGGGGAGGCGGCTTGTCCGTGACCGTGCGTCGGGCGGGCCTGTCGGCGGCCTCGGCAGGCCGGTGCCCGGGCTTGTTGCAGGAGACCGTGCGGGTGACGATCCGGCCGGTGGCGGTGCGCTCGCGGGTGCGGCTGAGGTAGCCGTGGGCTTCGAGTTCGCGCAGGGCGGCCGCGATACGGGTGGGGCCCTCGGGGAAGCGGTCGGCGAGGGTCTTGATGTCGACGGCGGTGCCCTGCCGTACCGACTGGATGTAGCACGCCAGCCCGATGGCCAGCAGCGACAGCTCCTCGTGCTGGACGAGGTGGTTGCCGATCACCGTGAAGCTCTCGGTGTGGCGGACGTTGTCGTGGACGACGCCGGAGTGCGGCTGGCCGTGGGGGTGGTTTTTCCCCGGGATGCGGGACTGGGCGGGCAGGGGCGCGCTAGGGTTTTGGGTGTCCATCGGGAAGCCTTATCTTCCTCGGTGGTCAGGCCCCCGCCACTGGGATCGCTACTCCCGGCGGGGGCCGTCGCATGTCTGCGGTTGTCTGGGGTGTTCGCGCTGAGCGTAGGGCAGGCAACCGGTCCTGAATCCAGCTGAGTTGGGCATATTCACCCGCGGGAGTGAGTTTGCGCGGCGGGAGGGAGGGGTGGGGCTTGGTGGGGTGGTTTCTTCCCAGTGGGTGGTTCTTAGGGAGCGCAGGCCGGACCGGGGGGCGGGGCGTCGGGCTTCGGTGATCCGTCCGTTGTCTCCACCGCGGGGCGGCAGTTGAAGCTGCGGAGGAAGGACGCTTCCTCAACTGCACGTGATCCTCGCCCGGTTGTCAGCGGGCGTGGGGAGTTTCGGGTAGTTCCCGGATGTGCTGTACGCCGGACGCGATGACCCACAGCACGCTCAGTGCGGCGCCCGCTGTGCCGATCCACAGGGTGGGGCGCAGGCCGAGGGCGGTGCCCAGCGTGCCGGCCAGTACCGCGCCGATCGGGCGTACGCCGAAGTTGGCGGTCTGCACCACGCCCATTACGCGGGAGCGCAGCGTTTCCGGGATGACGGCGATCAGGTAGCTGTTGGCGGAGATGTCCAGGACCGAGCCCCCGCTGCCGGCGCCGAGCTGCGCGGCAAGCAGCGCTGCGATCACCAGTGGCTCCGGGCCCTCGGCCAGCGGTACCAGCATCACGGGCAGGCTGAACCACAGGAAGCCGGTGACGACGGTCGGGCCGATGCCGATCCTGCGCACCACGCGCGGCGCGGCGTACGCGCCGGCCAGCCCGCCGAGCCCCGCCGCGGCGATCACCACCCCCAACGCCCCGGCCGTCAGCCCCAGTTCGGTGGCTCCGTACAGCACGTACAGGGTCAGCAGGAAGGTGTGGCACAGGCTCAGCATGGAGACCCCGGCCAGTAGCAGGCCCGGGGCGCGGTGTGCCCTCACCCAGCGCAGTCCGGCCGACAGCCCGCCCCCGTCACGCGGTGCGGGGGGTGCCTCCTGCGTTCTGATGCGTCCCAGGCACACCGCCGACACCAGGTAGGTCGCGGCGTCCACCAGCAGTGCAAACGGCGCCGACAGCGCCTGAACTAGCGCTCCGCCCGTACTCGGCCCGGCGACCGATGCCGCTGATGTGCTGCCGGAGAGCAGCGCGTTGGCGTCCACGTATCTCTCCGGGGCGACCACGGATGCGTACACGTGGTGCTTGCAGACCCGGAACAGCACGGTGAGCACCCCGACGACGAACTCCGTCACATACAGGTGGGTCATCGTCAGCGCGTCCAGCGCGTACGCCAGCGGTACGGAGGCAACCGCGGCGAACCGGCCGACATCCGCGACGATCATCGCGCCGCGCCGGTTCGTGCGCCGGTCCGCCCACGCCCCGCCGGGTATCGACAGCAGCAGCGAGGGCAGCAGTGCCACTGCCGTGAGCCAGCCCATCTCGGTCGCGCCCGCGTCCAGCAGCAGCACGGCGGCCAGCGGTATGGCCAGGATGTTGATCTCGTCGCCGACCAGCGAAACGCTCTGCGCGCTCCAGTACAACCGGAAGCCCCGGCGCCGCAGCAGCCCTGCCCGGGGCGGCGCGTCGATGCTCACTTTGCTCATCGGGCGCCCGTGCCGGGCAGGGCGTAGATCTCCTTGTACATCGGCAGCACGATGCCGAGCTGCACGGCGCACTCGTCCCTTTCCCGCAGCTCCACCGTGATCGGCGGGCGCTCCATCCGTTTCCCCCGTCTGTCTGCCGGTTTGATCCGAGTCCGGCGTCGCCTAGCGCCTGTTCGGACCAACAGGGGCGGTCCTGCGGGAACGTTCCCCGATGCTGACGCCGCCCTTGATGCTGATGCCGGTCTGGAATGTGGCGGGGCGGCGGGTGCTCTTGCGGCTGCCGATGCCGGGGGTGCTTTTGCGGCGAGTGCCGACGCCGGGGCCGCTGGCCTTCATGGTGGCGGGGCGTTGGAGAGGCCGACGGTTTCCTGCGCCTGGGCCGCTCTTTGCGGTGGTGGGGCGGTGGATGGGCCTGCGGGTGCCGATGCCGCCGCCGTTCTTCAGCGTGGTGGGACGGCGCATGGGCTTGCGGCCGCTGACGCCAGGGTTGCCCTTCAAAGAGGCGGGCTGGCGGAGGCGCCTACGCGTACCGGCGCCGGGAGTGTGCTTTGTGGTGGCGGGGCGGCGGATGCTCTTGCGGCTACCGACGCCAGGGCCGACCTTCAGAGAGGCGGGCTGGCTGACGGGCCTGCGGGAACCGACGCCAGGGCTGCCCTTCGCGGTGGCGGTGTAGTGGACCGTCCTGCGGGTGCCGGTGGTCGGGCTCCCGGCCTTCAACGTGGCGGGATGACGCACTGGCTTGCGGCCGCCGACGCTAGGGCCGCCCGCCTTCAACGTGGCGGCAAGGCGGACGGTCCTGCGGGTGCCGATGCTCGGGCCGCTGCCCTCCCCGGTGGCGGGCTGGTGGACAGGCCTACGCGTGCCGACATTGGGGCCGGTCTTCATCGTGGTGGGCCGACGCACGGGCTTGGTGCTGCCGATGCCACCGCCGCCTGTCTTCAATGAGGCGGGAAGGCGGACGGTCCTGCGGCTGCCGATGCCCGGGCCGCTGCCCTTCGCGGTGGCGGGGGTGGTGGTGGCGGTGGACCTGCGGCTACCGGCGCCCGGGCTGCCCTTCGCGGTCGCCGGGTAGCGGACCGTCCTGCGGGTACCGACGCTAGGGCCCCCGGCCTTCACTGTGGCGGGACGGTGCGCAGGCTTACGGCCGCTGACGCCCGGGGTGCCCTTCGCGGTCGCGGGGTACCGGACCGCCCTGCGGGTACCGACGCTGGGGCCGCTGACCTTGGCGGTGGCAGGGGTGGCGACAGACCAGCGGGAATCGACGCCAGGCCCGCCCTTTGCGGTGGCAGGCTGGTGGACAGGCCTACGCGTGCCGACGCTGGGGCCGTGCTTCAACGTGGTGGGACGACGCACGGGCTTGCGGCCGCCGACGCTAGGGCCGCCCCCCTTCAACGAGGCGGGCTGGCGGACCGTCCTGCGGGTGCCCATGCCGGGGCCGCTGCCCTTCGCAGCGGCTGGGTAGCGGACCGTCCTGCGGGTGCCGATGCCAGAGCGGCCGCCCTTCGCAGTGGCGGGGTAGCGGACCGCCCTGCGGGTACCGACGCCGACGCCGACCTTCAAGGTGGCGGGGCCAAGAGCCGGTATGCCCAGGGCAGGGGCAGGGGCAGGGGCTGGGGCCTCGGGAACCACCTCTGGGTCCATGAGTGTGAGCATGCGTGCGGTCCTTTCGGGGTCGAAATGGGTTCCGGCACTGATGCGAACGTAGGCAGCGGCAGGTTGGTCGGGCTGCCTCTTCCCGGGGCGGATCGGACGACGAGATGCCTCGGGCGGTCTCATCGTCCGTTGCTGGCAAGCCTGCGGAAACCTGGAAAGTTATAGGGCGCCCGGGGTCACAACGGACCCCGGGCGCCTCGATCGGTGAACCGGCTGTCTAGGACAGGGACTTGTAGCCGCCCCAGCCTGTCGCGATCTTCGTCCGCGAGCCGAACGACCCCTTCCCGTCACCGCTGTTGCGGTACAGGTTGCCGTTCGTGTCGCGGGAGATGAGGTCCGGTCTGCCGTCGTCGGTGATGTCGCCGACGCCCACGACCGCGTTGTACGAGCTGCCCCAGTCGGTGAACAGCTTTGTGCGGGAGGTGAAGGTGCCGTCGCCCTTGCCGTTGTAGCGGTAGAGGGTGTTGGACTTGTCCTGGGCGAGCAGGTCGGGCTTGCCGTCGCCGGTGATGTCGCCGACGCCCACGATCTTCTTGTACGTCTTCCAGTTGTCGTAGAGCTTCACGCGGGCGGAGAGCTTGCCCGTGCTGGTGCCCTTGTAGAGGTAGACCGCGCCGGTGGAGGCGTTGCGGGCCAGGAGGTCCGGGCGGCTGTCGCCGGTCAGGTCGCCGGGCGAGGTCAGCACGTCGTACTGGGTCCAGCCGCTGGTGGCCAGCGTGGTGTACGACGTCGACGGCTTCAGCGTCGCGTTGCAGGCCGGCTTGTACAGGCGCAGGGCGCCGCTGCTGTAGCGGACCAGGACGTCGTTGCAGCGGTCGCCGTTCAGGTCGCCGAAGGGGATCGCCTTGACGGTCGTCGGCCAGCCGGTGCCGGTCTTCTTGTCGCCGAACTTGCCCGTGCCCGTGCCGGCGTGCCAGGTCAGGCCGCCGGAGGAGTTGAGCGTGAGCAGGTCGCCCCGGCCGTCGGGGCCGTCGGGGCTGACGAAGTCGTGCCGGACCGCGGATCCTCGCTCCAGGTAGCTCTTGCCGGTGGCCACCGTGTTCGCCGTGGAGGTGCCGAGGCCGGTCGCCTTCAGGGTCCAGGTGAACGCGCCGGTGGGGAAGTAGGTCCCGCTCGCCGTCTTGCCGCTCCAGGTCGCCGACACCCGGTCCGCGGTGGTGCCGCCGGTGATCGTGCGGGTCTCCTTGCCGTTCGCGCCGCTCTGCACGGAGGTGAAGGTCAGCGACCAGGAGGTCACCGGGCGGGACAGCAGCCAGCTGCCCTCGAAGGGCACGCCCGGGGCCGCGTAGTCGTTGGCCGACGTCTCGAAGGACGTCACCGCGGACGGGGTGATGCCCGTGGTGGTGACGTGCGTGCGCTCGTAGTCGTCGAACCACGCGACCAGACCCGTGTACTCGTCGACCGTCCAGCGGTAACGGCGGTCCGTCGTCAGATCGTTGGCGGCCAGGCCCGAGGCGATCACCCGCGTGGTGCCGGTGGCCGCCTCGGTGAGGACCAGCTTGCGGGTGGTGTGGTCGTGGCGGACCGTGAAGCCGTCGCCGAGGAGGACGTCACCGGGGGCGACCGCCGTCGACGTACCGGCCTTCGTGTCGTACACGCCCGCCGATGCCGTGCCGCAGGCCCAGTACACCCAGCGGCCCGCCGCCTGGAGCTCGCTCGGCACGCAGGCCAGGCCCGGGACGGTCACCGTGGTGAGCGTCTTGGCCAGCGGGATGCTGTACGAGGTGAGCTTGCCGGCGGTGGTGGTGGCGCTCCACAGGGTGGGGCCGTTCAGGGCGGCGGCGCGGACGGACCGCTTCAGCTGCTGGCCCTGGCCGAACTCGCCGACGTACTGCGCCGGGGTCGTGCCGCCGGAGTTGTAGACGGCGTAGTCGTCGGAGACGTCGACGATGCTGCCGCCCGCGGTGCCGAAGTCCAGGTCGCTGCCCGCGATGGAGTTGACCCGGTCGGCTTTCTCCAGACCACTGCCGCCTTCGTCACCGTCGTAGAACGTGTTGAGGTACACGTCGTCGGGCTCGGTGCCGGTGTTGCCCCACAGCGGTATGCAGGTGCTGCCCTCGTACGGGCAGACCGCGGTGGAGGAGAGCTGGGCGCTGTCCACGGCGTCGGACGCGGTCAGTTCGGTGGAGTTGTTGGTGGTGAGGCTGCGCAGGGTCGTGTAGCGGCCGTTGTCGACGACGCGCAGGCTGCCGCGGCTGAGCGCGATGCCGCGCTTGGCCGTCTCCACCGCCGGCGACTGGTACACCTTCTCCAGCTTGAGCGTGCCGTCCTCGGCCTGGCTCACCCGGTGCACCCACCAGTCGGTGGCGCCGGTGCCGCCGGTGACCAGCGCGCCACCGTCACCGGACTCCAGTGTGTACTTCTCGGCGCTCGCCAGCAGGGTCTGCTGCTGCGAGGGGTCGTTGACGTTGACCGCGAGGAGCTTGGAGCCGAGGGCGCTGGAGGACAGCGGCAGCAGCAGCCAGTCGCCGACCAGGACCGGGTCGCCGTCCAGCTCAGCGGGCGCGGGCAGCGTGACCACCTGCTCGGCGGCGGTGAGGTCCGTACGGGACTTCAGGTGCAGTTCGCCACCGTCGTACCAGCCGATGCGGTCCGCGCTCATCACGTACTTCGGGCTGGTGCTGGTGTCCGTGAAGACCGTGGTGTTCACGGCCGACTCGATGTCGATGTAGTTGAGCTCGCCGTAGGTGCTGTCAGACCAGAAGACACCGGAGGGGTCCGCCGCGAGGACGTTTCCGGTCTGCACGCTCGCCTCGTCACCGGTCACCCTGCGGGTACGCCACTCGCCGTCGACCTCGTCGATCAGGGAGTAGGTGGTGACGATCGTTTTCCCGGCCAGGGCCCGGTAGTACCCGTGGCCGCTGTTCCAGCCCACCGTCCTGGAGGTGGCCGTCGCCGGGTCCCACAAGGTGGCGTACTGGTCGGACGTGGTGGTCGGCAGAGCGACGAGGTCGCTGTCCGAGCCGTACCAGCCGTTGTAGCAGTCCCAGCCGAGTGACTTGCAGTTCGCGATCGGGGTGTAGACACCGTTCGCGTTCTCGACCGTCACCGTCTCGCCGGTGGCGTAGTCGGTCCACAGCAGTCCGGTGCGGCCGGTCTGCCAGTGCAGGAAACCGGTGTCGCCGTCGACGTACGGGCGATCCGTGCGCGGAGTCGTAGAGCTCGGGTCCGTCAGTGTGATCGCGGTGGTGGTGGCCTCGGCCGCCTCGGCCGAGCCACCACCCTCCGACACCACAACCACGGACGCGGCCGCGACGGCGACCGCGAGCGAGGAGACGGCAGCGGCCAGACCGCCCCGTCTCAGGGCGTGTCTGCCCACGTGAGAATCCCTCCCCTGCGAGGGCCCTCGCCCTCGCACAAGTGGCGGGATGCTAGCAGAGGTTGATGTGTGAACGGATTCGCCGTCCGCCCAGGTCAGCCCTTGTTGCCGCCCGAGCCGGCGATCTTGCGGCTGCGGCGGCGCAGGGCCGGGCCGAGGCGGACCAGGACGCGCTTTTCGATGCCGGTGACGCGGCGCTCCATCGCGGCGAGCTGCTTGCGGGTGGCCTCCAGCTGCTTGACGGCCGCGTCGAGCTGCTCGGCCGTCTTCGCCGCACGCTTCTCGGCGGCGGTCAGCTTGGTGCGCAGTTCGTCGTTCTTCTTGGTGGCCGCGGTGAGCTTCGTCGTGAGCTTGGTCTCGGAGACCGTGATCTGCTCGCGCAGGCGGGCGATGCGGTAGCGCGTCTGGCCGTCCTCCGTGCCGTCCCAGACCTGCATCGAGGGCGGCAGGGGAAGGGAGGCGACCTGGGCGTCGTACGCGGCACCGCCGTCGCCGTGCTGGTAAGCGTTGTCCAGGCCGTTGCGGGTGAGGAACGCGGTGATGCGTTCGAACCGCTCGCCGTGGCCCTTGATCATCGCCGAGAAGTCGGCGGCCTCGTACAGGTCACGCGGGTCGGTGTCGGCGGACAGCCCGGAGAGCTGGCGGTGCGGGATGTCGAAGTACCGGCACAGCTCAAGGGTGCGCGAGTCGTGGGTGAGGACGACGGCGGGGGTACCGGCCAGCAGGGCGGCGATGTTGCCGTGGATACGGGTGCCGTAGGCGAAGTCGTAGCCGCGCAGCTCGTCGATCCAGGTCGCCGGGTCCAGCGGCATGCGCACCTTGTTCTCGCGCAGCAGGTTGTGGGTGAGCATCTTCGGGAAGGGGTCCCGGGCGCCGGACTCGGGCGTGGTGTCGCCCCACAGCAGCAGCTCCGCGTCCACGGTGTTCTGCGCGTAGTACGTGAAGTTCGGGTAGCGCGCGTGGCCGTAGTCGGCGATGCCGGATATGGGGCCGACGGGCCGCGCGTTCGGCGACATGTTGATCGCGATGCGCGAGTCGGCGGTGATCTCCGTGGCGCGGATCTCCGGGAACGTGTCGCCGTACAGGAACATCGACGGGCAGCCCATGATGTCGATGCTGTCGGCCGGGACGCCGTGGTCCCTGAGGTAGCGGGCGGTGAGCTCGCCGCGGACGCCGATGGACGCGGAGCGGTCGAGGACGGCCCGCGCGAAGCGCTTCACGGAGGCTTCCATCGGCTTGAGCATGTCGGTCGCGTAGTCGTCGGTGGCCTGGGCGCCGACGCCGAACACGACCACCGGGATGGTGAGCTGCTCGATCAGCTTGGAGAGCCGGTCCAGCGAGGCCTGGAACTGCGGGCGGAAGGCGTTGGCGAGGGGGACGACGAAGACGTCGTACTGCTCGTTGATCTCCGCGGCGCGCTCGGCGGAGTGGTTGGTGCGGATGCCGTTGGACGTGACCTCGGTGTCCGGGGTCGTCAGCATCTTGTGGGCGGAGTCACTGAAGAGCAGATTGCCCGTGTTCGTCCCGATGAGGTCCTGGTGGATGAACTCCGTCGGGCTGGCGACCCGCAGGGGGCTCTTTCCGGAGCGGATCAGTATGCGCTTCACGACATTCCTTGGCTGCTGCTGCGTCGCGGGTCCGACGAAGTGGTCATAGGGGAAGACGAACGTTATATGCAAGTAAATGAAAAGTGAAGCAAATGAGGTGAACGAGGAGGGAGTGAAACCGTTCACCTTCGATCCGCATCGGGGTTCCTTCTTGATCCCCTTCCGTACTTCTCAAGGTCCCTTAAGGGAACTCAGGGGATTTGCACAGCAAGCGCCCCGATCGTCTTTGGCATGACCCCAACGGCCCTGCATCAGCTGGTACTCGTCGGCACCGACCTCCTGGCCGTCGCTGCCCTCGTCTTCGGCGTGTACTTCCCTCGCCACCACCGCCGCGACCTGGTGGCCGCCTTCCTCGGCGTCAATGTCGGCGTGCTCGCCGTGGCCATGACGCTGAGCTCCACGTCCGTGGGGATCGGTCTGGGCATGGGCCTGTTCGGAGTGCTGTCGATCATCCGGCTGCGGTCGTACGAGATCGCCCAGCACGAGATCGCCTACTACTTCTCCGCCCTCGCCATCGGCCTGCTCACCGGGCTCCCCGAGGAGGTGAGCGTCCTGACCGTCGCGCTGACCGTGCTGATCGTCGCCACCCTGTACGTCGGCGACCACCCCCGCCTCTTCCCCCGGCACCAGCAGCGCACCCTGCGCCTGGACTCCGCCTACACCGACGACGACGCCCTGCGCGCGCACCTGGAGGTCCTGCTGGGCGGCCGGGTGCTGAACCTCTCCGTCAGAAGCGTCGACCTCGTCAACGACATCACCCACGTCGACGTGCGCTACCTCGCCGCGGCCCGCACCGGACAGGGGGTACGGGTGTGACCGACACCCTGCGCCCCATCGGCCTGGACGAACTCGTCGCCCGCGCCGAGCTGTTGACCCGGGTGGACCGCAAGTACCTGCTGCCGGCCACCGAGCTGCCGCTGGTGCTCACCGGACTCGGCAAGGACGCACGCGTCCTTGAGATCGACGGCGTACGGCAGTTCGGCTACCGGTCCCTCTACTTCGACACCCCGGAGCTGGACGGCTACCTGGCCGCGGCCCGCCGCCGGCGCCGCCGCTTCAAGGTCCGCATCCGCACCTACCTCGACTCCGGCCTGCACTTCCTGGAGGTCAAGACCCGCGGCCCGCGCGGCACGACCGTCAAGGACCGCATTCCCTACGATGGTGATCTGCGCCAACTCGGCCCGGCACCCCGGGAGTTCGTCGACGGCGTGCTCTCCGGGGCCGGGATCGACTCCGCGCGGTTCCGGCTGGTGCCGACGCTGACGACGACGTACCGGCGCACCACCCTCTTCCTGCCGGCCGGCGGCAGCCGACTCACCATCGACACCTCTCCGGCCTGGACCCTGCCCGACGGGAGCGCAGGGCTGCGCGCCCCGGACCGCGCGATCGTCGAGACCAAGGCGGGCCGTGCCGGGTCCGGCGCCGACCGGCTGCTCTGGTCGCTGAAACACCGGCCGGTCCCCGTTTCCAAGTACGGGACCGGCCTGGCTGCCCTGCGTCCCGAACTCCCCGCCCACCGGTGGCTGCCCGTGCTGCGCCGCCACTTTCCCACCGCACTCGACGGGAGCCCCGCGTGAGAACCCACCTGCGCAAGAAGGCCGTAGCCGGCCTCGCCTCGGTCGTCCTGGGCACGGCGGCCCTGGCCGGCTGCTCCTCGGACTCCAACAGCACCGCTTCTACGGCGAGTTCGAGCGGTAGTAGTACGTCGACGACCGCCGCGGACGGCAGCCAGGACGCGGCCGCCGTTCTCAGCGCCGACAAGGACGTCCATACGGTGAGCGACGCCGACGAGTCCGCCGCCGTGGACATCACCCTCGACGGCGACTCCGCGTCGGTGGACGGCGACGGCGCCAGGGCCGACGGGTCCACGGTGACCGTCACCACCGGCGGCACCTACCGGCTCAGCGGGAAGCTGACCGACGGGCAGATCGTCGTCAACGCCCCGGACACGAGCGTCACGCTGATCCTCGACGGCGTCGACATCACCTCATCCTCCGGCGCGGCGATCGCGGCGACGGAGGCGAAGGAACTCGTGGTCGTCCTGGCCGACGGCAGCGACAACTCCCTCGCCGACACCGACTCCTACGCCGAGAACGCCGACGCGAACGCTGCCCTGTTCAGCGCCGGGGACCTGACGATCGCGGGCGACGGCTCGCTCACCGTGCACGGCAACGGCAACGACGGCATCGCGAGCAAGGACGGCCTGGTCGTCGACTCCGGGACGGTCACCGTCGAGACGGCCGACGACGGCATCCGCGGCCGGGACTACGCGGTGGTGAACGGCGGGACGGTCACCGTCACGGCGGGCGGCGACGGTGTGAAGTCCGACAACGACGAGGACGCGGACGCGGGCTTCGTCGCGGTGTCCGGCGGCACGGTGAAGGTGACGGCGGGCGGGGACGGTGTGGACGCGGCCACCGACCTGGTGGTGACGGGCGGTCGCCTGACCTCCGTGGCGAAGGCCGCCGACGACTCCTCGGCGCACGGCCTGAAGTCGGGGGTGATCACCGTCCTGGAGTCCGGCACGGTCACCGTGGACGCCTCCGCCGACGCCCTGCACAGCGACTCCGCCGTCCATCTGAACGGCGCGAAGGTCACCGCCGCCGCGGGCGACGACGGCGTGCACGCCGAGGGCGACCTGGTGATCAGCAGCGGCAAGCTGGAGATCACGACCTCGAACGAGGGCCTGGAGGGCAAGGACATCCTGGTCAGCGGCGGCTCTACGACGGTGAAGTCGAGCGATGACGGGGTGAACGCGTCGGGCAGCGAGGCGAGTTCGTCGGAGGACCAGGGTGGCTTCGGGGGCGGCCCCGGCGGTGGTGAGGAGGCCGGGGACTACACGGCCGAGGTCACCGGCGGCACCCTCGTCATCGACGCGGAGGGCGACGGCTTCGACTCCAACGGCACGGCGGAGATCACCGGCGGCACGCTGGTGGTCAACGGCCCGGAGTCGGGCGGCAACGGCGCGCTCGACGTCAACGGCTCGTTCACGGTCAGCGGCGGTGTGCTGCTGGCGTCCGGCAGCGCGGGCATGGTCGTGGCCCCGGACTCCGAGTCCGCGCAGGGCTGGCTGTCGGCGACGCTCGACGCGTCGGTGGCGGCCGGGACGACACTGCACGTCGTGGACGCGGACGGCGAGGTCGTCGCCACCTACGTCACCTCGAAGACGATCCAGAACGTCGTCTTCTCGTCGTCGGCGGTCGAGAGCGGCAAGGAGTACACGATCTACTCCGGCGGCTCGGCGTCGGGCGCGGACACGGGCGGGATGCGTGCCTCGGGCGGCCTCGACGGGGCGGACCAGGTCGCGACGGTGACGGCGGGCGACGCCCCCGAAGGCGGCTTCGGGGGCGGCCCGCGGCGCTAAGGCCTGGTGCCTGGTGCTCAGCGCGCGACGAACTGCGTGAGGATGGCCTGCACCTCGTAGATGTCGACGCCCTTGGTGAAGGTCTTCTCCACCGGGACGGAGTTGCCGGAGATCCAGATCTTCAGCTCGGCGTCCAGGTCGAAGGTGCCGGCCGTCTCCACCGCGAAGTGCGTGATGCTGCGGTACGGGATCGAGTGGTACTCGACCTTCTTGCCGGTGATGCCCTGCTTGTCGACCAGGATCAGCCGACGGTCGGTGAACATGATGACGTCACGCACCAGCTGGTACGCGGCCTGCACCTGCTCACCCTGGCCGAGCAGACGCGCGAAGTCCTGCGCGGCCTGGCCCGGGTTGATGGTGCTCGCGTTGCCGAAAAGTGCCATGGCTGTGCCCCCCACATTTGGCTCACATGTAAGTCATGTCCCAGTAAGTCACTGGCTTCACATGATCTTCACGATGTATAGCGCGTGGGGGGCGATCACCGATAGGGGCCCACCGGTACCTGTTACTCGGCGGTGACGCCTCCGAAGCGCTCCTTGTACGTTTCCAGGTCCTCGTCCGTGAGTTTGGCGAACAGGACCGGCGGAACGGTGAAGGGGGTGCCGGCGGGGACCGAGGTGAGGGACTTCGCCTCGTCCGCGCTCACCCAGGCCGCGGTGTCCTCCGGCAGGGAGAAGGCCTGGCGCATCGCGGCCGACGTCGCCGGGATGAACGGCTCGGAGACCACCGCGTAGAGGTGGATCAGGTTCATCGCCGTGCGCAGGGTGAGGGCGGCGCCGTCCTTGTCGGTCTTGATCTCCAGCCAGGGGGCCTTCTCCTCCAGGTAGGAGTTGCCGGCCGACCACAGGGCGCGCAGCGCAGCCGCGGCCTTGCGGAACTGGAGGGCCTCCATCTGGGTCTCGTACTCCGCGAGAAGGCGGGCGATCTCCTCGCCCAGCTTCGCCTCCGCCTCGCCCGGCTCGCCGCCCGCGGGGACGTCGTCGCCGAAGCGCTTGCGGGAGAAGGACAGCACGCGGTTGACGAAGTTGCCGAGGGTGTCGGCGAGGTCCTTGTTCACCGTGGCGGTGAAGTGCTCCCAGGTGAAGGAGGAGTCGTCCGACTCGGGGGCGTTGGCGATCAGGAAGTAGCGCCAGTAGTCCGCCGGGAGGATCTCCAGGGCCTGGTCGGTGAAGACGCCGCGCTTCTGCGAGGTGGAGAACTTGCCGCCGTAGTACGTCAGCCAGTTGAAGGCCTTGACGTAGTCGACCTTCTTCCACGGCTCGCGTACGCCGAGTTCGGTGGCCGGGAACATGACGGTGTGGAAGGGGACGTTGTCCTTCGCCATGAACTCCGTGTAGCGGACGGTGTCGTCGGCCTCGTACCACCAGGACTTCCAGTCGCGGTTCTCCGGGTCCTGGTCCGACCACTCCTTCGTCGCGCCGATGTACTCGATCGGGGCGTCGAACCAGACGTAGAAGACCTTGCCCTCCGCCGCCAGCTCCGGCCAGGTGTCCGCCGGGACCGGGACGCCCCAGTCCAGGTCACGGGTGATGGCGCGGTCGTGCAGGCCCTCGGTCAGCCACTTGTGGGCGATGGAGGAGGCCAGGTGCGGCCAGTCCTTGTCGTGCCGGGCGACCCACTCGCGGACCTCGTTCTCCAGCTTCGACTGGAGGAGGAAGAGGTGCTTGGTCTCGCGGACCTCCAGGTCCGTGGAGCCGGAGATCGCGCTGCGCGGGTTGATCAGGTCCGTCGGGTCGAGGACGCGGGTGCAGTTCTCGCACTGGTCGCCGCGGGCCTTGTCGTAGCCGCAGTGGGGGCAGGTGCCCTCGACATAGCGGTCCGGGAGGAAGCGGCCGTCGGCGGGGGAGTACACCTGACGGATGGCGCGCTCTTCGATGAAGCCGTTCTCGTTGAGGCGGCGGGCGAAGTGCTGGGTGATCTCGACGTTCTGCGGGGAGGAGCTGCGGCCGAAGTAGTCGAAGGCCAGCGCGAAGCCGTCGTAGACCGCCTTCTGGGCGTCGTGCGCCTGCGCGCAGAACGCGTCCACGGGCAGGCCCTGCTCCTTCGCGGCCAGCTCGGCGGGGGTGCCGTGCTCGTCGGTGGCGCAGATGTAGAGGACGTCGTGGCCGCGCTGGCGGAGGTACCGGGAGTACACGTCCGCCGGGAGCATGGACCCCACCATGTTGCCCAGGTGCTTGATCCCGTTGATGTACGGAAGGGCGCTGGTGATGAGGTGTCGAGCCATGGCTTGGCTGCTCCCAGGTCGGTCGATTTACGAACCTTGAAATCGTAGCCGACACGGGTGGGCCGCCCGCTTCCCGTTTTAAGGGGTGGGAAGGGGGCGGCCCTGGTGTTTCGGTTGCGGCCGGTTGCGGCCGACTGTGGCTGGTTACGGCTTCCAGGTCGCGAGTACGCCCTGGTAGAGCTCGGTGTCCGTGAGCTCGCGGGGGGTCGGGCCCGCGTGGAAGAAGGACGTGTTGCCGGTCTTCAGTTTGCGGAGGTAGTCGAAGGCCTTGTTGTCGTGCTCGCCGAAGGCGACGAAGGCGAAGTGGATGTGGGGGTGGGTCTTCGCCGCCTCGGCGAGGGCCTGGGTGGCGGGGGTCTTCGCGTCCGGGGCGCCGTCCGTCTGGAAGATCACGAGGGCGGGGGTGCCGGGGTCGGCATGCTTCTCGTGGTGGGTGACGACTTCGTTGACGGCTACGTGGTAGCTGGTACGGCCCATGCGGCCGAGGCCGGCGTGGAGCTCGTCGATCTTGTTCTCGTGGTCGGTGAGGGTGAGCTCGCCCGTGCCGTCGAGTTCCGTGGAGAAGAAGACGACGTGGACCGTGGCCTCGGGGTCGAGGTGGGCGGCGAGGGCGAGCGTCTGATCGGCGAGGGCCTGGGCGGAGCCGTCCTTGTAGTACGGGCGCATGGAGGCGGAGCGGTCGAGGACGAGGTAGGTCTTGGCCCGGGTGCCGGTGAGGTCGTGCTGCTTCAGGGCGGTGGTGGCGGCCTTGTGGGCGGGGGCGAGGGTGGCGGCGGTGGGCTGGGCGGGGTCTGTGGCCTCAGCCTCCGGCTCGGGCTCGGGGGTGACCTCGGCCTTGGCCGCAGGCTCGGGCTCGGTCTCCGCCTTGGGCTCAGCTTCCGTCACGGCCTCGGCTTCGCCTTCGGCCGTTTCGTTCCCACCCGCACCACCCGTGCTGGTCTCGTTGTCGGGTGCGGGTGGCCCCTGTGGGGCGGGTTCGCCGTCGGCGGCTGCGGGGGTGGTGGTCGGCTCGGCCTCGACCTCGGTGATCGGCTCGGGGGTGACCTCGGCAGCCACCGGCTCGGGATCAACCTCGGTCACGGTCTCCAGCTCGGCCTCGGCCTCCGCCTCCGGCTCGGCCGCAGGCTCGGGCTCTGCCACGGCCTCAGCTTCCGTCACGGCCTCGGGCTCTGCCACGGCCTCCGCCACGGCCTCCGCCACGGCCTCCGCCTCGGCCTCAACCTCAGTCTCCGGCTCGGCCTCCGGTTCCGGTGTCGGCTCCTCGGCTGCGGGTGTGGGCTCTGGGGCGGCAGCCTCCGGCTCGGGGGTGGGCTCTGCCGTCACCTCCGGCTCCAGCTCCGGCACGGTGGTGGGCTCCGCCTCCACGTCCGGCGTCGGCTCCGCCTCGGCCTCGGCCTCCGCCTTCACGTCCGGCGTCGGCTCCGCCTCGGCCTCGGCCTCCGCCTTCACGTCCGGCGTCGGTTCCGCCTCGGGCTCCGCCTTCACGTCCGGCGTCGGCTTCGCCTTCGGCTCTTCCGCCGGAGGCGTCTGCCTCGGGACCGTGATGTTGTCGAAGGCTGCTGTGACCAGGTCGTGTTCCGAGGGCTCGGGGGACTCCGCGGGGCGGGGGTCCGGGAGCTGGGTGGTGGGGGCCGGGTCCGGGGACTCTGCCGGGGCCGTCGGTTCCGGGGACGGTGACGGGATCGTCGGTTCCGGTGTCTGTGACGGGGTTGCTGCCGCACCCTCTGCCTCGGCGGTGGCACGCTGCTTGCGTGACCGGCCGAATGCGTTCCGCAGGAGAGTGAGAATGCCCATGTGCGCAACCCTTCGCATGAGTTGAAGCCCGTCAATCCCTGGCCAGGACGGACACGTAAGGTTAGCCGTCCCGCGTGGTGATCTTGGGCAGGGGCGTCCCACGGTGCCAACGCCCGTACAGCTACCTGTAGTTCACCCGCCGTTTACTGCATGTCCCCGCTCCCGCACAAACGTGCTCCTAGCGTCCGATTCGCTGGATACAAGGGGAAGCAAGGGGAGAACAAAATGCGCATTCCGCTGCCGCTCATCAGAACGTCGTCCGGTTCGCACGAAGGCGGGCGTTCCGCCATGACCTGCCGGTTCCGGTGTGGGGACGCCTGTTTCCACGAGGTGCCCAACACCACCGCCAACCCGTACGTCGGCGACGTCATAGCCGGCGCCCTCAGCCGCCGTTCGATGATGCGTGCCGCCGCCGTCGTGACCGTCGCGGCCGCTGCCGGTACCGCCGGCGCCGTGGGCGGGGCGCCGTCGGCGCAGGCCGCCGAGGCAGCGACGTCCAAGCCGGGGTCGGGCAGCGGGGCGCGCGGTCTGCGGTTCACCCCTGTCGCTCCCAACACCGCCGACGCCGTGACCGTGCCCGAGGGCTACGGCCAGAACGTCGTCATCCGCTGGGGCGAGCCCATCCTGCGCGGCGCCCCCGCCTTCGACCCGGAGAACCAGACCGCGAAGGCGCAGGCCGGCCAGTTCGGGTACAACTGCGACTTCCTCTCCCTGCTGCCGCTCCCCGGTGAGTACGGCCGTCAGCTCCTCGTCGCGAACCACGAGTACACCGACGAGATCCTGATGTTCCGCGGCTACGACGACGCCAACCCGACCCGCGAGCAGGTCGAGATCGCCTGGGCGGCGCACGGCCTGTCCGTCGTCGTGGTCCAGGCGGACGCGAAGACCGGCAAGCTCACCGCCGTGCCGCGGCACCAGCTCAACCGGCGCGTCACCGCCACCACCGAGTTCAAGGTCACCGGCCCCGCCGCCGGGTCCGCTCTGCTGAAGACCTCCGTCGACCCGACCGGCACCAAGGTTCTCGGCACGCTCAACAACTGCTCCGGCGGCACCACCCCGTGGGGCACCACGCTGCACGGCGAGGAGAACTTCAACCAGTACTTCGCCAACGCCACCCGCGCCACCGACAAGCGCTACGGCATGCCGGCCACCGGCTCCGAGCGCAAGTGGGAGCTCTTCGACAAGCGGTTCGACGTCGCCCAGGAGCCCAACGAGCCCCACCGCTTCGGCTACGTCGTCGAGCTGGACCCGTACAACCCGACGTCCACGCCCCGCAAGCACAGCCTGCTCGGCCGCTTCAAGCACGAGGGCGCGACCGTGCGGCTCACCGACGACGGCCGTCCGGTCGTCTACTCCGGTGACGACGAGCGCTTCGACTACATGTACAAGTTCGTCGGCAGCAAGCGGATGCAGAAGGGCACGTCGCGAGCCGTACGCGAGTACAACATGACCCTCCTCGACGAGGGCACCCTCTACGTCGCCAAGATCACCGGCGACTCCCCGGCCATCGAGATCGACGGCACCGGCAAGCTGCCCAGCGACGGTGAGTTCGACGGCTCCGGCGAGTGGATCCCGCTGGTCACCGCCACCGCCAAGGGTGCCGTCTCGCACGTGGACGGGATGACGGCCGAGGAGGTCTGCGTCTTCACGCGCCTCGCCGGTGACAAGGTGGGCGCGACCAAGATGGACCGCCCCGAGGACTTCGAGCCCAACCCGTACACCGGCAAGGTGTACGTCGCCCTCACCAACAACTCCCGCCGCGGCACCACCGGCTACGCCGGCGTCGACGAGGCCAACCCGCGCATCGGCAACAAGCACGGGCAGATCCTGGAGCTGACCGAGCGCTGGAACCGGGCCGACTCGACGAAGTTCGCCTGGAGCCTGTTCCTCGTCGCGGGTGACCCCAACGACCCGTCGACCTACTTCGCGGGCTTCCCGAAGGACAAGGTCAGCCCGATCTCCTGCCCGGACAACGTCGCCTTCGACTCGTACGGCAACCTGTGGATCTCCACCGACGGCAACCAGCTCGGCTCGCACGACGGCCTCTTCGGTGTCGCTACGCGCGGTGAGCGGCGGGGCGAGCTGAAGCAGTTCCTCACGGTGCCGACCGGTGCGGAGACCTGTGGGCCGATCGTGCAGGACCGGCGGGTGCTGGTCGCCGTGCAGCACCCGGGTGAGATCGACGGTGCGGATGTCGCCAACCCGGCGAGCACCTGGCCCGACGGGCCGGGCACGTACGTCCGTCCGGCGGTTGTTTCCGTGTGGCGCAAGGACGGCCGCAACATCGGCGTCTGACCGGCGCCGTACACGGACAGTGGTGGCGGCTACGGCGTCGGCTGTGTGATCGCCCTCGCCGCCGCCACCTCCTGGCGCAGTGGTTCGAGGACGCTGCCGGGCGGGCCCGTGAGGTCCGTCCGGACGGCGTAGAGGGTCTCGGCCCTGCGTAGGCCTTCCGAGAGTTCGTGCAGCTGGCGGGTGATCTGGGTGACCTCGGCCGGGGACGGTGGCGGGGCGCCGTGTTTGACGCGGACCCTCGCCGCCGTTGTCGCGTCGACGATGCGTTCGACGGCGACGACCAGGGGCCACCAGGCGGCGGCCCGCCGGCCGGTGGGCGGGGGCTCGGTGAGCGCGCGCTGGAACTCCGTACGGATCGTGGACAGGTCGCGGTAGAGGCGGCGGCGCATCCGGGCGCGGGCCGGCGGGTCGACCGGGGCCGTGCCGAAGGCGCCCTCCACATAGCGCGCGGTGTCGGCGACCGCGTCCGCGAGGCGGTCGCCGACCCGGGTGTGCCAGCTCTCCGGCCAGAGCAGATAGCCGGCGACCAGGGCGATGCCGCAGCCCATCAGCGAGTCGACCAGGCGGGGCAGCAGCAGGTCCGTGCCCTCGTGGTTCAGGATGTCGGACAGGAGCAGGATCACCGGGGTGATCGCGGCGGTCTGATAGCCGTAGCCGCGCGGGGTGAGCAGGGGGATCAGCGGCGCCAGCAGCAGCATCACCGGTACGTCCCACCAGCCCCTCGGCACCTCCGCCAGCACCGCCGCCGCGACGACCAGGCCGGCCACGGTGCCGAGCGCCCGCAGCAGGGCCCGGGAGAACACCGAGCCGAAGTCGGGCTTCATCACGAAGGTGATGGTCAGGGCCACCCAGTAGGAGCGGGGGACGGGGATGATCGACACCAGGACCTGGGCCACGCCGATGCACAGGGCGAGGCGCAGGCCGTAGCGCCAGGAGTTGGCGGAGAGGGTGACGTTCCGGGCGGCGCGGGCGGCGCGGATGGACAGTGCCGCCGGGCGGCCGAGGCGGTCGTCGATGCCTCGGGGGTCGACGTCGGGGGCGGCGACGACGTCGGCGGCGTGGCGCAGGGCGTGGTCGACGGCGCGTGCGGTTTCGCCGGCAGGGGTCGGCAGCTTCAGGCCTGTCGGCCCGGTGTAGCCCGTCTCCACGGCCTGGGCGAGATGGCGTACCGCCTCGGGGAGTTCCGCCGGCAGCGGTCTGCCGTTCAGGTGGGCGGCGGGGGCGGCCTCCACGACCGGGGTGATCGCGTTCAACTGGGCCAGCAGCCGGGTCAGTTCGGGGCTGCGGCCGTGGTGGCGGGTGCGCCGGGCGAGGACGAGGTCGTAGGCCTGGTTCAGGGACTGGGTGACGGCGTGGCGCATGTCGTCGTAGGACTCCGGGCTGCCGGTGGCCTCCAGCAGCGCGGCGACCGTGCGGTAGGTGTCCGCCACCGCCGCCCGCTCCGGGACCCCGCCGCGCAGCGGCCAGGCCAGCAGGGCGAGGAGCAGGACCAGCAGGCCGCCGCCGGTCATCAGCAGCGGGGCCAGCCACCACTCGCCGGGCATCGGCAGGCCCGCGCCGACCACGGAGTTGAGCAGCAGGAGCAGTCCCGACACCGAGGCCACCGCGCCGATCGTGGAGATCATCCCGGAGATCAGCGCGACGGCCGTGACGACGGCGACGGCGATCCAGCCGTGGCCGTACACCAGCGAGCCGAGGGTGATGCCGATGGCGCCGAAGAGCTGCGGGACGGCGATGTTGAGCAGCCGCATGCGGTAGGCGTCGGCGGTGTCGCCGATGACGCCGGACAGGGCGCCCATGGAGGCCAGCGCGCCGTACGTCGGCTCGCCGGCCGCGAGTCCGATCGCCAGCGGCAGGGACATCGCGATCGCGGCGCGGGCGACGGCGGCGCGGTTGACCGGCGCCTGCTGTGTCTGGAGGTTCCTGACCAGCCAGTCGGGCGGGGTGAGGCCGATGGGGAACTCGCGGGACATGCGCCTATTACACGTCATCCGGCCCGTGCAGCGTGAGGTCGACCAGCAGCGCACGGTGGTCGGTGCCGTCGAGGTCCAGGAAACGGGCGGTGCGCGCGGAGAACTCCTCGGACACCAGGACGTGGTCGATCTGCGCGCCGAGCACCCGAGCGGTGCGGGCCGGCCAGGTCGGGGTGCGGTCGGCGCCGGTCAGCCGGGCCGCGTCGCGCAGACCGGCGTCGAGGAGGCGGCGGAAGGCGGCGTGGTCCTGGGAGGCGTTGAAGTCGCCGGCGAGGACGGTCGGGGTCCGCTCGTCGGCCGCGGCGAAGTCGCGCAGGCCGCCCAGTTCCCGGCGCCAGACGCCGACCTGGCCGGGCAGCGGCGGCATGGGGTGCGCGAGCTGGAACCGTACGGTGTGCCCGTCGACGTCCGCGACGGCGCCGGGCATGGCCATCGTGCCGGAGACGCCGTCGGTGGGCCGGAGCGGGAAGCGGCTGAGGATCGTCGATCCCTCGGAGCCGCCCGCCGTCCGGGCCTCCCGGTACGGGTAGTCGGCGCCGAGCGTCTCCTTCAGACGGGCGTCGCAGACGTACTCGCACTCCGACACGAAGACCACGTCCGGCTTCGCGCGGCGGACGGCGGCGACGAGCGAGTCGGTGCCCTGCCCGAACTCGACGTTCGCGGCCAGCACCCGGAAGGAGGCGACGGGGCGCCCCTCGGGGGTGCCGGCCGTGCCGTACGGCTCGATGAACCAGGCCAGCAGCCCGAGCAGCACCACGCCCCACACCGTCCCGGCCCACCACCGCGCGAACACCGTGCACGCCAGCCCGAGTCCGGTGGGCACGAGCAGCCACGGCAGAAAGGCGAGGAGCTGCGGTACGGGGGTGATCGCGTCGGTGTCGGCGACACGGCAGCCGACGACGACGCTGATGCCCGCGAGAAGCAGCGCGGCGGCCAGGACGAGGAACCGCCGCCCTCCGGCAGCCACAGTGTCCAACTCCCCTCCTCGCGCCCGCCCCTGTCAAAGACGGGAGGACGGCGCGGAAGGTTGCCGGTGGCGGCTCAGCAGCCAGGTGCCGAGGGCGACGGTCAGGCCGACGGCGACCAGTAGCCAGGAGACCGTGCGCAGGGTGGCGGTGAGCGCGTCGTAGACGGCGCCCGCGGCGGGGCGGTGGACCTGTTCGGGCAGGTCGGTGAGGGTGAGCCGGCGGCCGATGGCGACGGCGAGGCCGAGGAGGGCGCCGCCGAGGGCCGTGCCGAGGGCGGTCGCCGTGACCGCGCGGCGGCGGCAGGCGGCGAGCGCGATCCCGGCGACGGCGAGGACGGCGGCGGTGACGGGCAGCCAGAAACCGGCGACCTCCAGCAGCTGGAAGCCCTTGCGGAGTTGGGCCAGGTCGCCGGGTGGCAGGACGGCGACCTCGGTGTGCTCGACGGGGATGCGGTGCGCCAACGGCACGTTGTCGTGGACGAGTTGGGTTCTGACCTCGGCGGCGACCGGGGCCAGGTCGACCGTGACGGCGCCCGTGTCGTCGTTCCGCACCGCGCGCAGGACGGCGTCGTGGACCGCCCGGTTGCCGGCGTCCCACGCGGTGCGGAAGGCGTCGGTGCGGGTGAAGGAGCGCACGGCGTCCTGCACGAAGGGGCGCATGGGCGGGTCGACGTTCACCTCGTGCACGATCCCGTCACCGACGGTGTCCGCGACCGCGTCCCGTACGGCAGGGTCGGCGGCGAGCGGGGCCATCGTGGTGACGTACCGGCCGGTGTCGGCCAGCCCGTAGGACGCCCAGGCAGCCAGTGCGCCGAAGGGCAGCAGGAGGCAGGCCAGGGCGATCAGCGCGGCCGAGACGGCGTTCCGCAGGCGGGAGGGCACGGTTCCAGGCAAGACGGCGGGGGCGGGGTGCGCCAGCGCTGGACGGCCGTATGGGCGCAAGCCCGCACCCCTTGGCGGAACTGGGGACTCCGCTCTCCGGTGGAGGGTTCACCCGAACGGGTGTTTCCTGGTGCTGGGGAAAGGAGGCCGATCATGCGCACCACTCCGGCTCTGCGGACCCTGGCCGTGGCCCTGCTCGCAGGCGGCTCCCTGGTCGCCGCGACAGCGGGTACGGCCGCGGCAGCCCCGCCGACGTATGCCGACGGAGAACGCGGCGGCGGTGGCGGCCATGGCGGTCATGGCGGTCCGATCTGGGGCACTGTCGTCTCCCACACCAAGCTCAACGTCAGGCAGGCGCCCACCACTCACTCGCCCGCCGTGGGCTGGCTGTCCCCGGGCAGCCAGGACCGGGTGGACTGCAAGGTCATCGGGCAGAGCGTCAACGGCAACCCGTACTGGTACTGGCTCGTCGGCGCCCAGGCCTGGGCCAGCGCCGCCTTCGTGGACACCGGCGGGCACCGGGTGCCGACCTGCTCCGATCCGTGCCCCGAATGGAAGGACGGCTCCTGGACCAACTGGGAGGACCCGTTCTGGAACGACTCCTGGAGCGCGTCCGAGTCCGAGTCCTGGAGCGCGTCGGGCTCCGGTTCCTGGAGCGCCTCCGGGTCGTGGAGCTGGAGCGCGTCCGGATCGTCGTCCAGCGCATGGAGCTGGCTGGGCGGCTGGTGAGGGGAAGGTGAGGGAGCGCGTGGGCCCCGGCGGTCGTGCCGGGGCCCACGCGTGTTTCCGTCAGCTCGGGAGCCGGTGTCCCTCGGCGTCCTCGTGGGTGTAGTAGCGGTAGAACAGCACGGCGAAGACGCCCGCGGAGACCGCCAGCGACATCACCGTGGACCGCAGCACGGTCGCCCCGGTCTGGCTGTACAGGAAGCCGAACGCGCAGCCGGCGAAGGCCGTCCACAGCAGCGCGTGCAGCTCGCGCTTGAGCCGTGGCGCCAGGGCGCGTACGCCGATGTAGGCGACGGCGAAGGCGAGCGCCGTGACAAAGCCGAACAGGATGTTCCAGCCGGTGATTTCGCCGCCGTCGCGACGGTTGGCTGCCGCCCAGTAGCCGTAGACGAGCCCCAGGACGACGGGTGTCGCCATTGCCACGGCGTGGTGGGTGCGTGCGCTGAAGATGTCGGGTGTGCGTGGTGCCCGGGGTCGGGTGCCGGGTGCCGGTGCCGCGTGAGCCATGAGAAGCACTCCTCTCTCCTCGCCCCCCGGCTTCCAGAGCACACCTGGAGCCGCCGGCTGGCAAGTCCGGGGGGTGGGGGCCGGCGTGGGGGTGGGTCGCGCAGCCCGGCGCTAACGGGGTGCCGCCTGCGCCCACCCGTGCCGCCCCAGGCGGCCCGCATGCCCGCAGGCTCAGCGGCTGCATCGGCACCGCCTGCTGCCCGCAGGTTGAGCGCCCCTTTAGGGGCGCGGGGAACTGCGCGATCAGCCCCCACGCGCCCGCAGCTTCGCACCACCCGGGCGAGAACCGTCGTTGGACGACGTGCGGCGCCGCGCCCCCCATGTTTCGCTGAAGCGCATGAGGGCCGTGAACGGCGGGGGCACCCCGGGGCGGGTCTTGCGGCCGGTCAGTGGGCGGAGCGCCCGGCATGGGCCGCTCGCCTCACTCCCCCGTGCCGTCGGGCAGAAGGACGTCACCCGCCGGCACCAGCTGCTCCGGGTGCACGGCCGGAGCGTCGCCTGGGTGCCGCCGCTCGTGCTGCTCGTCGCGATCGCGGTGGCCGACTTCAACACCACCGGCGAGTTCCGGATCGTCTCCTGGATCGTCCTGGTACCCGGCATCGCCGCCGCGATCTGCGGCGTCTGGGGCACGGCCCTGTACGCGGTGCTCGCGCTCATCACGTACGTCAGCGTGGACAGCGCCTGGCCGCACCAGTACCAGACCGGCCTGCCCGACTTCATCCTCGTCGCCGTCGGCGGCATCCTGGCCACGCTCGCCTGCGCCGTACGCGTACGCGGTGAACGCCGCATGCTGCACATGCGCGACGTCGCCGAGACCATCCGCCGCACCGTCCTGCGCCCGATGCCACCGGGCTGGGGCGGCCTCGACCACGCCGCCGTCTATCTCACCGCCGACGTCGAGGCCCGCGTCGGCGGCGACTTCTACGACATCCAGCCCGGCCCGCACGGCACCCGCGTCCTCGTCGGCGACGTACAGGGAAAGGGCCTCGGCGCGGTCGAGACGGCCGCCGCGCTGCTCGGCACGTTCCGCGAGTCCGCGTACCACGAGCCGGATCTGGCCACCGTCGCCGACCGGCTGGAGATCCGTATGACCCGGCACGCCGGCCATGTCGTGGCCCTGGGCCGGCCGGACGGCGACCGCTTCGCCACCGCCGTCCTGCTGGGCTTCCCCGCGCACGCCCCGGGCACGGTCGAGTCGGTCGTCTTCGGCCATGAACCGCCACTGGTGGTGGGCCCGGCGGGGGTACGGCCGCTGCCGCCGGGCGACGGGCTCCCGCTCGGCCTCGCCGAACTCGCCGGCAGCCCCGGCCCGCCGCCCGTGCGCCGCTCCAGCCTCGCCCCCGGCGAGACGGTGCTGATGACCACGGACGGCGTGACCGAGGCCAGGGATGCCGACGGCGCCTTCTATCCGATGGCCGACGAGGTCGCCCGCGCCGTTGCTGCCGACCCTCGTCTCGCCGAGCCCCGTCTGCTGGTCGCGCTGGTCCGCGACGGCACCCTGCGGCACTGTGGCGGTGTACTGGCCGACGATACGACGGTGTTTGCGGTGCGGCCGGACTGAACGCTCTCGGGTGCGACGCCGTCGTGGCTGGTCGCGCCCGCGCGGCGGAGCCGCATTTCGATACAGCCCCGCGCCCCTATGGGGCGCAGCCGCACCGTAGTTTGCAAAAGCGGTTACCGTGCATCCGTACGTGATCGACGGGGGATGGGGAGGGACCGATGCCCGGAACCGTGCTGCTGCTCGCCGCCTCGCCGGCGGGCAAGGGCTGTCTGGTGGACGCGGCGTCCGTGCTCCCCGTCCTCGCGGCGGTGCCGCCCGCGGTGCTGGCCGGTACCGACACCGCGAACGTCGTGGAACTCGCCGACCCGCTGGAACCGCAGGCCGTGCTGACCCGGCTGCGCGCCGCCGCGGCGGCCCCCGGCCCGCTCACCGTGTTCGTCACCGGCCAGCTCCAACTCGACCGCCGCCAGCGGCTGATGCACCTGGCGCTGGCGCGGACCACGCCGTCGACGGTCCGCTACACGGCGTTCCCGTGGCACTGGTTCCGCGAGGAGCTGCGGCTGCGGGCGCCGGGCACGACGGCGCTGGTGGTCGACCTGCACGCGGACGCCGAGACGTGGGAGCAGCTGCGGACCCGGCCGCTGGAGGTGGGCAACAACGTCGCCGTTCACGGACGCATCGCACCGCCGCCGAACCGGCGTACGGTCGCGGTGCCCTCGTACATGAAGGCGGTGGCGACGATCCTGCGCAGCGGGCGGCGTCCCGCGCTCGCGGAGTTGCACCAGCAGGCGCTCACGCGGCTGGGCGGCGAGGGACAGGGGGACCTCGTCCTGGGGGTGCCCGGGTCGGTCGCCGACCCGCACACGGTCATCACCGCTGCCGTGCAGTCCGGCCGCCACAGCGAAGCCGACGACCTCGCCGCCCGGCACGAGCAGGCCGCCGTACAGGCGCACGGGCCGGGCTCCCCGGAGGCCCTGCACTGGACCGAAGTCCGCGCGGATCTGGCGATGTTCGCGGGCGACGCGGTCCGCAGCTGCCGTACCTGGCTGGCCGTCGCCGGGGCCCGGTTGAGTGCCGGGCAGTCGCCGGAGGACCCCGCTGTCGAGTCCGCGGTCGACCGGGCCCACCACCAGTGGGGGTGTATCACGGACCCGGCGCGGGCCCGTGAACTCGGGTCCGCGCTGGCCGACTTGCGTGCCCGCGTGCCGGGCCGTCGGCAGGGCGCGCTGGACCACGTCCAGCAGCAGTTGCACCGGCTGAGCTCGCTGCGCCCGCTCAGTCCGTGAACGTGAAGCCGGCCCGACTGCTCGTACCGGTCAGACGGGGCGGATCCCGCGCTCCTCGAAGACCTCGCGCAGGACACCGACGGCATTGAGCGCGCGGGGGAACCCCGTGTACGGGACGGCCTGGATGACCGTCTCGATCACCTGCTGCGGTGTGAGTCCCACCCTGAGCGCGGCGTTGAAGTGCACCTTCTGCTGGGGTGCCGTATCGCCGAAGGCGATCAGTCCGCCCAGCGTGACAAGCTGCCGTTGCCGCAGGTCGAGCCCCGGCCGGGGGTAGACGTCCCCGAAGACGAACTCGACGATGTACCGGCCGAGATCCGGCGCCACGTCGTTCAGGGACTCGATCACCTCGACGCCGTGCTCGCCGTCGACCTCCCGCAGTTTGTCCTCGCCCCGCGCGTAACGGTCCCCGCCGGGCTCGACCACAATCGGCTCGACGCGTACGCCTCGCTCCTCGAACACGGTACGCGCGGCGGCCAGCGCGTTGAGCGTCCGCGGGAACCCCGAGAAGGGAACCAGCTGGATCAGCGCCTCCACCACATGCGCCGCGTCCAGTCCGACATGCAGCGCCGCGCCGATGTGGAACCGCAACTGCGGGGCCGTGTCCCCGGCGGCGGTCAGTGCGCCGATGGTCACCAACTGCCGTTGCGCCACGTCGAGTCCGGGCCGTGCGTGCACATCGCCGTACGCGAACTCGACCACGAAGCGCCCCAGGTCCGGGGCGATGTCCTCCAGCGCCTCCACCGTGGCGAGGGCGTCCTCCCCGGCGATCTCCTTCATACGGGCAGCGCCCCGCACGTACCGCTCGGACGGCCCGCCATTCGCGCTGTCGGCAACCGCCACGCCCGGCGTCAGGGTGGCCGCCATCGCGCCGACCCCTCCCACAGCTCCGTACCGCAGGAAGGCCCGCCTGCCCCTGCCCGCCTCGTCCCCCCGCCGTACCTCACGCCTCTCGTCCGCTGTCCCCATCCCGCTCCTCCACCAGCCGTTCGTAGTGCGCGATCTTGTCGTCGATGGCGTCGAGGCTGCGCATGACGGCCTCGTACTCCTCCCTGACCTGCGCCTGGTGCCTCCGCAACAGCTCCAGCCGCGCCCGTGCGGTGGCGTCTCCGCCCCGGCGCAGCTCCGCGAAGGCCAACATCCCCTGGATGGGCATCCCGGTCGTCCGCAGCCGCAGCAGAAACGCCATCCAGGCCAGATCCGCCGCCTGATAACGGCGCCGTCCGTCCGGCCCGCGCTTCACCCCGTCGATCAGCCCGATGCGCTCGTAGTAGCGGAGAGTGGAAGGGCTGAGTCCGGTCAGCTCGGACGTCTCGCCGATGCTCAGAGTCCCGTCGATCCGGTCGGTCGCCACACGACGACCGTATGACTTGAAGCGCGCTTCATCGCAAGGGAACGTCGAGGCATGCCCGGGAGCCGGGTCACGCCCCCGACAGCACGGCCAGCGCTCCCGACACCAGCGCCCGCACCCCCGGCGTCACGGTGGCGAGGTCCGGCGCGAAGTTCGGGCTGTGGTTGCTGGGCACGGACTCGGAGCGTGCCAGTACGTCCTCGCCGGGCGCCGCGTTCCACACCTCGTCCGGAGTGCTCGTCACGAACCAGTAGGAGTACGGGACCTTGCCGTCCGCGAGATGCGGGAAGTCCTCGCTGCCCATCGCCGGGCCCGGGTCGAACACGGCGTCCGCGCCGAAGACCTCCCGGTGCACGGCGGCGGTCCGGCGGTCGGTGGCGGCGTCGTTCACCGTCACCGGGAACTCGCCGCCGATCCGTACCTCCGGCTCGCGCGGGCAGCCCGCGGCCAGGCACTCGCCCTCGGCGATACGGCGGATGGCGGCGACCATCCGGTCCCGGACCTCCTCGGAGTGCGTACGGAGGTTGAGGGAGATACGTGCCGTGGAGGGGATGATGTTGGGGGCCGTGCCCGCCTCGATCCGGCCGACGGTCAGCACGGCCTGCTCCCGTGCGGCCAGCTCCCGGCTGACGACGGTCTGGAGCCGGGTCACCAGGAAGGCGGCTGTCACCACCGGATCGACGGTCGTCTCGGGCCTGGACCCGTGCCCGCCCCGCCCGTGCACCACGATCTCGACGTCCGTGGTCGCCGACAGAATCAGCCCCGGAACGTGCGCGATCCGGCCCACCGGTCCCGGCGCGGCATGCTGGCCGAGCAGGACGTCCGGGCGCGGAAAGCGGTCGTAGAGCCCGTCCGCGACCATCGCCGCGGCGCCGCCGCCGGACTCCTCGGCGGGCTGCCCGACCACCAGCAGCGTCCCGGCCCAGGCGTCCCGCCCCGCGGCCAGCGCCTCGGCCGCGCCCACCAGCCAGGTGACGTGCAGATCGTGCCCGCAGGCGTGCATCACGCCGTCCGTCCGCGAGGCGTACGGCAGTCCGGTCAGCTCGGTGACCGGCAGCGCGTCCATGTCGGCGCGCAGCAGCACGGTCGGCCCGTCACCGTTGCGCAGCAGCCCGACCACTCCGGTGCCGCCGATGCCCTCGGCCGTCTCGTACCCGGCCCCCCTGAGCCGCCCGGCCAGCCGGCCCGCCGTGCGGTGCTCCTGGAAGGACAGTTCGGGGTGCCGGTGCAGATCCCGGTAGAAGTCCTCCAGCGCGGGCAGCGGGAGGTCGGCGGTGAGGTCCAGTGCGGTGCGGGAGGCAGCAGACGTCATGGCGGTCAGGGTGTCATCCGTGCGTCCGCGCCACCACTCGGTCGCATACGAACGGGGCGGCGCACTCCGACGTGGTGTCGGTGTACGCCGCCCTGGGGTGGGACGGGGTGCGGGTGCGGCCCGCGTTGTCATGGCGGTTACTTCTGGTCGTTGTTGAACTTCGAGGTCGACCAGAAGTAGCCGAGGACGGCGAGGCCGAGGCACCAGGCGAGGGCGAGCCAGCCGTTGTGGCCGATCTCGGTGCCGAGGAGCAGGCCGCGCAGGGTTTCGATGGCCGGGGTGAAGGGCTGGTACTCGGCGATCGGCTGGAACCAGCCCGGCATCGCGTCGACCGGCACGAAGGTGCTGGAGATGAGCGGCAGGAAGATCAGGGGCAGGGCGTTGTTGCTGGCGGCCTCGGCGTTCGGGCTGATCAGGCCCATGCCTACGGCGATCCAGGTGAGCGCCAGGGCGAACAGGGCCAGCAGTCCGAAGGCCGCCAGCCACTCCAGCAGCGTGGCGTCGGTGGAGCGGAAGCCGATGGCCACGCCGACGGCTCCGACCAGGACCACGCTGACGATCGACTGGAGCACGCTGCCGACGACGTGGCCGACGAGGACCGACGGACGGTGGATCGCCATCGTGCGGAACCGGGCGATGATGCCCTCGGTCATGTCGTTGGAGACGGAGACCGCCGTTCCGATCGTGGTGGAGCCGATGGTCATCAGCAGCAGGCCGGGGACGAGGTAGGCGATGTAGTCGGAGCGGTCCCCGCCGCCGATCCCCGCGCTCATCGTGTCGCCGAAGATGTAGACGAACAGCAGCAACAGCATGATCGGCGTGAGCAGCAGGTTCAGGGTGAGCGACGGGTAGCGCCGGGCGTGCAGGAGGTTGCGGCGCAGCATGGTGGAGGAGTCGCGGACGGCGAGGGAGAAGGTGCTCATCGGACGGTCTCCTTGGACTGGTGGGGGACGTCGGCGCCGGCGGTGAGGGCGAAGAAGACGTCGTCGAGGTCGGGGGTGTGCACGGTCAGTTCGTCCGCCTCGATGCCGGAGGCATCCAGCCGGTCGAGGATGGCGCGCAGCTCGCGCTGGCTGCCGCCGGAGGGGATCTGCAACGACAGCGACTCGTCGTCGCGGGTCGTCTCGCGCAGGGCGGTGGCGGCGGACTGGTAGGCGTCGGGGTCGGTGAAGCGGAGGCGGACGTGTCCGCCGGGGATGAGGCGCTTCAGCTCCTCCGCGGTGCCTTCGGCGGCGATCTTTCCGTCGTTCAGGACGGCGATGCGGTCGGCGAGTTCGTCGGCCTCTTCCAGGTACTGGGTGGTGAGGAAGACGGTGACGCCGTCGGAGACGAGTTCGCGGATGATCTGCCACATGTTGTGGCGGGAGCGCGGGTCCAGGCCGGTGGTCGGCTCGTCGAGGAAGATGATCCGGGGGTTGCCGACCAGGGTCATGGCGATGTCGAGGCGGCGCTTCATGCCGCCGGAATAGGTGGAGGCGGGCTTGTTCGCGGCGTCCAGCAGGTCGAAGCGTTCCAGCAGTTCGGCGGCGACCCGGCGGCCCTCCTGCTTGGGCAGGTGGTGCAGGTCCGCCATGAGGAGCATGTTCTCCTCGCCGGTGATCAGGCCGTCGACCGCGGAGAACTGGCCGGTGACGCCGATCGAGGCGCGGACCGCCTGCGGGTCGGTGGCGAGGTCGTGGCCGCCGACGCGGAGGTCGCCCGCGTCGGCGCCGATGAGCGTGGAGAGGATCTTGACGGCGGTGGTCTTGCCGGCGCCGTTGGGGCCGAGCAGGGAGAAGACCGTGCCTTCCGGGACGGTGATATCGATGCCGTCGAGGACGACCTTGTCGCCGTAGGACTTGTGCAACCCGTGTGCCGCGATGGCCAGGTTGGTCATGAGAGGGGCTCCTTCGGGAGAGTCAGAGGCTGCGGGCGGTGATGTCGCCGTGGGAGGTGGTCGCGGTGATGGTCAGGGCGGCGGTGCCGTCGGCGTTCTTGAGCGCGTTGTTGATGCGGCCGTAGCCGGTGCCCGCGTCCAGGGAGGCGGAGACTCCGCGGGCGGCGCCGACCGAGACGTCGCCCATCTGCGTGGTGAGGGTGACCGTGCCGCGTACCGCCTCGCCGATGCGGATGTCGCCCTTCTGGGTGCTGATCTCGCCGGGGCCGTTGAGGCGGCCGACCGAGACGTCGCCGTAGGCGGTCAGGTGCAGGCTCGCGGCCTCGTCGATCTTGACGGCGCCGTCCGCGCCGTCGAAGACGATGTCGCCGAGGCGTCCGACGCCGCGCAGTTCGGCGGCGGCCGCCTTCGCCTCGACGCGGGAGCCGGCCGGCAGCTGGACGGTGACCTCGACGGAGCCGGAGGGGCCGAAGTACTGGTTCTTGGCTTCCGGGGCCTTGATCCGCAGTACGCCGTCGGCGTAGGCGACCTCGACCTTCTCCGCCGCCTTCAGGTCGCGGCTCTTGGTGGGGTTGGCGGGCCGGACCTCGACGGTGGTGTCGGTGCGGTCGGCGGCGATGAACTGGATGCGTCCGGCGGGGATGTCGAGGACGGTGGAGATCGGGGCGGGGGTGTTGAAGTTCTGCATTGTTCTCTCCTGTGCTCGCTGCTGTTTCCGACGATGGAAAAGCTACGTTGCGTTCGCGGATGCGGCAAGCATGTCGTTGCGCGGAATGGGTATCTCCGCAGGTGGAAGCCCGGAAATCATTGCAACGGATGTGAATTCAACGCAACGACACGCGCCCGGTGCGTTGCAATGGTGTGGGAATGAACGCTATGGTGCCGTCACCCGAGAACCACGAAGGAGACCGCGATGCCGGGAGGCAGACTCACCCAGCAGGAACGCCAGCAGATCGCGCTGGGGCTGGCCGACGGCCTCGCCTACGCGGAGATCGCCAGACGTCTGGAGCGCCCCACCTCGACCGTCACGCGTGAGGTGATGCGCAACGGCGGCCCCAGCGGCTACCGCGCCGACCTGGCCCACCGCGCCACCGAGCGCCGCGCCCACCAGCGCAGGCAGACCGCGCCCCGGGTGGCGAAGGCGCCCGAACTGGCCCACGGGCGGGACGCCGAGGCGGTGGCCGAGTACGAGGAGGCGTTCACCACGCTCCTCATGAAGCAGGGCGTGCCGAAGATAATGTCCAAGGTGATGACCGCCCTGTTCACCACCGACGCGGGCAGTCTGACCGCGTCCGAACTCGTCGAGCGCCTCCAGGTCAGCCCGGCGTCCGTCTCCAAGGCGATCACGTTCCTGGAGGGCCAGGGCCTCGTCGCCCGGGAGCGCGGCGAGGGCCGCCGCGAGCGCTACCTCATCAACGCCGGTGTCTGGTACGACTCGATGGTCGCCGCCGCCCGGTCCAACGCCGAACTCGCCGAGACCGCACGGCAGGGCGTCGGCGTCCTCGGCCCCGGCACGCCGGCCGCCGTCCGTCTGGAGAACATCGCCCGCTTCATGGACTTCGTCGGCGAGAGCATCATGCGGGCCGCGGAACAGGCCCGCGACATCCTGTACGTACAGCCAGAAGCTCAGCCCGGAGCTCAGTCCGAAGTGCGGCCCGAATCGGACCCGGACGACACCGACGACTGAGTGGCCGGCCGCGGGTCCGCCGCGCGGGCCGGGCCCGCGTTGGCCGCCAGGACCAGGGTCGCGACGGCCACCACGGCGGCGACGATGCCTCGGGCGTAACGCTCGGTGGTGCTGGTGCGTTCGAGCACGGCGACCTCGCAGCAGCGGTGTTGACGTGATGTATTAAGCGTTCCTGGTAATCAGACTTAATCCGCGGTTTAACCTAGGGGCTGTCGGAGTCGAACGGCAAGAGGCACCAGGGGAGTTGGGCGATGTCGGACCGCGACGACCCGTTGACCATCGGGCGCAGGGTGCAGCAGTTGCGGGCCGAACGCGGGCTGACCCAGAAGCAGTTGGCGGAACCGGCGTACACGCCCGCGTACATCTCCACCCTGGAGGCCGGCCGGGTCCGCCCCTCCGACGAGGCGCTCCGGCACATCGCCCAGCGGCTCGGCATCGCCTACGACGAGCTGACCACCGGACGCCCGGCCCGCCTCGCCACCGAGCTGCGGCTGCAGCTGACCGGCGCCCAGCGCACCCTGGCCACCGGCGCCACCGAGGCGGCGACCGAGGCGTTCGCGGCGGTGCTCACCCAGGCCGAGGGCCACCAGCTCGCCGAGGAGCGGGCCGCCGCCCTGCTCGGCCTCGGCGAGTGCGGCATCGACACCGGCGACCTGGACACCGCCCGCCGCCACTTCGAACAGGCGGAGGAGGCCCTCGCCGACGCCCCCCTGACGGCCCGCGTCCCCGCCCTGCGCGGCCGCGCCGTCACCCACTACCTGGCCGGTGAACTCCGGTACGCCGTCTACCTGCTGGAGTCCACCCTCGACGAGCTGAACCGCGGCGGACTGCACGACCCCGACGCGCTGCTCCTGCTCTACGCCAGCGTCATCGGCCCCTACATGGACATGGGCGCCCACGCCCGCGCCGCCCAGGCCGCCGAACTCGCCCTCGCCCTCGCTCCCCAGGCCGGCGACCCGGCCCTGGTGGCCCGGATGCACCGCTCGGTCGCCCGCACCCTGCTCGCCGAGGGCCGGATCGCCGAGGCCGACGCCTCCCTGGCCAAGGCCGCCGAGCTCTACCGCGGCCTCCAGATCCGTACCGAACTCGCCAACTGCCACTGGATGCGCGGCTACGTCTGCGCCCAGAACGGCGAACTGGAGCGCGCCGAGGCCGAGTTGCGCCAGGCCCGGGAGATGCTCTCCGCCAAGCGGGCCGCCCTCTACACCAGCCAGGTCGCCGTCGAGCTGGCCGACGTACTGCACCGCCGCGGCCGGTCCGCGGAGGCCGCCGACCTGCTGCACGAGGTGCTCAGCGAGCTCAGCCCCGAACGGGGCGCCCTGCACTCCGCCGCCGCCCACCGCCTGCTCGGCATCATCGCCGAGGACGCCCGCGACACCGAGGCCGCCGAGGAGCACTACGTCCGCGCCCTGAGCCTGCTGGAGCGCGCGGGCGCGGCCGGTGACCTGGCCGACCTGTGCCGGCTGCTGGGCGACCTGCTGCGCCGCACCGGCCGGGTGGAGGCGGCGCTGGACGCGTACCGGACGGGGCTCGGGCACCGTACGGCGCCCGGTACGACCACCCTCGGGCCCGCGCCCGCACAGCCTCCTCTGTGAGGATCCCGGGCCGGGACACAGCCGGGACCGGTTAGCCTGCGCGGGAGCATCCGGACGAGCGGGACAGGCGCGTGGAGAACCAACGGACAGTGGCCGACGGCCTGCGCCTCGGCGTGCGCGCGCTGGTCTACGCGGTCGTCGGCGGCACCGCGCTGCTCGCCATCGCCACGGTCCTCTCCGTGCTCGGGCCGATGCTCGCGCTCGACCTGTACACGCCGCCGGTCGCCGCCTGGTGGACGGTGTTCACCGCCATCGCCGTCCAGGGCGTGCCGTTCCTGCTGCTCGGCACGGTGGTGTCGGCGGCGATCGGCGCGTTCGTGCCCGAGCGGGTGTTCACCAAGCTGCTGCCGCGCAACCAGGCCCTCGCCGTCCCGGTCGCCGGGGCGGCCGGGGTCGTCCTGCCGGGCTGCGAGTGCGCCTCCGTGCCGGTCGCCGACAGCCTGATGCGGCGCGGCGTGGCCCCCGCGGCGGCCCTCGCCTTCCTCCTCTCGGCGCCCGCGATCAACCCGGTCGTACTCGTCGCCACCTCCGTCGCCTTCCCCGGACAGCCCGAGATGGTGCTGGGCCGGCTTCTCGCCTCACTGGCCGCGGCGGTGGTGATGGGCTGGCTGTGGGCCCGCTTCGGCCGCGCCGAGTGGCTGCGCCCGCGCCCCCGCCACGTCCCGCACAGCGGAGGCCTGCGCGCCTTCACCGCCGGACTCCAGCACGACTTCCTGCACGCGGGCGGCTTCCTCGTGGTGGGCGCGGCAGCGGCGGCCACCTTCGACATCGCCGTACCGAGCTCGCTGCTGGACGTTCCCGGCTGGGCGTCCGTCCTGCTGCTGGCGCTGCTCGCCGTGGTGCTGTGCGTGTGCAGCGAGGCGGACGCGTTCGTCGCCGCGTCCCTGTCCGGCTTCTCGCCGACCGCACGGCTGGCGTTCATGGTGGTCGGCCCCATGGTCGACCTGAAACTGATCGCGTTGCAGACCGGCACCTTCGGACGGGCCTTCGCCGTCCGGTTCGCCTCGGCGACCTGGGTGGTCGCGGTGGCGAGCAGTGCGCTGGTGGGGTGGTGGCTGCTGTGAGGCGCTACGGACCGGCCGCGCTGCTGCTGCTCACCGGCGGCGCTGTCCTGCGGATCTCGCTCTTCAGCGACCTGTACCTGCGATACGTGCAGCCCGGCCTGCGTCCGTACCTGATCGTGTCCGGCGTGGCCCTGGTGCTGCTGGGCGCGGTGTCGGCGATGACGCGACGGCAGGGGGCGTACGAGGACGACGGCCACGGCCACCACCACGGCCCCGCCGGCCCCCGTGTCGCCTGGCTCCTCACCCTCCCGGCCCTCGCCCTGCTGCTGTTCCCGCCGCCCGCCCTCGGCTCCTACAGCGCCGAACGCGAGGCGGCCGACCGTGCGGCGCAGGGCATCGGCACCTTCCCGGCGCTGCCCTCGGCGGACCCGGTCGAGCTGCCCCTCGGCGAGTTCACCTCCCGGGCGGTCTACGACAGCGAACGGTCGCTGAAGGGGCGCACGGTCCGGCTGACCGGGTTCGTCACGCACGACGCCGACGGCGCCTGGTACGTCACCCGGCTCCTGGTCTCCTGCTGCGCCGCCGACGTGACCACGAGCAAGGTCGAGATCCGTGGGGCGGACGCTCCGCCGGACGACACCTGGATCACCGTCACCGGCACCTGGCGGCCCGAGGGCGAGCTGGGCAGCGACGACGCGTGGCCGCCCGTTCTCGACGCGGCCTCCGTCCGGCGGATCGATCAGCCGGCGAACCCGTACGAGAAGCGCTGAGCAGGCCGGGTGAAGTCCACTGCGGTTCGGCAACGCCCTCAAGGGGCGCTTGGCGCGCCCGGCGCACGGGGTGCGTACGCCGGGTTTCGGCAGGTGGGCTGCGGGTAGTCGGGCGGAGTCGACGAGGGAGACCGCGCTGGAGGCGTGTGAGGAGGCGGTTGCCGTGCCTCCCAGGAGCGCAGGACACGATCCCGATCACGCCGGCCGGTCGGCGGTCCGCGAGATGCCACGCCGGCTGTGTGCCGTCGCGGCCGAGCTGCTCCCGGTCACCGGTGCCAGCGTCTCGCTGTACAGCGACGACCTGCCGGTGCAGCTGGGCGCGAGCAGCCCGCAGGCCGCGTATGTGACGGAGATCCAGGCCACCTTGGGCGAGGGGCCGGCGCAGAGCGCCGTGCGCAGCAGGGCGCCCGTGCTCGCCTGCGATCTGACGGGCGGCCAGGACGTCGACCGCTGGCCGTTCTTCGCCGAACTGGCGACGGCGGCCGGGGTGCAGGCCGCGTACTCGCTGCCGCTCGGCGACGAGACGGTGTGCGTGGGCACGCTCGACCTCTACCGCGACACCCCCGGCGGGCTCACCGCCGAGCAGCTGCGCACCGCGCGCGCCCTGGCCGCGTCCATGACGGTGGCCCTGATGGCGCTCTCGCGCGAAGCGGCGGACGCCGACCCGGAGGACGGCTGGCTGGACGGCCTGGCTGCCGAGCACGACCGCCTCTACCAGGCCATCGGCATGCTCATGGCCCAGCTCGGCGTCGCCGCCGACGAGGCCCTGGCCCGCCTGCGCGCCCACGCCTACTCCCACGGCCGCACGGCGACGGAGGTGGCCCGGGAGGTGGTCGGGCACCGGGTGCGGCTGGAACGGGAGTGAACGTACGCCGTTACTGCACGTCGACGAAGTCGCCGGTCGCCGAGACGGCGGGTGTGGTGGTCGTGCCCGGGGTGGTCGGGAAATCCGGCGGATCCGCTCACCGCCGACCCCGTGCGGAGCGGAAGATTCCTTCTGTGGCGAAAAGGTGAGGGTGCTCGAACTTCCGTGCTGTTCCCGCTGGTTGACAGGGAAACAGGTCATGACCACCATGGGCCTCACGCTGTGGCGCATATGACCAATGAGCCCAGTGTTTCTTTCGACCACCCCCCGGAACGGCACGGCCCCGCCGCCATGGCGCGCTGCCCGCCTGCCGTCACCCGGGCTCTGCTCGTATCAAGATGGGGAACCGCATGTCGATAGCGAGACGTGTCATCGCACGACGCCTGCTGGGGACGGGCGCCGTGTCGCTCGCCCTGTGCGCCGCCAGTGTCGCCGGAGCCTCCGGCGCCTTTGCCACCGGCACTCCGGGCGGCGACGGCTGGAAGTCGGGGGGCCAGTACCAGCCCGGGACCGGCGCGGGCACCGAGACCGCCAACGACCGCTGCCAGTTCTCGCTGAACGGCACCGACTTCTTCGACTCGGTCAAGGTCGACGACCAGAACCTGAAGCCGACCGACGACGGCAAGGTGCACATTCAGGTCCGCGCCGCCGGTGACGCCACGACCTGCACCGCCTCGCTCGCCTCCTACCTCGCCCACGGCGCCACCTTCGCCACCTCCGGCGAGCAGATCTTCGTCGACTTCGACACGGTCACGGTCAAGCCCGGCCAGACGGACTCCCTCGACATCGCCGTGCCCGACGCGGGCTGCTTCGCGCAGGTCGACCTCTACCGGGGCGCGGTGAAGTTCGACGGCAACCTGGACGCGAACGACGGCTTCGAGCACGGCGAACTGCCCAAGGGCCCGGACCGCCCGGTCATCAAGGACAAGCTGATCGCGGCCTGGAACGGCGGCACGAAGGACTGCACGACGACGCAGTCCACGCCGCCGGCCACCCCGACGCCGACGCCGAGCGAGTCCACCCCGGACTCGGACACCCCGTCGGAGACCCCGGAGGAGCCGAAGCCGAGCTCGTCGACCGACAGCCCCTCCCCGACCCCGTCCGCCTCGGAGTCCACCACCGCCCCGGCTCCCACCCCGGACGGCGGCGGTGGCGACCTCGCGGAGACGGGCGCCGACAGCAGCACCCTGCCGATCACCATCGGCGCGGCGGTCCTGCTCGCGGGCGGCGGGGCGATCGTGCTGGCCACGCGGCGCCGGCGGGCCTCGCGGTCGTAGCACCCGGGCGGGCGCGGTCAGACCTGCGCCCGCCCCTGCTTGCGCACCTCCGCCAGCCGCTCGGCGCCCAGTTCCGTGGCCGCCCAGGTGGCGTCGGAGGGGACCTCGCCGAGGCCGCCGTTGGTGAGGACGATCGTGTCCTCGCCCACGCGGACCGCGGCGAGGTCCAGGGTGAGCACGGGCCCGTCGCCGTCCTCCGTCGCGGCGGCCACCGTGACGCGCAGGCCCTGGCGGGCGTCGCCCACCTCCGGGAGCTCCGTCTCGGCGACCTCGACCCACTCCAGGGCGCCGGTGCCGGTCACCGCCGTGAACTCCCCGCACTTCTTGGGCAGCTTCTTCAGCCAGGCCAGCGTGCGGTCCACCTCCGCCGGCGGATGGGCGACGACCTGGTAGCGCATCTGGGCCCCGTCCCAGTCGTCGTCGAGGCCGGTCACCGCGCTCGCACGGGCGTCCGCGCCGAACAGCTTCTCGGCGTACAGGGCGTCCAGCAGCCGCCGGCAGTCCGCGTTGTCGGTGCTCGCCTTGAGCATGCCGTCCCGCCAGGTGGCCGCCCCCTGCGTGGCCGACCACGGCTCGCCCAGATCGGCCTCGGTGATCAGCGCCGCCTGCGCCTGCGCCTCGCTGAGGGTGGTGGCGGCCGACGGCGACGGCGGCGCGGCGCTCGGGGAGGGAGTGCGCGAGGCCGCGGGGGACTTGGCCGCCGTCCCGGCCTCCGTCCCGCCCGCGGAACAGGCGGTCGCGGTCAGCAGTGCGCCCAGGGCGAGGGCCGAGGCGGTGAGGACGCGGACCGGGGGTCGGGGCATGGGTGGGCCTCCTGGGGCTGCCAAGATCGAAGTGCGTGCTTTCAAGGCACCATCGAGCGGAGGTGTCCACCAGTGCGCCGGTCCGTCCGGGTGAGCGGGGCAGGGCCGGGTGGGGGCAGGGTGCGTAATGTCGAAGCCGTACAGATGCCCGTCGAAGAGGGAGCCCGCCGTGACCGGTCAGCCCATCCCGGTGATCATCGACTGCGACACCGGTGTCGACGACGCCCTGGCCCTGCTGTTCGCCGTACGGCACCCGGCTCTCGACGTGCGCGCGGTGACCTGCGTGGCGGGGAACACCGACGTCGACGGCGTCGTCCGCAACACCCTGACCGTGCTGGAGTGCGCCGGGGCCGGTGACATCCCCGTCGCCCGGGGTGCCCAGCGCCCGCTGATCGAGCCCGTGCGCGTGGCCCGGCATGTGCACGGCGAGGACGGCATGGGCGACCTGGGGCTGGCCGCGCCGACCCGCCGCCCCGTCGACATGGACGCGGTGAGCCTGCTGCGCCAGGAGATCCTCGCCTCGCCCCGCCCGGTCACGCTCATCCCGACCGCCCCCGCCACCAACATCGCGCTCCTGCTGCGTACGCACCCGGAGGTCGTCCGCAACATCGAGCGGATTGTGTTCATGGGCGGCGCCGTCGCCACCGGAAACGCCACCGCCGTCGCCGAGTTCAACGTCTGGCACGACCCGGAGGCGACCGCGATCCTCCTCACCGCCGGGGTGCCGATCACGATGTACGGCCTGGACGTCTTCACGCAGGTCGTCGTCCCGGGCGCGGACGTACGACGCCTGCGCGCAAGCTCCGACCCGGCCCTCCGGCTGGCCGGCGACCTCCTCTCCCACCGCCCCGCCACTCCGGACGCCGACGGCGACGACCCCGGCGGCGGCATCGGCGACGCGGGCGCGGTCTGCGCGGTCGTCGACCCGGGCGGCCTGACCACCGAACTCCTCCCGGTCGAGGTCTCGCTGGCCCCCGGCCCCACCCGCGGCCAGACCGTCGTCGACCGCCGCCCCCGCCCCGGCGAGTCCGAGATCCACGAGGGTGAACGCGAACAGACCCTGGTGGACGTGGCGTTGGACGTGGACGTGCAGCGGTACGTGAAGCTGTGGCTGTCGGCGGTGGAAGGCGTCTAGTAGGCCGTCGCGACCGCGACGCCCACCTCGGCCCAGACCGTCTTACGGGGCGGCGGCCCCACGGCCACGCCCCACCGGTCCGCCAGGGCATCCACGACGATCAGCCCACGGCCCGACTCGGCGGTGGGGTTCACGTCTCCGGCATACGGCAGCCGGTCCCCACGCGTGTCCGTCACCTCGATACGGAGGACGCCGCCGACGACGTAGAGCGTGAGCCGGAAGTCGCGTCCCGGCACGCGTCCGTGCGTGGCCGCGTTGGCGGCGAGCTCGGCGACGATTCGCTCCGCTGGGTCCGACGGCAGCTCCCATGCCCGCAGTTGCTCTACGGCGAGCAGGCGCGCGAGGCGGGCGCCTCGGGGTGTGGGGGACAGGGGGATGCTGAAGTTGCGGATGTGGTGGGTGAGTTGATTTTCAGGGGCAACGGTCTCCTGGTCCATGTCACTCAGCGTGGCGGACCGTGCTTGCCTTGAGCTGCGATGACGCCGGTGCGTGCTCGGACTGTCCTGTCGTTGTCTCGCGTTGTCTCGGCTGTCTTGCGTGTTGTGCGGGTACGGGTGCGCGTTGGAGGTGGGTGGCGATGAACGAGGGCGTGGACGAGGCGGGTTGGGACCTCGAACCGGGAGACGAGGTCGCGCCGTTGGTGGAGGCGGTGGGGCGGCTGGTGAGGTCCTGCCGGGAGACCCGTGGCATGCGGGTGGCCGACTTCGCCGGTGCCATGGGGTACGGCGAGGACATGATCCGCAAGATCGAGCGGGGGGCGCGGATTCCTCGGCCGGAGTTTCTGGACCAGGCGGACGATCAGTTGAGCGCCGGGGGGCGTCTCCGGTGGTTCATGGACGATATGAAGAAGGCCCGGTATCCCATGAAGGTGCGGGAGCTGAAAGCGCTGGAGGACCGGGCGGTCGACCTGATGCAGTACAGCAACCACAACATCCAGGGGTTGTTGCAGACCTCGGAGTATGCGCGGGCGCTGTATGGGACGCGGCAGCCCCCGTATTCGCCCGGCGAGGTGGAGCGGCAGACGGTCGCGCGTATGGCTCGGAAGTCGATCTTCGAGCGGGATCCCGCTCCGACGCTCAGCTTTGTCCAGGAACAAGTGACGCTGGAACGCCCCATCGGTGGGAAGGTGGTGCTACGCCAGCAGCTCGAACACCTGCTTGAGCTAGGGCAGTTGTGGAACGTCACGCTTCAGGTCATGCCGACCGACAGAGAAGGCCATGCCGGGATGGACGGTCTGGTCCAGGTGCTGAAGTTCGCTGATGGCACGGGGGTTGGGCGTTCCGACGGTGCGTTCAACGGTCGTCCGGTCTCCAGCCTCAGGGATCTTCGTATCCTTGAATTGAGGTATGGAATGATCCGGGCGCAGGCTCTCACCCCCGGGGAGTCGCTGGCCTTCATCGAGCAAGTGCTGGAGAGACTATGAGTGCCACGGAACTCCACTGGTTCAAGAGCAGCTACAGCGACAGCAGCGCACCCGGCGACTGCATCGAGATCGCCCCCACCCCCACCACCATCCACATCCGTGACTCCAAGAACACCACCGGCCCCCGCCTGACGTTCCCGCCCACGGCCTGGGCGGACTTCGTCGCGTACGCCTCGGGCCGGTAGGGGCGCCAGGCGAGGGCCGGGGTCGGTCACTCCGGCTGGAGCAGCGCCGTCAGAGTGTGGCCGCGGTCGTCCGCGAAGGACACCGCCGTCTCGCCCAGCTCACGGCTCTCGTCGCCGCCGTAGGGCTCGCCGTCGAGCAGCCAGTCGACGAAGACGAAGCCGTCGGCCGGGTCGGCCGTGGCGTGCACGGTGTCGCCCTCGGCGTACGGGCCGGGCTGGGAGAGGGCGATCGTGCCCTCGCCGCCCTCCACGCGCACATCCAGCCCGTGCTCGTGCGGTTCGAAGACGGCCGTGAGTTCGGAGTCGTCCTCGCCGACCTCCAGATGGATGTCGTCGTCGTCACCGGCGTAGGAGCCGTCGAGCCGCCAGCCCGCGAAGCTCCAGCCCGCCGCCGGGACGGCCTCGTACAGCAGTGTGGTGCCCTCGGCGACGGGGGCCCGCTTGGCGGACTTCGTGGACTTCACCGTGCCGCTGCCCGAAGTCTTCGTCGAGACTGAGGACTTGGCCGTCGTCCCCTTCTTGAAGGTGGCCTTCAGGGTGTGGTCCTTCGACGCGATCGACACCTGGAACTTGGTGCTCTTCGACGACTGCTTCTTGCCGTCGAGGGTCCAGTAGTTGAAGACGTAGCCCTTCGCGGCCTTCGCGGTGAAGTAGACCTTGGCGTTCTGCGCGTACGGGCCCTTCGTCTCCGGGGTGACGCTGCCCTTGCCCTTCGGGCTGACCGACGTGGTCACGGCGCACAGGGAGTCGTCGGTCTTCGCGGTGCGGTAGGCGGCGACGGCCTTGCCGGAGGTCTCGAAGAACTGGGAGGAGTCGGCGGCGTGCGTGGCGGTCAGTGACGTGCCGAGCTTCTCGCCCCGGTACTTCTGGGTGCCGTTGGAGAAACGGTTGATGCGGCCGCAACTGCCCTTGGTGGAGGTGCGGCAGCTCGACTCGTACGCCATCACCGTCGACCAGTCGCCCTTCTTGGGGAAGTAGCCGGCGGCGCCGTTGTTCGGCTGGCTCGGCTCGGTCGTCCAGTCGTGGTTGGCGCCGAGGTTGTGGCCGATCTCGTGGGCGAAGGAGTAGTGCGTGATCGCGTTGCGGGCGACCACGGTGTACGCCCAGTCCGCCCAGCTCGGGCCGGGCTGCTCCGGGGTGTAGCCGATGCCGCCCATCGCGCTGCCGCCGGTGATGACGCTGACCTGGTCGGCGCCGTACTTGTCGCGCAGGGTGGGCAGGGTGTCGACGACCCCGTCGTCCCCGGAGGCGAAGGCGAGGAGGGAGGCGCCGGACTGCGTGTCGTAGGCGGCCGGGACGGAGACGTAGGAGGTGCCGACCAGCCGGACGCGCACATCGATGTCGCTGGTGGCGAAGGCGTCGTTGGCGAGGGAGACGGCCTTGGCGATCAGCGTCTTCATCTGGCTGTCGCCGCCCGCCTCGGTGCGGGCCTTGGGCGAGTACGCGACGAGCGTGTCGATGACGGCGATCTTCGCGCTGCCCTTGCACTTGGCCCTGGGCGCACGGGACTTGTCCGGGGCCGGTGGCGCCGCCGGGCGCGACATCGGCGGTACGGGGTCGTGGTCGTCCTCGTCCGTGACGGGCGTGACCTCGCTGACGGTGACCCGGCCCGGGCCGTCGGGGGAGATGTCGTAGACGGAGCCGCCCAGCATGAAGTGGGCGCTGAGGTACTCGTTGCCCTGTTCGTCGTCGCAGCCGCCGGACAGGGTGACGATCACCGTCTGGTCGCCGGTGCCCTCGACCTCGCCGTGCCAGACGAGATTCCCGTCGATGGTCTCCCGGTACTTCTCGGCCACCTCGACCACGGTGTCGTCGAACAGCGGGAACCGTGCCTCGCGGCCCGCTTCCGAGGGCCCGCAGATCGGGGCGAGCGCGCCTTCGCGCACCACCGCCTCCCGCAGCCGCACCGCCTCCTGGCCGTGCTCCTCGCCGGAGTCGGCGGTCTCGCCGGGATACGGCCACTGCGGCGGCGTGATCACGGACGTGCCGAGCGCGGCGGGGGCGGGGGCTTGCTGGGCCGACGCCGGCGGCGGCGCGGCGGCGAGCACGAGCGCGCCCAGGGCCACACCGCCGGCCCAGCGGACGGCACGGGCGCGGGGCGGTGCCGGTCTGTGACGGGTCATGTATGCGCCTTCCTGGCTGATCATCGGACGATTCCGCTGTTGATCTTTGACTGGGCGAGCGGTGGGTCTGCGCGAGTGCGGGCCGGAATCACCCGGGGGCGGGGGTGGGCCCGCCGCCGGACGGGTGGTGCTCGTCCGTACGGCCGAGCCGGGCGCGTCACCAGGGGTAACGGGCCGCAAGAATCGAACGCAGTGATGTCGTGCCGCCGATGTGTGCGAGGAGCTCTGCCGACGATGAGCAGGTCGAGGAAGTCCACCGCCCGCAACGGGCTTGCCGTCGCCTGTGTGCTGCTCATCGCCCTGGCGGTGACACCGGGCGGCCCGGCCTCGGCGCACGGCGGCCGTGACCTGTGGGGCGCCGTCACCGTCGTGCCCGGCCGGCAGGGTGTGGTCGAGGTCGCCGGATACAGCGGGGACCGGCTCGGCTCCGGCTCCGTGCTGACGCTCACGGCACCCGCACGGGCCGAGGTCACCGGCACCCCGCTCGACGCCCGCGGCTACCGGGGGGCCGTCGCCTCCGGCGGGCGCAGCGGCACGTACACCTTCACCGGCTCCTCGGCGGGGGAGCCGTGGCGGGACCGTACCTTCCCGTTCGTGCTGGCCGTGGCAGCGGACGCGGTGCCCGGCACCCGGCTGACCGGCTGCGCCATGGTGCTGACCGACGCGCACGGCGCCCAGAAGGACCGCGGCAGCTGCGCCGTGACCGTCGGCCTGCCCGCGCCGACGCTGCTGCGCCCCGCGTCGGGCGTACCGCTGGGCGCGCGGCCCGAGGCGGCCGGGACCGCCTATCCCGGCGCCCAGGTCACCGTCCGGGACGCGGCCGAGAACGAGGTGTGCGCCACGACCGCCGCCACCGACGGCACCTGGTCCTGCGTCCCCGCCCAGCCGCTCGCCCCCGGCCCGGGCCTGCTCCAGGCGACGGCGACGCTGAACGGCGTCAGCGCGATGAGCGAGCAGATCGCGGTCACCGTGGAGGGGACGCCGTCCACGCTCTCGGACAGCGCGGGGGGCGTGCTGCCGGGGCGGGACGGGGTGAACGCGCAGTAGTCGGGGCCTGTCCCATTGTCCTGCGCCGCCGAGGAGCCTATTCGGCCGATCGGGTGATAATTGGGGCATGAGTACGACGACGTTTGTAGCAGCGGCTCAAGCGGCCACGTCGAGTGAAGTACTCAACGTGATCGCCGCCTTCGCAGGTGGCCTGTTCATCGCCGGTGCACTGGTGTGGGCCGTGCAGTTCGGCATGAGGGTCATGGACCGGGAGCTGCCGCACCCCAGCCCGGAGGAGCAGCCGAAGCTGCCCGAAGGCGGTGCGGTGCACGAGATCAGGGAGATGCGCGAGCCCGACGAGGTCCCGCACGCCGAGGGCCGCGAGCGGCTCATGCCGTACCAGCTCCATCACTCCGGAAGCAGGACGGGAAAGGACCAGCACCGCAAGCGCTGGCTGCCCGGATCCAGCGGATCCTTCGGCAGCGGCGGCCTCGGTCACGTATAGGTCCTGCCCCTTGGGGGCTGCCCCGCCGACCAGGGGCAGCCCCACTCGGGGGGTGTCGCCGCCGGGGAGGTCCGTGCCGGGCGCCCTTGCCATGACAGCCGTGGGGTTGACCAGCACTGCCGGCGACCCGCACGTCCGGTCCCCGGCGGCAGTTCAAGCTTGGCGTGCCCGGGGGAGTGGTCCGGCACGTTCCGGCGAAGATCCGTACACCTAAACGCCGGGCCCCGGATACCTAGGTACTCACCGCGGGGATCTCCGTGCGCGAGGTGATGCCGAGCTTGGCGAGGATGTGCTCGACGTGCGCGTCCACCGTGCGCTTGGAGATGACCAGGCGCTCGGCGATCTCCCGGTTGGACAGCCCCCGCGCCACCAGCGCCGCGACCTCGCGCTCGCGCCGGGTCAGGACATCGGCGAGCGGCCGCCCCGGGACGGCCGGCCGGACCTGTGGCTCCCCGGTCTCCCCCGACCCCGGCGGTTCGTCCGCGTCGGCGCGTACGGCGTCCAGGACCTGCCGCCCCGACATCCGGGCGCCCGTCTCCCGCCACCGCTCGAACTCCTCGGCGCCCAGCGTCGCCCGCACCTCCTTGCGCACCGTCTCCTGCTCCTCCAGCAGCCGCGGCAGCAGGGTCACCGGGTCGCCGCTCAGCCGCCGCGCGTGCTCGGCGTACCCCAGCAGCCAGCAGGCCCGCACCGGCCGGTCCTGCCGTGCCGCGTGCCAGGCCAGGCCCAGACAGGCGAGGGCGGCCACCAGTACTTCGCCGATCTCGCTCGCGGCCTCAAGGCCGCGGCGCAGCAGCCCCGCTGACTCCTCGTAGTGCCCCGTGAGCGCCAGCACCACGCCCTGCGCGGCGAGCGTGGAGCCGTACAGCTGGCGGTCGCCGGTGCCCTCCAGGTGTTCCAGTCCGGTACGGCACAGTTCGATCGCGCCGTCGGTGTCGCCGAGCACGGCCCGCAGCAGGGCGCCCTCGTAGTGCACGACGCCGATGCCCAGCACATCGCCCGTGGCGAGGATCCTCGCGCGGCACTCCTCGAACGCGGCCAGCCCCGCCTCCACGTCCCCGCCGAGCGCCGACAGCGCGCCGATGTAGGCCTCGGCGAACAGCTCCACCCGGACCTCACCGGCCCGCCGGGCCACCTCCAGCGCCTGCGGGAAGCGCTCCAGCGCGATCTCCAGGTCGCCCGTCCACACCCCGCTCTCGCCGGTCATGAACAGCCCCCAGGCCCGCTCGGGGCAGTCCTGCGGAGTGCGGTCGAGGCCCTTGTCGATCCAGTACCGGCCCTCGGACAGGGTGCCCGCCGCCCGCCAGTACGGCATGAGCCGCGAGGCCAGCCACAGGGCGTCCGCCACCAGGTCCTCGGTGGCCAGACCGTACTCCAGGGCGGCCCGGACGTCGGCGACGTTGTCGCGGAACGCGCGGAACAGCCGGACCTGGGCAGGACTGACGAACTCGTCCCAGAAGCGTCCGGCCAGCTCCTCGTAGTAGGCGAAGTGGCGCCGGCGTACGGCGTCGGCGCCGCCGGTGTGCGTGAGCATGTCGGCGCCGTACTCGCGGATGGTGTCCAGCAGCCGGTAGCGGCCGCCGTCCTCGCCGATGCGCTGCACGACGGACTTGTCGACGAGCCCGATCAGCGCCTCGACGACCTGCTCGGGGGGCAACTCGGCGTCCGAGCAGACCCGTTCGGCGGTGGACAGCTCGAAGGAACCGGCGAACACCGACAGCCGCGCCCACAGCAACCGCTCCTGGGGCGTGCACAGTTCGTGCGACCAGCCGATCGCCGTGCGCAGGGTCTGGTGGCGGCTGAGGGCGGTGCGGCGGCCGCCGGTGAGCACCTCGAAGCGGCGGTCGAGCCTGGCGACCAGCTCCGCGAGCGGCACGGCACGCAGCCGTACGGCGGCCAGTTCCAGGGCGAGCGGGATGCCGTCGAGCCGGTCGGCCAGGGCCAGCGTGCGCTCGCGGTCGGCCGGGGTGAGGGGGCCGCCGCCGGTCACCGCGGCGGCCCGCTGCACGAACAGGTCGACGGCGTCCTCGGCGGGCAGCGGGGGGATGGGCACGCAGTGCTCGCCGGGCACGTCCAGCGGCTGCCGGCTGGTGGCGAGGACGCTCAGCCCGGCCGCCTCGCGCAGCAGGATGTCGCAGAGCATGGCGCACGCGTCGACGAGATGCTCGCAGGTGTCGAGGACGACCAGCAGCCGGCGCCGGCGCAGATGTTCCACGACCGCGTCCAGCGTGCTCATCCCGGACTGCTCGGGCAGCTCCAGCACCCCGGCCAGCGTCGCCGGGATCAACTCCGGGTCGTGCAGGGCGGACAGCTCCACGAGCCGTACCCCGTCGGCGAACCGCTCGGCGGCAAGACCGGCGGCCCGCAGCGCCGTACGGCTCTTGCCGACGCCGCCCGGGCCGACCAGGGTGACCAGCCTCGACCGTCCCAAGGACCCCTGGATCAGGTCGAGTTCGTCGGCCCGGCCGACGAAACTGGTGAGCTCCACGGGGAGTTGCCCGCCGCGCCGCTGCCCGAAGCCGAATCCCATGCCGCCCCCGTCGCCGTCCCGTGGACGTCCGCCACCCGACAAAGGGTAGTCATCCGACTGCCCTGCGTGAACGGCAAGCGGAAATCCGGGCGACGTACGCCGGGCCCCGCTCCGCTACTCAGAACGGCGGCCGGGCCCCGGAGCGGATCACTTCGCCGGTGAAGCGGTACCGCGCGATGAGGCGTCAGGGCGTTCGGGAGCCGTGGCCAGGGCCCAGATCACGAAGAAGTCGATCGCGACCATGAGGACCGACCAGACGGGCTGGTAGGGCAGGAAGAGGAAGTGGAACACCATGCTCAGAGAGGCCAGGAAGATACCGGTCATCCTCGCCCACCAGGCGCCCTGGAGGATGCCCCAGCCGACCACCGCGGCCACGGCGCCCAGGCAGAGCAGGATGACGCCCCAGCCGGTGAGGCTGATCTTGTAGACGTAGTCCCCGATGCGGTCGTAGACGTCGTCCTCGGCGATCGCGGAGATCCCCTGGAGGATCGCCAGGCAGCCGTTGACGAGCATCAGAACGCCGGCGAAGACCATGCCGCCGGTCCGCCAGCCGGAGCCGGCCCCGGGAGGTCCGCCGTAGCCGCCGGTGTCGGGTGCGGGTCCGGCCGCGCGGTGGGACTCCCCCCACACCTGGGAGGACTGCTCTCCGCCGGTCGGCGGCTGTGTCGCGTGCGGCTGCTGGGTCATGGGCGTACCCCGCTTCCTGTTGTCCGTCGTTGCGACCACCATCCGCGCGGACGGGTGCCCTCACCACGGGGGTGGGCCGATCGGGTGACGGGCCGGCATGCGGGCCGACGTGTGCGGATCTTCAATGGAGGAACCCGTGCCGTACGCACACCCCTGGAGGCGCCATGCCCGGCTGTCGGATCCGCTGTCTGGCCGTGGCGGCCGCCGCCGTACTGGCCGGATCGGCCCTGCTGACCGGCTGTTCCGAGGACGACACCCCGTCGAGCGTCGTCAGCAAGGCCGCGTCGGCGGCGGAGTCCCTCGCGTCCGAGGCCGGCGACGAGCTCGACGACATCAAGAACGGCGTCGACGCCAAGGACGCCGTGTCGCTGGGCACTCCGGCCGCCTCCGACGGCCGCACCACCGTCGAGGTCACCGCCGAGAACACCGCCGACTCGGCCAAGTCCTTCGCCGTACGGGTCGACTTCACCGACGAGGACGGCAACCTCCTCGACGCGGTCGTCGTCACCGTCTCCGACGTCCCGGCGGGGGAGTCGAAGAAGGGCACGGCCCGCAGCCACCGCGAGCTGAGCGGCGAGGTGAAGGCGGAGGTGGAGCGGGCGGTGCGGTACTGAGGCGGGCGTCAGGAAGCCTCGCCCGCCCGCACGAACCTCAGCGCTGTCCCAGATCCAGCAGCCCGGTCAGCCCCGCGGCGGCGAACGCCTCCACCAGTACGTCCTGGCCCTCGGTGAAGTGGGCCCAGCTGTCGTAGTGCACGGGCACCACGCGGCGGGCGTCGAGTATCCGGGCGGCCTCGGCGGCCTGGGCGCTGTCGAGGACGAGGGGGGCGCCGTCGAAGACGACGGGGAAGCGGGGGGCGCCCGCGAAGAGGATCGCGGTGTCGACCGGGCCGAAGCGGTTCGCGATCTCCTTGACGGCGTCCAGGGAGGCGTTGTCGCCGCTGACGTAGACCGTGGGCAGGCCCTCGCCGGTCAGGACGAAGCCGACGACCTGGCCGGTGACCGGCTCGACCTGCTCGCGCGGGCCGGGGCCGTGGATCGCCGGTACGGCCGTCACGGTCACGGTGCCGCCGCCGGGGCGGTCCAGCTCCACCGTCTCCCAGTCCGCCAGTCCCCTGGCGGTGCCGCCGAGCCGGGTCCCGCCGCCGGGGGTGGTGAGGGTGAGCGGAACGTCGGCGAGCAGGGTGCGGCCGGAGTGGTCGAGGTTGTCGGCGTGCTCGTCGTGGGAGAGCAGTACGACGTCGATCCGGCCGAGCTCGGCGGGGGCGACCGGGGTGGCGGCCGTCTTGGTCAGGGTCGGGCGGCCGGGGCGGCCGTACTCGCCGCCGGCGTCGTCGAAGGTCGGGTCGGTCAGGAAGTGCAGGCCGCCGTACTCGAAGAAGGCGGTGGGGCCGCCGAGAACGTGGACGGGGAAGGGAGTGGTGGACATGGGCCTGCTCCTCACGGATGAAGTTTGTCTATCCGTGAGAGACCGTAGCCCTTTCTCACGGATGGGCGCAAGGCGTACCATGAGATTCATGAGGGAGACCGCCGACACGGGTGCGCTGCCGCCCGCCCCGGGCGCGGAGCAGTACCCGGCCCTGGACTTCGCCAACAGCGCCGTCGCGCTGCCGGGCGGGCAGTTCATCGACCTCCTGGGCACGCCCGCGACCGCCAACCTGTGGCTGCGGGAACACGGTCTGGGTCCGGCCGAGTCCGGCATCCAGGAGATGTGCGCGGCCCGCCTGCGATCACTGCGCGAGCAGATCCGGGCGCTGCTCGCCTCCCGGCTGGCCGGGGTCCCCGCGCCCGCGGACGCGCTGGCCGCGGTCAACGAAGCGCTCACCCGGGCGCCGGCCGCCTCCCTGCTGCACTGGGACATCACCCGCGGCCTGTACCGGTCCGCCGCGCACCCGGTCGACCAGATCCTCGAACACGCCCTGGCCGTCCTCGCGGCCGACGCCGCCGACCTCCTCACCGGCCCCGACGCCGAGCGCCTCACGGCCTGCGGGTCCCCGCCCTGCAACCGCTACCTGCTCCGCCACGGCCGCCGCCACTGGTGCTCCACACGCTGCGGGGACCGGGCGCGGGCGGCCCGCGCCTATGCGCGGCGGACGCAGCCCCAGGAAGACTGACCGAGCCGGCTCCTCCCTCGGTGCGGGCGCCCTCCTCCGCGGGGCGGAGAGGGTCGGCCGCAGGGGAGGAAGCGCGGCCGCCGCGGCCCTGGCCAGGATGGGGGCCATGACGACAGCGACCGCTCCGCTCGACGCGACGGCACCCGTGTGGGCGCGCCGCGCCGCCCACGCGATCCCTCTGTGCGCACTCCCCTCCGGCCTGTGGCGCATCGCCATGGCCTCGGGTGTCTACGTGGGATACAGCGACCGGGTGCTGCGCGACGTCTTCGACATCCCGGGCTGGGGCATCGCCTACGTCGTCGGCCTCTCCGTTCTCGCCGAACTGGCCGCCCTGTTCCCGCTGCTGCTCGTCAGCGACCGGTGGCGGCCGCTGCGCCCACGGGCCCTCGCCGCACTGGCCTGGACCGTCTCGGGTGTCCTCGTCCTGGTGGCGCTGTGGCAACTCGTGGTCGCCTTCACCGTCGAGAGCCAGACGTACATGACGAGCGGGACGGCCCAGACCGTCTGGGCCGTCACCTTCGCCCCGCTGTTCGCCATCCCGGGCCTGATGGCGGCGGTGACCTGGTCGTACGCCAAGCGGCACCGGGCCCGGGGACGCAGTACGTCAGGGCTGTAGCGGCATGCTCCAGCAGTTGGAGCGGGCCTGCTTGCCCTTCAGGCGGTCCGTCAGCCAGGAGACGGCCGCGCCCTGGTCGGTCAGGAGCGGGGCCGCGTGGTTGAGCAGGGCGCTGCCCACGGGCGGCAGGAGTACGGCCTCGTAGCTGACGTTCGCACCCTTGTCGCACCAGTCGGTGGCGAGGCGGCGGGCCTGGGCGTGCGGGACGAGGTTGTCGCTGATGCCGGTCGCCACCCGGACCGGACCGGCCGGCTTCAGCCTGCCGATGCGCTGGGTGTCCAGGAAGTCCCGGAGCTCGGGTGTGGCGGCGATGATCTCGCTGACGGTCCGTCCGTCGGTGGTCCACTTGGTGCTCTTGGCGTATCCGTAGCGGAAGATCGCGTCGCCGATGCACATGGTCGACAGGTCGGTGAGCGCGGCCTGGCCGGTGGAGTTGAGGTGGGCGTCGGCGATGGGCCGCAGGGACGGGTCGGACTGGAGGAAGCCGTTGAGCGACCAGCCCAGGGCGCCGGCCAGTTCGCTGCCGTCGATCGCCCGGGTGACCTCGGTCAGGTCGGCGGGCGGTGCTCCGGCGTAGGTTCCGGCGAGGTTGACGTCGGGGGCGTAGGAGGGCTGGAGTTCGGCGGCTGCGGCGCTGGCTCCGCCGCCCTGGCTGTAGCCGAACAGGCCGACGCGGGAGGCGGCGGTGACGGAGGCTCCGTCGACCGAGCGGGCGGCGCGGGCGGCGTCGAGCAGGGCGTGTGCCTCGTCGACGCGGTTGACGTAGGTGTGCAGCCGGTCGGTCGTGCCGAGGCCGGCGTAGTCGGTGACGACGACCGCGGCGCCTTTGGCGAGGAGCCGGTAGACGGCGAGGTCCTCGTAACCGACGGACACCGTCTCGCCGTTGAGCTGCAACGGGTGCTCCAGGCCCATGGACGCGGAGCACTGGTCGCCCTGCCCCATGGTGCCGGGCGCGAGGGCGACCAGGGGCCGCGGTCCCTCGCCGTCCCAGTCGGCGGTCGGCTCGATGTACGCGCCGGTGACGGCGACGGGCTGCCCGTTGGAATCGGTGGACTTGTACATCAGCCGCGTCGCCCTGCCCGGGAGCGGCCCGTCGAGGCTGGGCAGGTGCAGGGCGAGCGGGAGCGGTTCGGTGCGGACGAGTGTGCCGTCGGCGGCGGGCAGGGTGGCCGGCGGGTTGTAGAAGGCCGGGATGGTGACGCCCCGGGACACGACCTCGTCGGCCGCCGTGGCGGTGCCGGACAGGGCCTGGGTGCCGAGGCAGGCGGCAGCGGCGACCGCTGCTGCCACGAACCGTCTGCGTGCGGGCATGGCGAACCTCCTGTGGAGCGGCGGGCAGGAAGGTGCTGAGGTACGGCGGCACAGCACGCCCGGTCGTCCCGAGAGGGCGCCCGTGCCCCAAGTTGGCTCGCGAGGACCGTACCTACTGGGGAGTTACCTCGGGTACTGGCTGGTAGGTTACGGTTCGGTAATTTGACTCAGTGTCTAATGACAGCGCTCCGCGCGGTCACGCACCGCGCATGCGGAAGCTCTGATCAGTACGCCGACCAGCTCCGCGAGATCGGCGGCGCCCAGCGGGTCGTCCGCGTACCGCGTCGTCTGGAGCGGGCCCACTTCACCGAGCACCACACCCTCCCGGGCCAGCACGAAGGTGAGCGCGAGCAGCGCGGAACGGGCGTTGCCGTCGGCGAAGGGGTGGAAGAAGGCCACGTCCAGATAGGTCCGCGCGGCCCGCGCCGCGAGCGGTGTGCCGGGCTCGGCACTGCCCTCCAGACAGCGGCCGAAGTCCGAGGCCGTGTGCGGCGTCAGCCCGTACCGCTCCCGCCCGCCCTTCGCGTACGCGTCACCCGTCCGGAACGGCACCACTCCCGTCCCGAGGACCATGCCCTGCCAGCGGGCCAGCATGGTGAACGTGAGCGGCCTGCGCGCGGCGGCATCGGCGCGTACGAGGGCGTACGCGTCCCGCAGCCGCCCGGCCCGCGCGGGATCCCGCCGCCGCACCGGCCCTTCGCACCAGGCGACGAACCCGTCAACGGCCGGGACGACCGCCCCCGTCTCCCCGCCGCCGATGCCCGCCCACCCGACCTGTTCCCTGACCTCGCGCCAGACGGCCAGCGAATCGCCGGTCTCAACCACGGTCATGCAACTCCTCCAGGTCGCTGTGCTCCCGGTGGTCGCGGTACGGCAGCTCCCCGGTCAGCCCGACGGCCAGCCGCTCACCGACGGAGTCGACGAGCGTGTTCGCGGGCGTGGTCCAGCTCGCGAACCTCCCGCCGACGGCCTCCTCGACCGCCGCCCAGGCCGCGACGGTGCTCATGCCGGTCGACATGAGAAACCAGGCCAACGTCACCCGGCAGATCCCGTACCACCCGCACTGCGCGCCCGTACGGTCCACCACCCGCGTCACCAGCCGCACCGCGGCCCGCTCGATATGCCAACTGCGCGCCTCGGCATCCGCCCCCGGCGGCGGCGCCAACTCCTCGAACCTCCCGGCGAGTTCCTCCACCCACTCCCGCCACTCCACCAGCGCGGCCACGGCCCGCCGGGCGGTCTCCTCCGGCGTGGTCACGGAATGCGGCGGACAGCACCAACTCCCGACCACCCCACCGCCGCCACCCTCACCCACACCCCAGCTCCAGTGCCGCGCCCACAGCCCGTACCGCCCGACGAAGAGGGCGTTCAGCACATCCGCACTGCGGTACTGCACCTCACGCGGCTCCTGGCCCGGGTACTGAACCGGCAGAACTTCCCCGGCCAGCAGGAGGACTTGCCGTTCCTCGTCCGCGTCCCAGGGGAACGGATGCCGGGCCGGGTCGACCTGGTCCCAGGTCAGTGTGTGTTCGAGCCAGTTCTGCACTGGATCATTCTTCCGTCCGGACCGCTGTCTCCACCCCCTATTTTTGCGGTGAATCGATACGTCCAACTGCCTTGCGACCGAGCCGTGTTCAGGCCCGGGGGCGAAGCGCTACCTTCGTGGCACGGAACCTTCGCGCGAAGGGGGGGGACGGGGGATGCTCGACCAGGTCTTGATGCAACTTGCCGCGGCGGGCGGGGCGGCGGTGGTCGGGGCAGCGGCCACGGACGGATGGACTGCCGTACGGGAACGGGTGGCGGGCTGGTTCGGGCGCGGGGGTGATCAGCTTACGGAGCTCGTGCAGCTGGACCAGGCCAGAAGCGCGCTGAGGTTCGGCGACTTCGCGGAGGCCGAGCGGATCCGGGCCGCTCAGACGCAGGCCCTGACAACTCTCTTCGTGCGCTGGCTGGAGTCGCTCGGCGTCGAGGAGCGCCGCGCGGCGGTGGACAGGTTGCGCCGGCTCGACGCCGAGTGGGGCCGGGGCAGGGCCGGATGGTCGGCCGCCTGGAGTTCGGGGCCCCAGAGTTCGCCCATGGGGACGGTCAACGGGCCCGTGACCATCCACAACCACCCGGTCCCTCGGCCGCCGGACCAGAACCAGGGCTGACTGGTCCGGCGCATCTGAGCCCGCTCGGGTGGTCGAGTCCGGTCGGCACGCTGCCACCGGTGTCCCATACGTTCATGGAGCGCGAGGAGAGCCGACGGCTGGCGGTGGCCATGGCTCAAGGCGGTACGGCCGTACTCACGCAGGTCGTGACGGGCATGGGTGGCGTCGGGAAGACCCAGATCGCCACGCACTACGCCACCGCGCTGTGGAACAGCGGCGAACTCGATCTCCTGGTGTGGATCACCGCAACCAGCCGCCCCGCGATCGTCGCGCTCTACGCCCAGGCCGCGGCCACCATCTACGGAACCGTGACCGGGGACGCCGAATCGGCCGCGGCCGACTTCCTTTCCTGGCTGCGTTCGTCGCCGCAGCGGCCGTCACCGGCGGGCGAAGGGGACGTACCCACAAGGTGGTTGATCGTGCTGGACGACCTGAACGAGCTGGACGACCAGGGGAGGCCCGTCGACATGGACGGCCTGTGGCCTCCGGCCAGCCCCGTCGGCCGGACTCTGGTGACGACGCGTAGCCGCAACCCCGTCCTGACCAGCCCGGTTTTCGGGCGCCACAGTATCGAGGTCGGGACGTTCACCGAGGAAGAGTCCGTCGCCTACTTGAAGAAGATCCTGGCCGGGCGCGGCGACACCGACGACGAGATCGCCGGTGTCGCCCGGGACCTCGGGTACCTGCCGCTGGCCCTGTCCCAGGCGGGCGCCTACATGCTGGGCGGCGGTGGAGTCAGCTGCGTGGGGTACCGGCGGCAGCTGGCCGACCATGTGGCGGGCGAGTTCGCGGCGCTGTTCGGCCGGCACGGCTGGCTGCCCGACCATCAGCGCGCCACCGTGGCAACAGCCTGGTCGCTGTCGTTCGACTGTGCCGACAACACCCCTCCGACCGGTCTCGCACGCACCATGTTCGAGATCATCTCGGTGCTGGATCCGGGCGGCATACCGCAGTCCGTATTGACCGGCGGGCCCGCCCTCGCTCACCTCGGCCGGAACCGCTCGCCCGTGTCCGAGACACAGGCGATCGCCGTCCTGCGCACCCTGCACGACCTGAGTCTGATCAACTACTCACCCACTACCGCACATCGAGCCGTCCGGGCGCATCAGCTCGTCCAGCGGGCTGTCCACGAGTCCAAGCCGGAGGACGAACGGCGTCGCACCGTCCGGACGGCGGCGGACGCGCTGGCGGCGGCGTGGCCCGAGGCCGAACGGGACGTCGACCTCGGGCAGTCCCTGCGTTCCAACACCGCGACGCTGCGCTCGGTTTCGGGCGACGCACTCTGGGCGTCCGGCGTCCATCCGGTGCTGTTCCGCGCGGGCGACAGCCTGGAGAACTGGGGCCAACTCTCGGCCGGCACCGACTACTTTGCGGAACTGCGGGACCTGGCCCACTTCCGGCTCGGACGCTGCCACCCCGACACGCTCATCGCCCGCAGGCGGTGGGCAGATCTGCGCGCACAGTCCGGCGATCCGGCCGAGGTGATCACCGGCCTCGAAGACCTGCTGGCGGAGTCGGAACGCGTGCTCGGGCCGGAGCACACCGACACCCTGGCCGTCAGGGAGGAACTCGCCTATGTACGGGCTCTGGCGGGTGACCTGCTCGGGGCGCTCACGGGGTTCGAGCAGCTGCTGGTCGTGAACGAACGAGTACTGGGACCGGAGCACCGCAAGACCCTGGACGCCCGCGGGGGCCTCGCCGTGTGGTGGGCCGCCGCAGGCGATCCGCAAGGTGCCGTGCTGGCCCTGGAACAGCTGCTCCCGGACCGCATCCGGGTTCTGGGCCAGGAGCATCCCGATGTGTTCACCACGCGGCGCAATCTCGCTCGGTACCGGGGAGAGACCGGGGACCTGTCCGGTGCGGTAGCGGAGTTCGAGCGGATGCTCCCGGAGGCGGAGCGGGTGCTCGGGGCCGACAGCATCGACATGCTCTTCATCAGGGAGTCGCTCGTGGATGCCCGGGCGGCCTCGCAGGACGTGCGGGGTGTCCTCACCGACCTCGAACAGATGCTGGTGATCCGGGAGCGCGTACTGGGCCTCGACCATCACGACACGTTGAGGACCCGGCACCGCCTGGCGTACTGGTGGTCGGAGGCCGGGGACAAGGCACGTGCCATCGAGGCGTACCGCCAACTGCTGTCGGACTTCGAGCGAGTGCTCGGCCCCGACCACAGCGACACCCTGGTGACCCGCGACAACCTCGCCTACGAGTTGCAGGACCGCGCCCGAAAGCTCATCAAGGGGGTTTCCGCCATGCCGGACGACAACAGCACCAGCCCACACCGATGGTTCGCAGAGGCCATCGACCTCTTCAAGGAGGCGCGGGACCTCACGGATCCCGAGAAGTCGCCGAAGTCGTACAGCTTCATTCTGTACGACCTCGCCGAAACGTACCGGGCCGCGAACGACCCGGTGAAGGCGATCGACTACTACCAGCAGGTGATCCCGTACGAGAGGAACGAGAACAACCCCGTCAACCTGGTCATCACCATGGTCGACCTCGCGCACTGCTTCCTCGATTGCGGCCGGGCGCCCGAGGCACGCGCCCAACTGGAGGAGAGCATGCAGGTACTCGCCGGGGCGGCGGCGGGCGAGCAGGCCGCCACGCAGTTCCACAACGTGGGCCTGGCCTACGAGAGGCTCGGCAAGGCCGGCGACCAAAGCGCCTACGACGCGGCGATGGAAGCCTTCAACGCCTCGCTGTCCCGACTCGACGCCAAGGCCGACGCCGGCGCGTACGCCACCGTGCTGTCCAAGATCGGCGACATGCACAAGGCCCGGGAGAATCTGTACGACGCGCACACCGCCTACCAGCAGGCGGTCGAGTACATGCGGCTGGTGCCCGAGGCCAGGTCGAGCCTCACGTCCATGCTGATCGACCTGGCACGAACAAGCCGCCGACTCGGCCGACTTGAGAGCACGGAGCCTCCCGGCCCGCCGGACAAGTGAGGAGGGGTCAGGGCTGCCCGTCGGCGAAGAGGTCTTCGGCCTGTGCCACGGTGATCGACCGGTCCAGCCAGGTGCCGAGGAGGTCGAGGTCGGTGCAGGTGGTGACGCGGTCGCGGGTGTCGTCGGGGACGGGGATGCCGCGTGCGGTGAGAACCCGCAGGATGGACTTCGCCATACCCCTCGCCTTGCCTTCGGCCTTGCCTTCGAGGTACGCCGTTTCGCGTAGGGTCCCCCGCCCGGGGAAGTAGCTGACGAAACCCATGGTTTGCCTCCGTGCTTTTGCCTGAACCGACCTCTCCGCCTCTGATTTATGCGGTGCCGTCGCTCTCCGAGTCGTCGGCGAAGAGCTCTTCCGCCCGTGTCACCGTGACCGACCGGTCCAGCCAGGTGTCCAGGAGGTCGAGGTCGGTGCAGGAGGAGATGCGTGCGCGGACGTCTTCGGAGACAGGGATGCCGCGGTTGGTGAGATTCCGCAGGACGGACTTTGCCTCGCCCCTCGCCTCGCCCCTCGCCTCTCCCTTCGCCTCTCCCTTCGCCTCGCCCTCGGTCTTGCCTTCGAGGTACGCCGTCTCGCGCACAGTGCCCCGCCCGGGGAAGTAGCTGACGAAGCTCATGATTTCCCTCCACTTGGCCCCGGCGCGGGTTTTCCCCAGGCCTTGGTCCAGGATGTCGTAGAAGTAGTTGGCGGCCTTCTTGTTGTCCATCCCCGCCAGCACGCGGGCCAACGGCTCCAGTATGGCCAGCCCTTGAGGGCTTCTGCTATGTGCCATGGCGGAGAAGGCGGCCATGGCGACGTTCTCCTCGACCGTCCTTTCGTCGGTGACGACCGGCAGGTTGTCCGGTCCGACGACGAGGGGGTACGTCCGCTGGGCGACCCAGCCGCGGGCTCCCAGTGCGTGCGGCCCGCTTGCCCACTTCGCCGTGGCACGGTCGTGGCACACGACGAGCAGCAGCACCGGCAGCTTGTATCTCGCGCGCAGATACGCCACGTAGTACGGCCAGCTCGACTCCTTCCCCGACTCTCGTCGTAACTGCGTCTCGACGGCGACCAGGAACGGCTCCCCGTCGGACGGGCCCACCCGCAGCACGCTGTCCACATGGCGTACGAGCGGCCGGTGTTCCGTCGCGTCGGCGGGGAACGTGATGACGTCCAAGGTGCCCTTCTCGGGAAGCGGGATGTCCAGCACCTTGAAGACGGGGGTGAGGAGCTCGGGCCGGTCCTGGAAGATCCGGTGCGAGGCCTCATGTGGTGATGTGACCATGCGGGGAACGTAGAGCCACCACGAGCCAGGTCTCCGGCCTATGGGATGGGATCACTCTTTCGGGGAGCGAAGAAACGTTCTCCTCGGGGAGGGTGACGGGAGTGCCCGTTCCGTAGTACCGGAGGGGGACTCGTCGGACGCGTCGTACTGCGTTCTCAGTACCGGAGAGTGTCGGCAGCCGGACGACGACAGGGCAGGGGGGTCCCGGACAGCCTGGAGGGGACGTTCGGCATCCGGCCGACCCACACGTGGAGACCTCCTGCCGTGGCTACTTTCCTTTACCGACTGGGCCGTCTGGCCTTCCGGCGACGCTGGTACGTCGCCCTGGTCTGGGCGGCCGTCCTGGCCGCCGTGGGACTGGGGGCCGCCAAGGCGCCGGGCGCCGCCGACGAGGAGTTCTCGATGCCGGGCATCGAGTCGCAGAAGGCGTTCGACCTGCTGGAGGAGCGGTTCCCCGGGACCACCGCCGACGGTGCCACCGCCCGCGTCGTGTTCGTCGCTCCCGGCGGTGAGAAGGTCACCGCCACCGAGAACAAGGAGGCCATCGAGGCGGCGGTGGCCGAGCTCGGCGACGGGTCGCAGGTCGCGAGCGCCGCCGATCCCTTCAAGACGGGTGCCGTCAGCGAGGACGGCTCCACGGCGTACGCGACCGTCACCTACAAGGTCGTCCCGGCCGACCTCACCGACGCGAGCAGGACGCACCTGGAGGACGCCCTCCACGGGGCCGAGGACTCGGGGCTGACCGTCGAGGCCGGCGGGGACGCCGTGAGCGAGGAGGGCGGGCCGGGCGGCGCCGCCGAAATCATCGGTGTCGCCATAGCCGCCGTCGTGCTGCTGGTGACCTTCGGCTCGCTGGCCGCCGCCGGGCTGCCGCTGCTGACCGCGATCATCGGCGTGGCCGTGAGCATGGCCACGATCACGGCACTGGCCAGCGCCCTCGGACTGTCCACGACCACCGGCACGCTGGCCATGATGCTGGGCCTGGCGGTCGGCATCGACTACGCCCTGTTCGTCGTCTCGCGGTACCGGGAGGAGCGGGCCAAGGGGGTGGCACCGCAGGAGGCCGCCTCGCTCGCCGCCGGTACGGCCGGGTCCGCGGTCGTCTTCGCCGGACTCACCGTCGTCATCGCGCTCGCCGGTCTTTCGGTGGTCGGCATCCCGATGCTCACCAAGATGGGGCTCGCCGCCGCGGGCGCGGTCGTCGTCGCCGTACTGATCGCGCTGACGCTCGTCCCGGCCCTCCTCGGCTTCTGGCCGAACGCCGTGCTCTCGCGCAAGTCCCGCCGCCGCGGCCGTATCGAGGAGACCGGCAAGGACAACGGCGGCACCCGCTGGGCCCGGTTCGTGCTGCGCCGTCCCGTCCCCGTGCTGCTGCTCGGCGTGGTCGGGCTCGGGGCGCTCGCCGTGCCGATGACGGACCTCCAGCTGGGCATGCCCGGCGACGAGGCCAAGGCCACGTCCACGACCGAGCGGCGGGCCTACGACGCGCTCGCCGAGGGCTTCGGACCCGGGTTCAACGGGCCGCTGACCGTCGTCGTCGACGCGAAGGGGGCCGAGGACCCGGAGGCCGCCGCGGCCACCATCTCCAAGGAGATCGGCGCCACGGACGGGGTCGTCTCCGTCTCGCCCGCCCGTTTCAACGAGGCCGGTGACACCGCCGTCTTCTCCGTCGTACCGACCACCGCGCCGACCGACGAGCAGACCAAGGACCTGGTGTCGACGATCCGCGGCGAGCGGCCCGGCGTCGAGGCCGAGACCGGGGCGTCCTTCGAGGTCACCGGCACCACCGCGCTGAACATCGACATCTCCGAGAAGGTGCAGTCCGCGCTCGTGCCGTATCTGGTCGTCGTGGTCGGCCTCGCCGTCATCCTGCTGCTGGTGGTCTTCCGGTCCGTCCTCGTCCCGCTGAAGGCGGCCCTCGGCTTCCTGCTCTCCGTCCTGGCGGCCCTCGGCGCGGTCGTCGTGGTCTTCCAGCAGGGCCACGGCGCGGAGCTCTTCGGCGTCGAGCAGACCGGCCCGATCATGAGCCTGATGCCGATCTTCCTGGTGGGCATCGTCTTCGGCCTCGCCATGGACTACGAGGTCTTCCTCGTCTCCCGGATGCGGGAGGCGTACGTCCACGGCGAGAGCCCCGCCCAGGCGGTGACGTCCGGCTTCCGGCACAGCGCCCGGGTCGTGGTCGCCGCGGCGCTGATCATGATCGCGGTGTTCGCCGGATTCATCGGCGAGAGCGACTCCATGATCAAGATGATCGGGTTCGGGCTGGCCACCGCGGTGCTCTTCGACGCCTTCGTCGTACGGATGGCGATCGTGCCCGCCGTACTCGCCCTGCTCGGCGACAAGGCCTGGTGGCTGCCGAAGTGGCTGGACCGGATCCTGCCGCGGGTGGACGTGGAGGGCGAGGGGCTCAGCCGCCCGGCGCCGGTGCAGGAGGCGCAGGCCGAGAAGGAAGTCGCCCGCGCCTGACCGGGCCGACGGGCCGCCCATGCCGGGCGGCCCGTCCGTCGTCCACCATGGACATCAGCACCTGACCTGAGAGAGCACCATGAGCAGAAGCCTGGAGCGATACACCGATCGCTTCGAGGAGTACGCGGAGCGCTACCCGCGTGCCATCGATGTCGTGATGGTGCTGTCCCTGATCGGCTGCGCGGTCCTCGGTACGCAGCTGAGCATGCCCGGGGCCGAGCCGCCGGACCCGGGGAAGTTCGCCGAGGTCATGCTGGGGCTGACCTGCCTGGTGCTGCTCAAGTACCGCACCTGGCCGCGCACCGTCGTCGTGGTCACCGCGCTGGTCGCGGTGACCGCCGTCGCGCGCGGGCACCTGCTCACCCCGCTGCTGCTGGCCCCGCTGCTCGCGGCGATGTACTGGATGGCCGTCTACTGCGACCGCAAGACCACCCGGATCTACGGCGTCACCATCATCGTGGTGATGCTGACCGCGAACGTGGTCGTCGACTCCATGGACAGCCTCTCCCTGGTGCTCCGGTTGATCGGCCCCGTCTTCTGGCTGGCCCTGCCGCTCGCCGCCGGAAGCATGGCCCGGTTCCGGCGCGCCTACCTGGAGGCAGTCCAGGCCCGCGCCGAGCACGCCGAGCGCACCCGCGAGGAGGAGGCCCGGCTGCGCGTCACCGAGGAGCGCATGCGGATCGCCCGCGAACTGCATGACGTCGTCGCCCACCACCTGGCCCTCGCCAACGCCCAGGCCGGTACGGCCGCCCACCTCGCGCGCAGCAACCCCGAGCAGACCCAGAAGATCCTCGACGATCTCACCGGCACCACGTCCTCCGCGCTGCGCGAGCTGAAGGCGACCCTGGGGCTGCTGCGGCAGGACGACGTCCCGGACAGCGAGCGGCTGGAGCCCGCCCCCGGCCTCGCCCGCCTCCCCGAACTGATCTCGGTGTGCGCGTCGGCGGGCCTCGACGTCGCCGTCACCACCCAGGGCGTGCCCCGCCCGCTGTCGCCGGGCGTGGACCTGACCGCGTTCCGGATCGTGCAGGAGGCGCTCACCAACGTCTCCAAGCACGCCACCGCCCGCACCGCCCACGTCCGGTTCACCTACGCCGACTCCCGGCTGGAGATCACGGTCAGCAACGAGGGCCCGGTCGCCGCCCCCGAAAGCGCCCAGACCGGCGGCTTCGGGCTGATGGGCATGCGTGAACGCGCCCACTCCGTCGGCGGCGAGCTGTGCGCGGGACCCCGCCCCGAGGGCGGCTTCGAGGTCACCACCGCGCTGCCGCTCCAGCCGGCCGCCGCAGCCGCAGCCGCAGAAAGAGAGACGTCGTGACCGTACGGGTGCTGCTCGCCGACGACCAGGCCCTGCTGAGGGCCACGTTCCGGATCCTGATCGACTCCTGCGAGGACATGGAGGTCGTCGCCGAGGCCTCCGACGGGCGGGAGGCGCTGGAACTGTCCCGCGCCCACCACCCGGACGTCGTCCTCATGGACATCCGCATGCCGGGCACGGACGGCCTGGCCGGCACCTCCGCGATCTGCGCCGACCCGGAGCTGGCCGCGACCCGGGTGCTGATCCTCACCACCTTCGAGACCGAGGACTACGTCGCCCAGGCACTGCGGGCCGGCGCCAGCGGCTTCCTCGGCAAGGACGTCACCGCCGACACCCTGCTCGCCGGCATCCGCACGGTGGCCTCCGGCGACGCCCTCCTCTCCCCCAACGCGACCCGCTCCCTCATCACCCGCTTCCTCACCGCCCCCGCCCCCGGCACCCACCTCGCACCCCCGGACGCCCTCGCCGAACTCACCGTCCGCGAACGCGAGGTGATGGCCCTGGCCGCCGAGGGCAACTCCAACACCGAGATCGCCGACATCCTCACCCTCAGCCCACTGACCGTACGCACCCACATCCACCGCGCCATGACCAAGCTGCACGCCCGAGACCGGGCCCAACTGGTCGTGATCGCCTATCAGACGGGACTGGTGCAGGCGGGGCCTACCGGGGTGTGAGCCGGTCACCCACATGAGCGATCGGCAACCGGCCAATGCTCAGGGGCAGGGTGTCGGGGCGGCAGGCGCATGGGTACGTTGACCGTTGGTTCCGTCAATCTGCCTGAAAACAGGGGGAGTTGAGATGGTCTCGGAGTTCCTGGACCGTAAGCTCGCGCGGCGCTTCGCGACGTATGACACCGACCGTGACGGGTTTGTCGAGCGGGCCGACTTCGATCTGGCGGTGGGGCGGCTGGGGGAGGCGTTCTCGTTGGCGGCGGGGGAGCCGCGGCTGGAGCGGCTGCGGGAGCTGACGCTCGGGCTGTGGGAGCACCTGGCGCAGGTCGCCGATGCCGACAAGGACGGCAGGATCAGCGAGGAGGAGTACAAGGCGGCCTTCAACGCGGGGCTGCTGGAGACGCCCGAGTCGTTCGACGCCGGGTATGTGCCCTTCCTGCGGGCGCTGATGGACATCGCCGACGCCGACGGGGACGGCCGTCTCACCCGGGACGAGCAGGTGCGCTGGTCGGGGGCGTTGATGAACCTGCCGGAGGCGGACGCACGTGAGGTGTTCGGGCGGCTGGACAAGGACGCGGACGGGCTGATCGGGCGGGACGATCTGCTGGAGGCGATCCGCGAGTTCTACTTCAGTGAGGACCCGCGTTCGTCGGGGAGCTGGATGCTCGGGCCCCTGTGAACGGTCAGGACTGAGGGGGGTTCGTGTCCCGCAGGGTGAACGCCGCCTCCGTCGTCCGGCACAGCGCGTGCACCGCGTGGCGCAGGGAGCGCCAGGAGGCGAGGCCCAGCAGGAGGCCGGCGAGGGCCGCGGGCCACCACCATGCGCCGAGGACGGTGAACGCCGCGCTCCAGACGAGGGACTCGCAGGCCGCGTCGTAGGCGTCGCGGGCCTCGGCCAGGGCGGCCCGGGGCGGGTCCTCGGCGCCGAGCAGGAGGGCGGTCCAGCCGGTCACGACGTCGCTGCCGGTCTGCCGTGCGACGTTCGCCTCGGTGAGCCGGAACCGGTCGCCGGACCAGGTCGGCGAGTCGGGCCGGCCGGAAGCCCGGGCGCGGGCCGCCCGTGCGTCGAGCCGGTCGGCGCGCAGGGCGTGGCCGTCGGCGCGGGCCCGTACGGACTGCCGGGCCAGCATGTCCGGCGGTACCCAGCGCCGTACCCGCCACGCGGTCACCCGGCGGCCCACCGGCATCAGCCACCACGGCCAGGCCCCGGACGCCAGCGCCCCGGCCGCGGCCGCCGCGTAGGGCACCGCGAACGCGGCCGCCACGACGGGCACCCCGATCAGTACGAGCGAGGCGACGGCGTCGGCGGACAGGCCGCCGCCCATCCGCAGCGCGTCGGCGATCCGCTCGCGGGCGAGGGCGACGTCGTTCCAGTGGGCGTGGCCCAGCTCCCCGCCGCCGACGACGGCGACCACGACGAACAGCGCGGCGGGCAGCAGCCGCCGCAGGAACCAGCCGTCGGGTATGCGCTTCTGGAGCTCGATGAGCAGCCCCACCGCCGTCAGCCGTCCACCAGGCGCATCGGCCCGCCGCCGAGGGCGCAGTCCGGGGTCGCGGCCGAGGCTCCGGCGCGCAGTTCGACCCGGGCGCAGCGGTTGGTGGGGCAGACCCAGCCGACCGACCGCGGGGTGGGAGCGCCGGGCCAGTCGCCCACGCCCATGGTGGCGGGCAGCCCGAGCCCGTTCGGGACCCCGGCCGCCTCGACCGCGTCGTGCAGCGCGCGTACGGCGTCCCGCCACTCGGCGGCGGCCGGATCCGCGTCCCGTACGACCGGGAAGGACGCCTCCCAGACGGCGGCGGCGATCAGCGGGCGCAGCTCCTCGACGTTGCGGCACAGGTATTCCACCGCGTCCTCGTACACCCTGCGCGCCTTTGCCCCGTCCCCCACGGCGGCCTCCCTGAAAGTCCCGAGAACCACTGCCCCCTGACAGATGGTCAGACTAATGTAAAGAACGATGTCCGAGCTTCGGGAACGAGTGGTCGCACGCCTCGTAGAGGCCCAACAAGCCCGCGATCCCGCGCCCCTGCGCGCACAGGACGCGGTGGACGACGCGCTGGCCCTGTTGTGCGAGGCCGCGCCGTCGCCCGACGACTCGATCGACCTCGACTCGGTCGCCGCCGTCTTCTGGACCTTCTGGTTCCGGCACCAGGGCGCCGAGGACCCCGACGCGGCGCGGAACCTCACGGTCGTCTTCGGCACGTTCGGCTTCCTGTACCCGCGCGCGCCGGAGGGCGCCGGGCTGCCCGACGCGCTCACGGAGGGCTTCGACCCCGCCGACCCCTCGCACGACGCGCGGTTCGCCCTTCTGGTCAGCCAGGCGTGCGTGGAGGCCGGCGCTCTCGACCCGGCGCTCGCCTGGGCGGACACGGCCTTCGAGTACGTACGGCCCGAGGACGACGCGGGATTCGTGGAGCTGGCCGTCCATGCCCACGACCTCCAGCTGGCCCGATTCCAGTCCGCGGCGGACCCCGACGGGCTGGCCGCCGCGGCCCGCTACGGACGCGCGGTGTGCACCCGGCTCGCCGCCGGGCCGGGCCTGTTCGACCCCGAGAGCACGCGCATGGCCGCCGCGGCCTGTCTGCGCACGGTGGTGGACTCCGCCCGGCTGCTCGACACGCCTCCGCTCGCCCTCGTCGAACGGCTCGTCGCCACCGCACCGGCCGGCGCGCTCACCCCGGAGACGGAACAGGGACTGCACTTCCTGCGCCTGCTGGACGGCAAGCCGGTCAACTGGCCCGGCGAACGCGATCTGCACATCGGCGCGGCCATCGCCGAGGCGGGCATCGCCGAGCACGACGCGGGCCGTATCGCCTGCGCCGTACGACGGCTGCGGACGGCCCTGGCCACCACCCCGGCCGACCATCCCGCCCACCCCCAGGTCACCACCGCCCTCGGCCGGACCCTGGTGGGCTTCGCGAGGGAGCGCGAGGACGAGGATGCGGCCCTGGAAGGGGTCCAACTGCTCGACTCCGTGGGGGCGTTGAGCGACGAGCACCACGAGTTCCTCGCCGCGTACAGCGAGTTGCAGCGGATAGGCGACAGCGAGGACCCGGACGACCTGGAACGGGCCGGACCCGCGCTCGGACGCTTCGTCGAGCAGGTCCGCCGGCGCGGCGGCCCCGTCGACATCGACCTCGAAGTCCTCGACCTGGCCGCCGGTTTCGAACCCGACGACAGCGCGGACGAACGGATCGCCCGCTACCGTACGGCCCTTGCCGCCCTCCCCGCCGACCGGCCGAACCGCCACGCCTACGTCGCCGTACTGGCCGCGCTCACCGGACTGCGGGCGCAGGCACTGGGCGGCACCGCGGCCGCGGCTCCGCTCGCGGCGGAGTCCCGGAGCCTGACCGAGGAGGCGCTGGCCGCGGCCCCGCCCGGCTACCCGGCCTCGGACCTGCTGCGCCAGGGCCTCTTCGAGGCCGCGCTGCCCGTCGCCGTCATGACCCTCACCGCGGACGAGGACGTGCCCGAGGAACTGAGCGGCCTGCTCACCCAGTTGACCCGGCTGACCGAGGTCCGCCTCGACGCCCCCGAGAACCTCGACACCGACATCGACACCCTCCGCGGGATGCTCGCCGACACGGACGAGGACGACACCTTCCTGCGGCCCCACCTGGCCGCCGCGCTCGGCACCGCCCTGTCCGCCCGCTCCGCCGAGCGGCGCGACTTCGCCGAGCTCGAAGAGGTCGTGGAGCTGCTGCGCTACGCCCGCGAGCACACCACCGACATGCCCGGACAACTGGACCGGATCCTCGCCGACGCCCTCGCGACCCGGTCGATCGGCACCTTCGACGCGGAGGCGGCGCGCGAGGCCGACGCCCTGCGCGCCTCGGCGGCGGCCCATCCCCAGCCTGTGGACGAGATCCCGTACGGCGACAGGGTGGTGACGGAGACCGACCAGGCGGTCCTGGCGGCGCGCAGCGAGCTCAGCATCGCCGTCCAGAACTACCTCTTCGGCCATGAACCGGCCCAGCTCGAACGGGCCCGGAGCATCGCTCACCGGATGCGCGAGATCATCCGCGCCGCGCCCGCGAGCGACGAAGTCCCCTGGTACGACCTGATGGGCGACGCCTACATCGACCTGGTCGAGACCCTGGGCCCGGGCGGCGGTCCGCGACCGGACCTCGGCGACGAGGTCGTGGACCAGTGCCGCAGGACGTTCGAGGCGTGTCCCGCCGGACACCCGATGCGGCCCATGGCCGCGACGACCTTCGCCCGGGCGCTCGTCCAGCGCTCCGTCCTGCTCCGCGCCGCCGAACCGGAACGGGCGAAGGCCCTCGTCTCCGAGGCGGAGGCGCTGAGCCGGGTCCTGGAGGAGGAGGGGTCGCCGGACGGCTCACCGGTCGACATGGCCTCGGTGATGCGCCTGTTCATCGACGTCATCGGGCGGGGCGGGATGCCGGAGGCCACCGGCACGGACACCCCCGGCGGCAGCACGCCGCACGAGCTCGTCGCCTCCCTGCTCGGGCCCGTCCAGGCACGCCTCGCCGGCGTCGCGGACCCCGAGGCCCGGCCGAGCGCCGTGGTCCCGGTGTGGATGCGCGCCCACGGCGAGATCGGCGCCGCCGCCGGAGCGGTGGGCCGGGGCCGGCCCCAGGCGGCCCTCGACCATCTCGAAGCGGGCATCGAGGCGATGGCGGCCGTCACCGACCGGGGCAGCGACCAGCAGTCCGCCGAGCACGGCCTGTCCACGTTCGAGGGGGACATCCGGTCGATCGTCGAGCTGATCCTCGGCCGGCTCACCCTCCGCGAGGCCGCCGTCCGCGTACCCGCCCACCTCCAGGCCCTGGAACAGGCCGTACGCGCGGTCGAAGCCGGACAGGCCCCGCCCGAACTCGCCCCTCTGGAACGCACGCTCCAAGGACCGGAGGTCGACCGCCTCGCCGAACTCCTCGAACGCGGCCGGGGACTGCTGCTGGCGCGGCGGATCGAGGCCCGAGCCGACATCGGCGACCTGCGCACGGAACACCCCGAAGTGGCGGAGGAGTTCGAGCGGCTCACCGAGCAGCTCGACGCGCGGCCCGAGACGGCCGCCGCCGGAGACGCCGAGTGGGCGCGGCTGGCAGGCCTGCGCGCATCCAACGAACTCGACGCACTCGTGGGGCGCATCCGCACCCTCCCCGGCTTCGAGGGTTTCCTACGGCCGCTCACCGCCGAGGAGTTGAAGGCGCTCGCGGCCGACGGCCCGATCGTCGTCCTCAACCACGGCGGCAAGCGGTACTGCCACGCCTTCGTCGTCACCGACCGCTCGATCACCGTCCTCCCGCTCGACGCCGAGGCCGACGAGATCACCGCCACGGCACGGCGGCTGCGCGAGGCCGTCGACGCCATCAACGCGCAGGGCACGGCACGGCCGTCCCCGCTCCGGCTCGTCGCCGCAGGCCGGACCGTCCGCGAGACACTGGCGTGGACCTGGCACGAGATCGTGCGCCCGGTGCTGGAACTCGCCGGGTCGGCGGAGCCCGTACCCCGGCACGGCGAGTGGCCGCGCATCTGGTGGGTGCCGACCGGCGCCTTCAGCGCCCTGCCGCTGCACGCGGCCCAGTGCACGGAGCCCGACTGCGAACTCGACGGCTGCGGCGCCGCACTGGACGCCGTGGTGTCCTCGTACGTGCCGGGCCTGCAGACCCTGGCGTACGCGCGGGCCCGGACCCGGCGGCGCGACACCGCCGACCACGGCGACGCCCTGCTGGTCGCCGCGCCCGAGGACGACCTGCCCGGCGTAGCGGAGGCGGCCGGTTACGCGGCCGAACTCCTCGGCGCACGGCAGCCGTTGATCGGCCCGACGGCCACCCGCGAGGCCGTGCTCGCCGCGCTGCACGACGCCTCCTGGGCCCACTTCGGCTGCCACGCGGCCACCGACCCGGCGGAACCCTCCGGCGCCCTGCTCCATCTGCCCAGCGGCGAGCCGGTGTCGGTCCTGGAGATCTGCCGGGCCCGCCCCCGCGCGGCGCAGCTCGCCTTCCTCGCGGCCTGCGGCACCGCCCGCACCGCCGAACGCCTCACCGACGAGGCCATCCACATCACCAGCTCCTTCCTGCTGGCCGGTTTCCCCACCGCCGTCGGCACCCTGTGGACGATCGACAGCACCCACGCGGACCACATGACCCGCGCCTTCTACCGCCGCACCACGGCCCCCGACGCCCCCACCCCCGCCCACGCCCTGCACGACACCGTCCGCCAACTGCGCCGCCGCATCCCCGACCGCCCGCACATCTGGGCGGCCTACGTGCATGCGGGCACGTAGACCGCCCAGGCCAAATGCCGGCCGTCCGCAGCGGGTCTTAAAGTGTGCTGATCAACGGGATGGGACAGGGGAGGGCCATTGATGTCCGCTTTCAGGGGTGTCCGGCTGCGAAGACGCGCCGCCGCGGCGCTGGGCGGGGCGGCGCTGAGCGCGTCGCTGCTGCTCGCGCCCACCGCGACGGCGACGGCGTCGTCCGACGAGCAGCCCGGCACGGTGGGGGCGGCGCCCCGCACCGAGCAGAGCGCCGAGCTGGGGAACGGCGGACGCGTCGAGCTGGTCGACGGGCGTGACGTCCGTGTGACGGCGGACGGGGAGGGCGCCGAGGGCCGCTACTCGGTCGCCTCGGCGGGCGGCACGCTGACCGTGCGGCCGACGGGTGAGTCCGCGGCGGACCGTGCGGCCGCGAAGTTCGCGCTGCCGACGGGTGCCGCCGAGAACACGACGTACGCCGCCGCCGCGACGTACTCGGTCAAGCTGAGCATCACCAACGCCGACGTCGTCACCAAGAGCTTCTACGTCTGGAACCGCAACACCTGGGCGTCGTACGACGTCCCCAGCGGCGACACCTACAACCCCTCCTCGACCGTGCAGCTGCCGCCGGGCGACTACTTCGCCGTCGCGCTGCACCAGGACTGGCAGAAGCCGGGCTACCTGCTCACCCGCACCTTCTCCGTCGGTACGGCCGCCAAGACGGTCACCTTCGACGAGAGTGCGGCCAAGGAGACGGCGATCCGCACGGACGACACCACCGCGACCCGGCACTCCGCCGCCGTGTGGATCAGCGTCCCGGGCGGTGGGCTGGCGGGCTTCGCGGGCGCGGGCCCCGACAAGGTGTACGTCACCCCGTTCTCGGTGAGCGGCGTCTCGCTGCGCCTGCACGAGGTGCTCGCCCAGAAGGGCGCCTCGGCGAGCGTGCCGAGCCCCTACCGCTACGACCTCACGCACAGCTTCACCTCCACCGTGCCGGCCACGCCCGTCAAGACGGTGAGCAAGTCGACGCTGGCGAAGACCGTCACGAAGGTGGCCGCCCCGGGCACCCGCACGACGGCCTACCTGCAGAGCGTGCCCTCCTTCGGCGAGTGGACGGGCGTGTTCATCGGTTCCTCCGTGCCGGTGGCCGCCTCGCTCACCGAGTACGCCACTCCGGGCGTCACCTACAGCCGACTGCTGAACCACGGCTCCGGCGACCTGACCCTGGACCTGCCCGACCGCACCCTGGCCGCCGGCACGAACGCGGGCGAGACCCTGGGCGCGGCCCCGCTCCAGCCGCTGCGCCGGGAGTGGGGCGGTTCGCAGCGCAACGCCGGGAAGATCTGGCTGTACGAGCCGCACGCCTACGGCGACGCGGCCGGACATCGGGGCATCGACAGCCGCGCGAGGTACTCGTACAAGCTCGCCTCCGCCGCCGGTGTCACGTACGCCCAGGCCGACGGCCTCGACGCGTACGACACGCTGACGTCGTCGACCCTGCCGAACATCTCGACGCAGTACACCCTCGACCAGACCGTCCACCGCCGCGTCCCGTACTCCCGCCTCTCCACGGACGTCCACAGCCTGTGGACGTTCCGCTCGCAGTACGCCTCGGGCGAGGAACTCCCGCTGATCGACGCCCGGTTGAACGTCCCGGGCCTCGACGGATTCGGCCGCGCCGCCGCCGGTCCGGTCCGGATCGAGGCGAGCGCCACCACCCGCAACACGGAGTCCTCCGCGGCCAACACCAAGGTCACCGGGCTCGCCTGGTCCGCCGACGACGGCACGACCTGGACGGACCTGGCCCTCGCCGCCGACGGCTCGGCGACCCTCGACGTCCCCGCCACCGCCTCCTACGTCAGCCTCCGCGTCACCGCCTCCGACGACCAGGGCGGCAGCCTGCGCCGCACCATCGGCCGCGCTTTCGCGGGCCCGGCGGCGCAGGGCGACGAGACGGTCGGCGCGACCCGTATCTCCGACATCGTGGTCAACGGCAGCAAGCCGGTGGAGCTGAACGACCAGCCGCTGCAGGAGTTCACCGCGAAGTTCACCGCCACCGACCCCTCGGGGATCGCCAGCGGCGACATGTACCTGTACAAGGGCGCGTACGACAGCCCCAGCGCCGTCCTCTACGGCAGCTGGCCCGCGTCCTGCACCAAGGTCACCGAGACGACGTCGACCTGCCAGGCGCAGTTCGCCTACATCGAGCCGCGCTGGAACCTCGGCCGGAACTCCTTCGCCGGCACCTGGAAGCTGGCCGCCTGGGCGGAATCGGCGGACGGTACGGGCCATGTCGACCTGCACGCCGCCAAGTCGGTGCCCGTCCTGCGGGACTCGACGCTCTCGGTCAACGCGAGCCCCGAGCCGGTGGCCAAGGGCAAGACCCTCACCATCACCGGCAAGCTCTCCCGCGCGGACTGGGAGACGCTCGGCGGCTACCACGGATACGCCGGGCAGTCGGTGAAGCTCCAGTTCCGCAAGAAGGGGGCGACCACGTACACGACCGTGAAGACGGTCACCACCTCCAGCACCGGAAAGCTGACCGCCACGGCGACGGCCTCGACGGACGGCCACTGGCGCTACGCCTTCTCCGGCTCCACCACCACGGCGAAGGCCACGGTCACCGGCGACTACGTCGACGTCCTGTGACCTGAGGGCACCTGGCCCCCTTCGCCGTGTCCCGGCGAAGGGGGCCCACTGCTGTCGGAGTGACCCAGATCACGCTCCCCAAGTGCAGCGCCGGGCGCCGTCCAGTGCCTTTCCCCTGGTGTAGGCAACTGGCGAGAACGGGGACGGGGCGCATGGAGCAGGCTCGGGCGGGTGAGTTCGACGCGTTCGTGACGGCCCGATGGGCGGTGCTGCTCCACCTCGCCCGGCTGCTCGTCGGCGGCGACCGGCACCGGGCCGAGGACCTGTTGCAGGAGTCCCTGGTCAAGCTCTGGTTCGTCTGGCCCAAGGTCGCGGAGGACGCGCCGGAGGCGTACGTCCGCAAGGTGATGGTGCGCGCCGCGGCACGCTCGGGCCGGCGGCTGTGGTGGGGTGAACGCCCCGTCGAACGGCTGCCGGACGTGGCGCAGCTCGGCGATGTGTCCGCGGACGTGGCGGAGCGCTCCCGGCTGGAGGCGGCGCTCGCCCAGTTGTCGCCGCGGCAGCGCGTGGCGGTGGTGCTGCGCTACTACCAGGACCTCCCCGAAGGGCAGGTGGCGGAGGTGCTCGGCTGCCCGGTCGGTACCGCCCGCTCCCATGCCGCCCGTGGCGTGGCGCGGCTGCGGCGGCTCCTGGCCGATGTCATCGAGCCGGCGCGGTGAAGGAGGACCTCATGGATCACTTCGAGCGCCGGCTGGCGCAGCTGATGCGCGACACCGAGGAGCCCGCACCCTTCGAGCCACGGCACCGGGACCGGCTGCGGACGGCCGTACGGGCCCGTCGGCGCGCCCGGGCCGTCCAGAAGGCCGTCGGCTCGGTCCTGGTCGTCGCCGGTCTCGGCGTCGGGGTGTTCCTGCTGCCCGGCGACGCGACCCGGGTCGAGCCGGCCGGGCCCCGCCCGAAGCCCGCGACGAGCCCCGCGCCCCCCACCTCGTCCCCGACCCCGGACGCGTCCCCGAGCACCTCGCCCTCGGCCACGCCCAGCATGTCCTTCCCGGCCACCGAGACCCCCGTGCCGCCCGAGACCCCCGATCCCTCGGCCACGACCGGAGGGGCGACCGGGACGACCTCCGCGCCTCCGCCCGAGAGCACGGCCACCACCGCACCGCCCACCAACTCGCCCTCGGCGACCGCGGAGAGCGAGCCGTCGATCGACGCGTCCTCGCTGCCCACGTTCACCGCGCCCTCCGGATCCGAGTAGCGGGCTCCTTCGAGCAACGTCGCTTCGGCACGCCCTGCGCCACTGCACAGACAAGGACAAACCATGAGAAACCAGGTACCGCCGGCCCTGGGCTGTCTGCCGCGACGCGCACCCGTGCCCACGCACCACCCGGAGCCCGTCCTGGACGTCGTCGTCCCCGTGTTCAACGAGGAGACGGATCTCGAACCGAGCGTGCGACGGCTCCACGCCCACCTGCGCGAGACCTTCCCCTACCCGTTCCGCATCACCGTCGCCGACAACGCCAGCACCGACGACACCCCGCGCATCGCCGCCCGGCTGGCCGAGGAACTCCCCGAAGCGCGCTGGCTGCGGCTGGCCGAGAAGGGCCGCGGCCGGGCGCTGCAGGCCGCCTGGTCGCAGTCGCGGGCCCCGGTGCTCGCCTACGTGGACGTCGACCTGTCCACGGAACTGGCCGCGCTGCTGCCGCTCGTCGCCCCGCTGATATCCGGGCACTCCGACATCGCCATCGGCACCCGGCTCGCCCCCGGCTCCCGGGTGGTGCGCGGTCCCAAGCGGGAGATCACCTCCCGCTGCTACAACGCCCTCCTGCGCTCCACCCTCGCCGTGGGCTTCTCCGACGCGCAGTGCGGGTTCAAGGCGGTGCGGCGCGATGTGGCCGAGCGGCTGCTGCCCCTGGTGCAGGACTCCGGGTGGTTCTTCGACACCGAACTGCTGGTGATCGCCGAACGGGCCGGGCTGCGGATCCACGAGGTGCCGGTCGACTGGGTGGACGACCCCGACAGCAGGGTCGACCTCCTCGCCACCGCGCTGGCCGACCTGCGGGGCATCGCCAGGATCGGCGGGGCGCTGGCCCGCGGCACCCTTCCGCCGGCCGCCCTGCGCCGCGGCGGCCGCGCCGAACCCCCGGGCGGGCTGGTCGCCCAGCTCCTGCGCTTCGCCGTCGTGGGAGCGCTGAGCACCCTCGGACATCTGCTGCTGTACGCGGCGCTGCGTCCGGCGACGGGAGCCCAGGCCGCCAACGCGCTCGCGCTGCTGGTCTGCGCCGTCGCCAACACCGCAGGGAACCGGCGGCTGACCTTCGGGCTCCGGGGCCGCGGCGGCGCGCTGCGCCACCAGGGCAGGGGCCTTGTGGTCTTCCTCGTCGGACTGGCGCTCACCGGCGGAGCACTGGCCGCCCTGCACCAGGCGGTGCCGTCCGCGACGCACGGCACCGAACTCGCCGTACTGCTCGCCGCGAACCTGGCCGCGACCCTCCTGCGGTTCCTGCTCTTCAGGGCGTGGGTGTTCCGCGCATGACGACGACACTCGCCCGGAACGTACGGCTGTCGGAGGAGCCCGCCGCCCCGCGATGGCGCCGCGCCGCCGAGCGGTACGGCCCCGTACTCGCCCTGTACGGCACGCTGAAGCTCCTGGGCTTCGGCGTCTTCATGTACCTGCTGCACTCCGCCGGGGACTACCGCGAGAAGCACCCGCGGTTCGGCGGCGGCGAGCACCCGTGGGACGTCCTGGCCACCTGGGACGGCTGGTGGTACCAGCAGGTCGCCGCGCACGGATACCACCCCGAGCTGGTCCCGGTGCCCGGAGCCACCGGCCTGATCACCCTCGAAGGCAACTCGGCGGCGTTCTTCCCGCTCTACCCGGCCGCGATGCGCCTGGTCTCCGAGCTCACCGGCCTCGGCCTGTACGGCGCCGGCCTGCTGGTCTCCGTGGTCGCGTCCTTCGCGGCCGCCCTCGGCATCTTCGCCGTCACCGCCCGGCTGGGCGGCACGCGGGCCGGGCTGGCCGCGGCCGGACTGTGGGCCGTATGGCCCGGCTCGGGCGTGGAGTGGGCGGTCTACTCCGACTCCCTCTACGTGGCCCTGGCCGCCTGGGCCTGCCATGCCGTCATGACCCGCCGCTGGCTCACCGCCGGCCTCCTCACCTGCGCGGCCGGACTCAACCGCCCCACGGCCGTGGCACTGATCGGCGCCGTCGCCGTGGCGGCCCTGCTCGCGCTCCGCCGCCGCCAGGACGGCATCCTGCGCCCGGTGACCGCGATGGCCCTCGCCCCCCTCGGCCTGCTCGCCTACCTGGCCTGGACGGGCCACCGCATGGGCGACTACGGCGGCTACTTCAAGCTCCAGTCAGGCGCCTGGGCCCACGAGTGGGACTACGGCCGGCACACCGTGGACGTGCTCACCTCGGTCCCGGTCGGCCACTCCGACTACCTCTTCGTATGGCCCTACGCCGACCTGATCGCGACCGGCGTGGTCCTGCTGGCCCTCGCCCTGCTTCCGCTGCTGGTGCGGCTGCGCCCCCCGGCGGTCCTGGTCACCTACACCGCCCTCACGCTCGTCCTCGTCCTGGGCAGCCAGCAGATCTTCGCCAACGTCTCGCGCTACCTGCTCCCGCTCTTCCCGCTCTTCGTCCCCCCGGCCCTCGCCCTGCGCCGCCTCGCCCCGGCCGAGCTCTGCACGCTGCTGGGCCTCGCGGCCCTGGCGTCCGGTTCGTATGCGGGGTACGCGCTGTTCGAGCTCGGGGTGCCGTAGGCGGCGTCGGGACCGACGGACCTACGGCTGGGTGGGGGTCGGCTGCCAGGGGTCGGGGGTCGGCGCGGGCGGGGCGTCCTGGCAGACGAAGCCGAGCCGGGTCAGCGCCCTGCGGACCTCGCCCACGGTGAAGTCGCGGCGGTCCTGCCGGGTGATCACCTCGCCGACCTGCATGACGGGGTAGGTGCGGCGGCCGATGGCCACGGACACCCCGGTGACGGCTTCGGGCTTGATGCCCTCCATGGACCGCTCCACCTCGGCCTTGGTGAAGTCGAAGGGAAAACGGGCGATGACGCAGCGCATGGTGCCTCCACAGCGTTAGGGGGTACGCCGGCCGGGGGGCCGGCGCCGTACGGGCTATGCGTTCGTGCTCGGCCTGGGCTTGGGGTTCTGCTTGGGCTTCTGGTTCTGCTTGGGCCTCGGGCTGACGTTCTGCTTCGGGCTGCCGCTCTGCTTGGGGCTGGCGCCCTGCCTCGGGCTGCCGCCCTGCCTCGGGCTGCCGTTCTGCTTCGGCTTGGCCGAGGAGCGGCGGCGGCCGGCGGGGCGGGTGCTCTTGGGCCGTTCGGCGGGCGCCGGGGCGGCGAGGACGACGGGCGTCCCGGACGGCGTCCGGGCCCCGGTGATACGGCTCAGCTCGGCCTCGCCCGGGCGGGTCCGGGTGGTCCGTGCGGCGATACCGGCATCGTCCAGCAGCCGGGTCATCGCGCGCCGCTGGTGGGGCAGGACCAGGGTGACGACGGTGCCGGACGCGCCGGCGCGTGCGGTACGGCCGCCGCGGTGCAGGTAGTCCTTGTGGTCGGCGGGCGGATCGACGTTGACGACGAGGTCGAGCTCGTCGACGTGGATGCCGCGGGCCGCGACGTTGGTGGCGACCAGGGCGGTGACATGGCCGTCCTTGAACTGGGCGAGCGTCCGGGTGCGCTGGGACTGGGACTTGCCGCCGTGCAGGGACGCCGCGCGCACGCCGACCGCCAGCAGCTTCTTCGCCAGCCGGTCCGCCGCGTGCTTGGTGTCCAGGAACATGATCACCCGCCCGTCGCGGGCGGCGATCTCGGTCGTGGTGGCGTGCTTGTCGTCGTCCTCGATGTGCAGCACGTGGTGGTCCATCGCGGTGACCGCGCCCGCCGGGGGATCGACCGAGTGCACGACGGGGTCGTGCAGGTACTTGCGCACCAGCCGGTCGACGTCACGGTCGAGGGTGGCGGAGAACAGCAGCCGCTGACCGTCGGGACGCACCTGGTCGAGCAGCGCGGTGACCTGCGGCATGAAGCCCATGTCGGCCATCTGGTCGGCCTCGTCGAGGACGCTGATGGCGACCTGGCCGAGGGAGCAGTCGCCCCGTTCGACGAGGTCCTTCAGCCGCCCCGGAGTCGCGACGACGACCTCGGCGCCGGAGCGCAGCGCGCCCGCCTGGCGGCCGATCGACAGACCGCCGACGACGGTGGTCAGCCGCAGGCGCAGCGCACGGGCGTAGGGCGTGAGCGCGTCGGTGACCTGCTGGGCCAGTTCCCGGGTGGGCACGAGGACGAGGGCCAGCGGCTTGCGGGGCTCGGCACGCTGTCCATGGGTGCGGGCGAGCAGGGCGAGGCCGAAGGCGAGTGTCTTGCCCGAACCGGTACGGCCGCGGCCCAGGACATCACGTCCGGCCAGCGAGTCCGGGAGGGTGGCCCCCTGGATGGGGAACGGCACGGTCACGCCCTCGGCGCGCAGCGCGGCCGGGAGCGCCTCGGGCAGATCGAGTTCGTCGAACGTCTCGACGGGCGGCAGGGCCGGGGTGCCGGTGACCGGCGGCGCGAACTCCTCGCGGGCCGCGGGGGCGCCGCTCGGGCGACGACCGCGCCGGCCGGCTCCGGCGGACGTGCGGTTCGAGCGGTTCGAGCGGTTGGTTTGGTTCGAGCGGTTCGTTTGGCTCGTGCCGTTGGTACGGTTCATGCGGTTCATACGGTTTTTGCAAACCTTCCTCGATGCGGCACGTATCGAGGAATTCCCGCCGACGGTGGGGAGCCGTACCGGGATTCGCAAGAGTGAGCCTGCGGTTGGCCGACGGGGAAAAGGCCGAGGGAAAAACAACGAATCGGGGCCCGCACCCGAAAGTGCGGGCCCCGGTCACGTGGAACGCGACGCGTCGGCGTCAGGCGGGAACGATGTTCTCGGCCTGCGGGCCCTTCTGACCCTGCGTGACGTCGAAGGTCACCTTCTGGCCCTCCTGAAGCTCACGGAAGCCCTGGGTGGCGATGTTCGAGTAGTGGGCGAAGACGTCGGGGCCGCCGCCGTCCTGCTCGATAAAGCCGAAGCCCTTTTCCGAGTTGAACCACTTCACGGTGCCAGTTGCCATGCTGTATCTCCCTTTGGGGCAGTGGCCGGATTCCGCACTTTGCAGAAACCGGAGTCGCCGCGATGATCGCCCCTCCGGAAATATCCGGAAAGCTCCCGGAAATGAAATCTCTGGGTGTCTCTGGTAACCAAAACTGCAACTATTTCCACGGTACCACAGGCCTTGGTGCGGGGTCCGGAGGTTTTCTTCACAGCGGGCCTCTGACCAGCAAATCCAGTGGCATCGGAAGAAATATCTACAGCGGCCGCGACAGATATTTTCAGGTCGCTCCGCCCGCGCCGGGGTCCCCGTGCCGCCGGCGCAATTCCTCGTTCAGCCGACGGGCCTCCGCGAGCTCGTCCTCCAGCGCGATGATGCGGCAGGCGGCCCCGATGGGCGTGCCCTGGTCCACCAGTTCACGCGCGCGTGCGGCGATGCTCAGCTGACGGCGCGAGTAGCGGCGGTGACCGCCCTCCGAGCGCGAGGGCGTGATCAGCCCGGCCTCGCCGACGGCCCGCAGGAACGCGGGCGTGACCCCGAGCACGGCAGCGGCCCGCCCCATGCTGTAGGAGGGCTGGTCGCCGTCCGGTGCACGGTCGGCGGGGAGGTTCTCGGCGTGCATGGCACCTTCGTCACGGAGTGGGTGCACCACACTACTGAGGCCGGGGCCAGGTGACCGTGTTCACTCGCCCGCATCCCTATTGACCTGCGCAGATTCGCTGTGGTTCGCTCAGCGCGAGGGCTGGCAAGGTCCATCGGCGGCCGTGACGACCGCGTTGCAGGAAGCGCCTGCCAGTGCCGTCGCGGGCGTCCGGCAACGCCTTGCACCGGAGCCGGGCCGGAACCCGGCCTCTGAACTTTCCGTCTTCCCCCGTCGGACGGGCGGTTCTTCATGCCCTTTCACCGACGACTAGCAACCTGGCAGAAATTGACACACATACCTCCGCGGTCTCCTGCGCCGGCAGACCGCAGAATCGCGCTCTCGGTGTGGCGTCAGCCACGAGCGAGACTCTGGGCCGTAGCAGGCGTCGTGGCCCTCGGATTCCTTGTCGCCCTGGAGATCGCCGCACGTCACTACGGCCTGCCCGGGCCGATCACCATCCAGATGCGGGAGGTGGTGTTCCCCCCGAAGTCCGGCGGCATGCTGTACGCGGCCATGGCGCTGATGATGGTGGTGCTCACCTGGCGGCAGCGCTTCGTCGCGCTCGGCACCGCGATCGGTATCGACCTCGCCTTCGCGACGGCCCGCTGGGCGGTCGGCGCCGAGGTGACCCACGGCCACCCCTTCGGCAACGGCGCGCTGTGGGTGATTCTGGGCTGCGCGGTCCTCGCCGTCACTCGCCGCACCGGCCAGGAACGTGTCCTGCTGCTGAAGGGCGTCGGACTGAGCCTGCTGCTGTTGACCGGCCGCAAGACCGGCGACATCTGGCTGCTCATCACCTCGAAGACCCGCCCCGTCGTCCTCGACCAGTACATGGCGACCGCCGACCACGCCCTCGGCAACCCGTCCTGGCTGATGGGCCGCGTCGTCACGGCCACCGGCCCGATCGGCTTCAACTTCCTCGACACCGTCTACGGCCAGCTCGCGGTGGCCGCGGTCGTGGTCGCGCTGTACCAGCTGCGCAACGTGGCGACGGCGCGCCGCTTCCCCCGCCACCACCTGGTGCGCACCTTCCTGGTGATCGGCCTCCTCGGGCCCGCGATCTACATGATCTACCCGGTGGTCGGACCGCTCTTCGCCTACGGCACCGGCGCCGAGCACTGGGCGCCGATCAGCCTGTGGTCGCCGAAGATGGCGCCCAGCGCGCAGTGGGCCATAGCCCACGTGTGGCCGGACACGCCACCGCCGCTGGACATCCCGCACTCCATGCCGTTCGACGAGTTCACCCCGCGCAACTGCATGCCCAGCCTGCACACGGCCTGGGCCACCGCGATCTTCATCCACTCCCGCAAGGGCCCGCGCATCCTGCGCTACGCGGGCACGTTCTGGCTGATAGCCACGCTCGCCGCGACCCTGGGCTTCGGCTACCACTACGGCGTGGACCTCATAGCCGGCGTGGTCTTCACGCTCACGATCGAGACGGCCCTGCGCACGTACGACCGCGGCTGGGACCGGGCCGGCGTCCGGCTGACCGCGTACGGCGCGACGGTCTTCGTAGCCCTTCTGACGTCGTACCGCTTCCTGCCGCTGGAGATGGCCCAGCACGCATGGGCGGCGGGACCGCTCCTGCTGCTGGCGATGGGCTCGGTGGTCTACGGCTACGTACGCACCGTCCGCCAGTGGGAACCGGAAGCCCCCGCACGGGCAGACCAACCGGAGCGCCAGCCGGAACTGATCTGAACCGGGTGACAGCACGACGGCGAGGCCGGTGGCCCGGGCAGGTGGGAAAATGGACCTGCGCCTATGGCTGGGGAGTGACCATGCGGGACCAGCTGCGGCTGATGGATCTGCTGGCCGCCCTGTCGGTGGCCACCGATCTCGGCATGGGGCGACCGCCGGAGACGGCGGTCCGGTCCTGCCTGCTGGCGACCGGTCTGGCCCGCGCCCTCGACCTGCCCGACGGGCAGGTACGCGGCGTCTACCTCGCCTCGCTGCTGCGCCACCTCGGCTGTACGGCCACCGCGGCAGTGGAGGCCCGCGTGTACGGGGGCGACGAACTCGCGTCCCGGTCGGCCGCCGAACCCGCGGACTTCGGCAGCGCCCGGGAGATGCTCGCCCTGACACTCGGCACCGGCCGGGGCACGGGCGTGCACCGGCCGCGCCTGCTCACCCGGGCCGTCGTGGGAGATCTTCAGTACGGGAAGACGATCTTCCGGTCCATCTGTGAGGCGGGCTCTCTGCTCGCCGGACGCCTCGGGCTCGGCCAGGAGGTCCGGGACTGTCTGTACCAGCAGTTCGAGCGGTGGGACGGCAAGGGGCTGCCGGAGGGACTGGCCAAGGACGAGATCGTGCTCCCGGCCCGGATCAGCGAAGTCGCCAACCAGGCACTGCTGTTCCACCTCAAGGGCGGCCCGGAGTCGGCCATGGCCATGGTGGACCGGCGTACCGGTGGCTGGTTCGACCCGTCGGTCGTCGACGTCTTCGAGCGCCACGGGAGCGCCCTGCTGCGTGAGATCGACGCCGTGGATCCGTGGGAGGCGGTCCTGGCGGCCGAACCGGCGCCCGTGAGGTACATCGCCGGGAGCGAGTTCGACCAAGTGGCGCGCGGCTTTGCGGACATGGTCGATCTCAAGGCGGCCTATCTGCTGGGGCACTCGGCGGGAGTCGCCGAGCTGGCCGAAGGAGCCGGCCGCTCGCTCGGGCTGGCGGAACGCGAGGTCGAGGACCTGCGGCGGGCCGCCCTCCTGCACGACCTGGGGCGCGTCGGCGTCTCCAGCGGGATCTGGGACAGGCCCGGCCCGGTGACCCGTACGGAACGCGAGCAGATCCGGCTGCACCCGTACCACACGGAGCGGATCCTGGCCTGCTCGCAGGTCCTCGAACCGCTGGGGCACATCGCGGGTCTGCATCACGAACGACTGGACGGCAGCGGCTACCACCGCCGGCTGCCGGCCGCCGGGATCCCCATGGCGGCCCGGATCCTCGCGGCGGCCGACACCTTCCAGGCAGCCACCCAGGACCGCCCGCACCGGCCGGCCCGCAGCCCGGCCGGGGCCGCCGACCTGCTGGCCGGGGAAGCCGCGGCCGGCCGCCTCGACCCCGACTGCGTGCGGGCCGTCGTCGCCGCCGCCGGACAGGCGCCGTCGCCGGTCCGGCCGGGCCGGCCCGCCGGGCTCACGGACCGGGAGGTCGACGTCCTGCGGCTGCTGGCCCGCGGCCGGACGAACAAGGAGATCGCGAGAGGGCTGGTGATCTCGCCCCGCACCGCCGAGCACCACGTCCAGCACATCTACGGCAAGATCGGCAGCTCCACGCGCGCGGCGGCCGCCCTGTTCGCCATGGAGCACGACCTGCTGCGGGGCTGAGCCGCCACGCTGCTGCGCGCGGTCACGACGCGAGGAACTCCCGTACGACGGCCGCCACCATGGCGGGTTCGGTGCGGTGGGCGATGTGTGCGTGACCGTCGAGGAGGCGGATCCGGGCGCCGGGGATCGCCGCAGCTGCCGCGTCGGTGGCCTGCTTGAGGGCCGGTGGGCTCTCCGAGCCGGACAGCAACAGCGTCCGCGCCGTGATTCCTTCGAACCGGCCCGGCCGGTACACCCAGCCCTCCTCTGCACGCGCCTCCCGTGCCACGGTCGGTGCCACGGCGACACGGCGGGCCCATTCCGGGCCGGACCGCACGGCACGGATCCGGTCGTCGGTGAATTCGAGGACGTCCCGGAGCACCAGGACGACGACCGCCTCGTCGTCGCCGTCGGCCAGCGCCTTCTCGGCCTTCTCGATCCAACCCTCGGGGTAGGCGAGCCCGAGACTGGGCTCGTACAGGAGCAGATGGCTGATGTTCCCCGTGAGCGTCGCGCCGCCCATCGCGAGGCTCGCCCCGTAGGAGTGGCCCCATACGGCGACCGGGCCGCCGACCCGCGCGGCGACCGTGTCGACCACGGCGGCGACGTCCTCGAACTCCCGCTCGATCGCATACGCGGTGCCGTCGCCGCTCGCGCCGAAGCCGCGCCGGTCCACGGCGAACGTGGAGATGTCCGTACGGAGTTCGCCCACCAGGGCGGACGAAACGGTGTGGTCCTGCAGCGAACCGTGCACCATCACCAGCGCGGGTCCCTCGCCCTCGACCCACACCGCGATCGCGGTCCCGTCGGGTGCCCGGACGTCGAACCGGTCGGCGGCGAGGCCAGTGCTCACGCTCTTCATCTCCGTGCCTCCTCACGGGTCCCGCCGTCCGGCCGGGACATGAACGCCATGACCTCGTGCACGAACGACTCCGGATGTGTCACGTGCGGAATGTGTCCCGCACCGGCGTAGACGGCGTGCTCGGCCTGCGGCAGCAGCTCCGCGAGCCGGGTCAGCACCGGCCGGAACAGCGGCGGGCTCCGGTCGCCGGAGGTGATCAGCACCGGCCCGCGATACCGGGCCAGCGCGGCCTCGTCGATGGTGTCGGCGGCGGGGTCGTTCCCCTCGTCGTAGTACGTCGGGGCGTTCTCGACGAACGTCCGCCGCATGCCCTCGGGCATCCGCGCCCAGCTGCCGGGCCCAAGAGCCACCCCGTCGACGAACAACTCCGCCGCCCCGGCGTGGTCACCCGCAGCGATACGGCGCAGCACCTCCGCGAGCGGCCCACGCCCGGCGGCCTCGTACGCGGCGGCCTCGGGACTGCCCGGGGCGAGCAGGGACCACAGAGGCGGCTCGTGCACGACGATCCCGCGCAGCACGTCCGGGCGGGCCGCCGCCAGCCGCAGCGTGATGACCGCGCCGGCCGAGTTGCCGGCGACCCATGCGGGGACTGCCCCGAGACGCTCGATCAGCGCGGCCAGGTCGGCCACGTCCTCGGTGAAGCTGCCCTGGCCGGACAGACGCTCGCTGTCGCTGTGACCCCTCCGGTCGTAGGTGAAGACACGGAACCGCCGGGCCAGGCCGGGCACGACCGGATCCCAGTTGTGGTGCGAACCCCAACTGCCGTGCACCAGAACGAGCGGAACCGCCCCCTCCCCGATCGCCTCGTACGCCAGACGCACCCCGTTGACCTGTACGAACTCCATGGGCTCCGTCGGGGCGACGGCGCCCCCGCCGATGCGTGCCATCGCTGCCGCTCCTCTGCTCGACTCGACCTCGAAGGGACAGCATCAGGCTCGCTCCACGACGGTCGGGCGCGCATCGGCAGACCTACCCATCTGCCGGCCTTACCGGCTTGATGTGGGCGAAGGCGCTGCGGGCGTTCCACGCGGGGAACGCCCGTACCAGCCAGGAGGGCCCGTGGAGCTGGATGCGCTGGTCGCGGACGGCGTCGGCCCAGGTCTGCTGGCCGGCGTGCCACTTGACGAAGGCCTCGGCCTCCGCCGTGATGTAGAGGTCCTCGTCGAGTCCGGGGTACGTCCGGCAGATCTCGGTCTCTCCGTGCTCGATCAGCAGCCAGTACCGCTCGGGGTGCGGGCGGCCGGTGAAGTCGAAGCGGACGACGACGCGCCGGTCCGGGAGCCGGTCCCGGCGGAGCATGTTGCACATCGACCACAGCGCCACAAAGGGATCGAGGTGCTCGGGGGCGATCTCCAGCCAGGCGGCACCCCACTCGCCGAGTGACACACAGACCTTGAACAGGTCGTGCCCCGCGGGCGTGAGCTCGTAGTGGCTGCCGCGCCCGTCGGGCTTGGGTTCCGCGCTGACGATGCCGAGCCGTTCGAGCTGCTTGAGCCGCTGCGAGAGCAGGGTGCGGGAGAGCCCGGGGGCGCCCTCCAGGATCTCGCCGAAGCTTCCGCAGCCCAGGTACAGATTGCGGATGATCAACGGCGTCCAGCGCTCGGCGAAGATCTCGGCGCCGCGGGCGATCGGACAGTACTGCCCATAGCTCCGCACGCCCTCAGTGTCCCACCGCTGCCCCGGGCCCTGAAGTCCAGATTCGTGACTTCACAGCCACGGCCTCAGGAGGTGCGATGAGACCGATGGGCGAGGAGGAGAGCAGGACCTCCGAGCATGTCGGCCACCGTGCGAGGAGGCGACCGCGATGAAGATCGACGGATTCCGAGGCCGGCTGATCACCCGTGACGACGCCGACCACGACACCGCCCGGGCTGTCTGGAACGGCGCCGTGGACCGGCACCCGCGGCTGATCGCCCGGTGCGCGGGCACCGCGGACGTGGCCGCGGCCGTACGGTTCGCCCGGGACCACGACCTGGAGATCGCCGTGCGGGGCGGCGGCCACAACGTCGCCGGTACCGCGGTGTGCGACGACGGGATCGTCGTCGACCTCTCCGCGATGCGGGCCGTGTCGGTCGACCCCGCCGAGCGCACGGCCCGGGTCCAGGGCGGTGCCCTGTGGGGCGACGTCGACCACGAGACGCAGGCCCACGGCCTGGCCACCACCGGCGGCATCGTGAGCCACACCGGCGTCGCCGGGCTGACCCTCGGCGGCGGCATCGGCTTCCTCATGCGCAAACACGGGCTCGCCGTCGACAACCTCCTGACCGCAGAGGTGGTCACCGCCGACGGCAGCATCCTCCGCGCGTCCGCCGACGACCACCCCGATCTGTACTGGGCGCTGCGCGGCGGCGGCGGAAACTTCGGCGTCGTCACGACGTTCCGGTTCGCGCTGCACCCCGTCGGCCCGACGGTCCTGGCAGGCCCCGTTTTCTGGGCGGCCGACGACACCACCGACGTACTGCGCTTCTACCGGGACTTCACCGCCGCGGCACCCGAAGAACTCGGCACCGTGGTTCGTCTCGGAACCGTTCCCCCGCTGCCCGCCGTCCCCCAGGAACTGCACTGGCGGCCCGCCATCGCCGTGGTCTGCTGCTACGCAGGCCCGATCGCCGACGGCGAGCGCGCGGTGGAGCCCCTGCGCCGCCTGGGAAAGCCGCTGGTGGACCTGCTCGCACCCAACCCGTACGCCGCCTTCCAGGCCGCCACCGACGACACAGTGCCCCACGGCTGGCACTACTACTGGAAGTCCACGGACCTCGCCGACCTGTCCGACGACACCATCTCCGTCATCGCCGACCACGCCTACAGCGCCGGCTCGCCCCGGTCGTACGCCGTGATGTTCCACATGGGCGGCGCCGTCCGCCGAGTCACCCCCACCGCCACCGCCTACGCCGGCCGCGACGTCACCCACAACATCAACATCGACGCCGTATGGCTCCCCGGCGAGCCGCCCGAACACACCACGGCCGAGACCGCCTGGGCCCGCCGCTTCCTCCACGCCCTCCACCCCCACCGCGCCAACACCGTCTACGTCAACTTCCTCGACGCCGACGACGACACCAGCCGCGTCCGAGAGGCCTACGGCGAACCCACCTACCGCCGACTGGCCGAGGTCAAGGCCAAGTACGACCCCGACAACGCCTTCCACCACAACAAGAACATTCAGCCTGGCTGAGCGGGGCCGCCCGGTCGCTCGTCGGGCGGGAAGGCGCGGCCGGTGCCGTGGACGCGTAGGCCGACGCGGTCGCCGACGGTGGGTGGCAGGGTTGCCGGGTCGAAGATGCGGGCGGCGACCGGTGTGCCGTCGGGCAGGCGCAGGGTGAGCATCGCGTCGTGGCCGTAGAAGTCGCGGCGTGTCACGGTCGCGGTGACCGCGTCCTGGGCGTCCGGCGGGGCGAGGGTGATCTGCTCGGGCCGTAGCAGCACGAGGGTCGGACCGGTCGGCGCGCCGGCTTTGAGCGGTGTGAGGCCGATCGTGCCGAGCGGGGTGCGAGCCCGGCCGCCCTCCGATACGCCGGGCAGCCATACGGCCTCGCCGACGAACCCGGCCACCCACGGGTCGGCGGGTGAGCCGTAGAGGAGTTCCGGGGGGCCGGTCTGGACGATGCGGCCGTCCCGCATGACACCGATCTCCTCGGCCATCGACAGTGCCTCCGCCTGATCGTGGGTGACCAGGACGGCTGTGGCGCCGTCGGCGTGCAGGGCCTGCCAGACGTCCCGTCGCAGCTCGGCCCGCAGGGCGGCGTCGAGTGCGTTGAACGGTTCGTCGAGGAGCACGATCGGGGGGCGCGGCGCGAGTGCCCGGGCGACCGCGACGCGCTGCTGCTGTCCGCCGGAGAGGTGGTGCGGCATGCGGTTCTCGAAGCCCGCAAGACCCACCAGGTCCAGCACGGCGGACGCCCGGCCGGCCTTGCGGGCGGCGCGGCCGAGCCCGTAGGCGACGTTGCCGAGGACGGACAGGTGGGGGAAGAGCGCGCCTTCCTGGGGCACCACCGCGATCCGCCGCCGCTCCGGCGGCACCGATGTGTCGGGGCCGGCGACCGGGCGGCCGTCGATCCGGATCTCTCCGGCGTCCGGCGCCTCGAAGCCCGCGATGCAGCGCAGCAGCGTGGTCTTGCCCGAGCCGGAGGGGCCGAGCACGGCGACCAGCGTCCCGGAGCGGACGTCGAGGTCCACGCCGGACAGCGCCCGGACACGGCCGTAGGCCTTGTGGACGCCGATGATGCTCAGTTCCGCCATGTCAGCCGCCTGTACGGGTGAGAACGCCGGTGCGCGCCGACAGCCACCACGTCGGCACGGCGGCGATGAGCACCAGCAGGGCCGCGTAGGGCGCGGCGGCCGCGTACGCGGCGACCGAGGTGTGCTTCCACAGACCGGTGGCGAGGGTGTCCATTCCGGTGGGGCGCAGCAGCAGCGTGGCGGGCAGCTCCTTCATGCAGGTGAGGAAGACCAGCGCGGCACCGGCGCCGATGCCGGGCGCGGCCAGGGGCAGGGTCACCGTGCGCAGTACGTACGTCCGGCGCCGGCCGAGCGAGCGGGCCACGTCCTCCAGTACGGGTGGGGCCTGGGCCGCGGCCGCGTGGACGGCCGCGACCGCGAGGGGCAGGAACAGGGCCGCGTACGCGAGCGCGAGCAGCCACACGCTCTGGTAGAGCGGGTAGGCCACATTGATGCCGAAGAACACCAGCGACAGCCCGATGACCAGGCCGGGCAGCGCGTGCGAGAGATAGGCGAGGCGGTCAAGGGCCACGGCCAGCAGACCGGGGGCGCGGGCGGACAGCAGCCCCACCGGCAGCGCGAGCAGCAGGGTCAGGCCCGTGCCCAGCAGGGCGACCCACAGCGAGTTCCCCGCCGCGTCGGCGAGCTCGCCGAGCGACCCCGGCCGCGACACCCCCTCGCCGAACCACCGGAGCAGACTCACCGCCGGCACACCGAGAGCCGCCCCGATCACACCGGCGAGCCCGAGCACGGCCGGCCCGCGCCACCGGCCCAGCCGCAGTCGCGTCGGCGGCCGGGGCGCCCCGCCGCCGAGGCGGGCGTAGCGGGCCGCGCGCCGTCGGCTGAGCTGCTCGGCCAGCAGAACCACCGTGGTGAGGGCGACAAGGGCGGTGGCGAGCACGAGCGCCCCGGTGCGGTCGAAGCCGAGGTTGATCAGGGTGAAGACGGCCCGGGTCAGGACGTTCACCCGCAGAATCGAGACGGCGCCGAAGTCGGAGAGCACGTACAGCGCGACCAGCAGCGCGCCCGCCGCCACCGCCGGCCGCACCTGGCGCAGCGTCACGCCGACGGTCGTACGCCATGGTCCGCGCCCCAGCGACCGGGCCACCTCCTCCTGCGCCGGATCGACGCCTACGAGCGCGGCCGCGACCGGCAGGTAGACGTACGGGTACGAGACCAGCGTGAGGACGAGGGCCGCCGCCCAGAAGCCCTCGAAGTCCTCCACCGTGGACACCCAGGCGAAGGCGGCGACGTAACTGGGAATCGCGAGGGGAAGCGCGGCGAGTACGCCGAACAGCCGCCTGGCCGGCAGGTCGGTGCGGGTGACCAGGAACGCCGCGGCCACGCCCAGGACCGTGCAGGCCGAGGTGACGACCGCGGCCAGCGCCAGGCTGCGGACGATCAGTCTTCCGGTGCGCTCGGTGAACAGTTCGTCGGCGATCCGGTCCCAGCCCGCTTCGCCGACCCGGATCCCCAGATAGGCCAGCGGAATGAGCGCGACGCCGACGGCGAGCGCCGCCCCGCAGGCCAGTGCCGGGCGCGGCACCAGCCGCCGTGCCCGGCGCAGGGTGGTCCATGTGGTCAGACGAGCCCCGATTCCTTGATCATTTCGATGGTGGTCGCCAGGTCGTCCAGGTCGCCCAGGTCGATGTCCGGCGTGTTCAGCGACGACAGCGCGGGCAGGCCGGGGTCGGCGTCGACGCCGTCGATCAGCGGGTACTCGTACGTCTGCTCGGCGAAGTAGGTCTGCGCCTGGGTGCCCAGCAGGTAGTCGACGAACTCGCGGACATCGGGATCGTCGTCGGCCTTGTCCAGTACGCCCACGCCGGAGACGTTGACCAGGCTGCCGATGTCCTTGTTCGGGAAGAAGTGGTTCTTCGCCTTGAGGGCGTCCACGTCGGTGCCCTCCTCCTTGGCCAGCTCGTACACGTAGTAGTGGTTGACCAGCCCGGTGGCGAGCCTGCCGGAGTCGACGTCGGCGACGATCTGCGAGTTCCCCTCGCGGATCTGGGCGTCATTGTTCTTCAGCCCCGCGAGGAAGTCCTCGGTCTTCTCGTCACCGTGCTCCACCCGCATCGCCGTGATGAACGCCTGGAACGAGCCGTTGGTGGGAGCGATGCCCACCTCGCCCTTCCACTCCGGTTCGGTCAGCTCGAACACCGACTCGGGCAGATCGGCCTCGGGGACCTGGTCGGTGTTGTAGACCATCGTGCGCACCCGGCCCGTCACGCCGACCCACTCGCCGTCCTCGTCCCGGTAGGCGGACGGCACCTTGTCCAGCACCTCGTCGGGCAGCTCGGCGAAGAGCCCCTTCTCGGCCACGGAACCCAGGGCCCCGGCGTCCTGCGCGAGGAAGACGTCCGCCGGGCTTCGGCTGCCCTCTTCCTGCAACTGGGCGGCCATCTGCGCGGTATCGCCGTAGCGCACCTCGACGGTGATGCCGCTCGCCTCCTGGAAGTCCTCCAGCACGGGCTCGACCAGCGACTCACTCCGGCCGCTGTACACGGTGATCTTCTCGTCCGTGCGTGCCTGGGCCTCGGCTGTCCCCGCGGCCTGCTCGGAGTCGCAGGCCGTGGCTCCCAGGGCCAACAGACCGCCGAGGGCGGATGCCAGCAGGGGCCTCATCCCGGAGATGCTCACGATCCCGCTCCTCCGCCACCGGTCATGCCGGGTCCTGGTTAGGTCAGGCTAAACTTCCTTAGTTCAGGCTAACCTCACAAATGCCGCGTGTGGCTACTTTTGTGAGGTGTCGGGGTGAGATCGTCCCCGTACCGTGAATCCGGCACCGCCGGCCCGGCGGTCAGCTCTCGGGCTGCTCGACGACCTGGGCGAGGTAGAGCGGCTCGCCCAGCTTCTCGATCAACGCAAGCTGCGTGTCGAGGTAGTCGATGTGCTGTTCCTCGTCGGCGAGGATCGACTCGAAGATGTTCGCCGAGGTGACATCGCCCTTGGCGCGCATGACCTCGATGCCGCGCCGGAGACGGTCGACCGCCTCGACCTCGACCTCGCGGTCCGCCTGGAACATCTCGGTGACGCTCTGGCCCACCCGCACATGGAAGAGCCGCTGGTAGTTGGGCAGGCCGTCGAGCAGCAGGATGCGGTCGGTGAGAGTCTCCGCATGGTTCATCTCGTCGAACGACTCATGTCGCGTCTGCTGGGCGAGCTTCGTCCAACCGTTGCTCTCCTGCATCTTGGCGTGCAGGAAATACTGGTTGATGGCCGTCAGCTCCGCGGTCAGTTGCTCATTGAGGAACTCAAGAACCTCGGGGTCGCTCTTCATGGCAAGCCGTCCTTCCCGAGAGGGACCGACCCGACGCCATGCGCCCCTTGCCACCGGCGGCTCACCCATGGGCGGACGCTCGCCGCACGCACTCTCATCGCAGCCGGCCGACCCGTCCGATGAGGCCAGGACGCTGTCGATGGCGCCAGTTCTTCGACCATAGCGCGCTTTCCCGTCGGGGCGGCCGGTGACCTCAAGGGCGCTGAAGTCGTGACGCGCAGTGGGCAGTGCGGGTCGTTCACGCGCGGCCCACGCCTGCGCGAGGTCCTTCAACCGTGCGGGGCCGCAGAGCGTCGCGGCTGCGGCCCCGCTGGGGCGCCTGGGTCAGGACGGGCTGCCGTACTGCAGGCCGCGTCCGTTGGTGCCGACGTAGACCCGGCCGAAGACGTCCGGGTCGCCGGTGATGACGCCCACGCCGCCGATGGCGCCCCACTGGTGGGCCTTGTCGTTGACGCGGAGCCAGGTGGCGCCCTTGTCGGTGGAGCGGAAGACGCCGGTGACGTCCTTGACGGTGCCGATCAGGTACAGCGCCTGGTAGGAGGCGCCCGGCTTGGCCTTGCCGAAGCCGAGGGCGGAGGCGGCCTTCACCGAGCTGAGCGTGGTGAAGGTACGGCCGCCGTCGGTGGAGTGCATCAGTCCCTTGTCACCGCCGGCGATCCACAGGTCACCGGCGATGCCGGGGACGGCCGTGAGCCGGCCGGTGGGCAGGTTGCCGGCCCGGGCGGTGAAGGTCGCGCCGCCGTCGGTGCTGGCGTAGAGCGTGCCGCCGGACAGTGAGTAGAAGGTCTTGGCCGAGGAGCGGTCGGCGACGACCACGGCGTCGGTGCCCAGGCCGTTGACCCGCGACCAGCTCGCCCCGTTGTCGGTCGAGCGGTACGGGGACTGGCCGGCCTGGGTCCAGATGATGGCGGAGCCGTCCGCCGCGAGCGCGACACGGCCGTCCTGGGCACCGGCCACCGGCTCCGCCTTGAAGCCGGTCCAGCTGCTGCCGCCGTCGGTGGAGTAGGCGCCGTCCTGCGCGCCGCCACGGCCGACGCGGACCATCAGCGCGGGCTTGGACTGGGCGAAGTCGATATCGGTGCTGTTGGTCATCATCGGGTTGCTCAGCCGCCCGGAGGGCACCTTGGTCAGGGAGCCGTGCCGGAAGCCGCCCTGGTCGCCCATGGAGGTGATGACGGCGGCACCGCCGGGAGGCGCGATCGCGTCCATCAGCGCGGTCTCCTCCAGCCCTCGGGCGCCCATGCTCCAGTGGCTGGTGCCGCCGCTGTCGGAGGCATTGGCGTCCTTGCTGCGCAGGATGCCGTTGCCGGTGCCGTACAGCACGTGCCCGGAGTTGAAGGGGTCGATGGCCAGGGCGGTCATCCAGTGCCCGGTGTGCGTGCCGACGTAAGGAGCGCCGGAGGCGTCCCGCTCCGACCTGTCGGCCAGTGCCTTCCAGTTCGCGCCGCCGTCGGTGGTCCGGTAGATCTCGTCCTCGGGCCACCAGCGGCCGAGGGTGGTGACCATCACCGTGGACGGCTTGCGCGGGTCGACGGCCAGACCGGAGAACCCGTAACTGCCCTGGGACGGGGAGATGTTCTTCCAGGTCCCGCCGGCCGGCGTGTACTTCCACACCGAACCCGCCGTCACGCCGTTGGGCCCGAGGTTGTCGGTGTACGTCAGGTACAGCGAGCCGTCACCGGAGAGCACGCCGTGCTGCGGCAGCTGACCGGTGGGCTGCCCGGAGACGGCCTGCCAGCTGCCGCCGCCGTCGGTGGAGCGGTACAGGGACGTGGACTTGTCGCCGACGCCGACGTAGACCGTCTTGCTGCCGGCCGGGCCGTACGTCACGAAGGAGATGCCCCCGCCACTGCTCGCCCCGTCCTTGACGGGGAACGAGGAGACCTGACTCCATGTCTTGCCGTAGTCGGTGCTGCGCCACAGGCCGTTCTTGCGGCTGCCCAGCAGCAGGTTGGCGTTGTTCGCGGGGTCGACCACCAGCCGCTCGCCCGCCCCGCGGCCGTCCTCGTTGGCGCCCAGCTTGAAGGGCAGGTTGGTGCGCTTGAAGGTGCGGCCCTTGTCGGTGGAGCGCAGGATCGCGCCGTTGCCCGCCCAGTCGTTGGTGTAGGTGCCCGCCCCGAGGTAGAGCCGCTTGGGGTCTACGGGGTCGGTGGCCACCGAATCGATGCCCAGCAGGTTCCAGTCCTTCTCGCCGATCCAGTCGGTCAGCGGGATCCACTGCTCGGCCCCGGCGTCCCAGCGGTAGGCGCCGCCCATGTCGGTGCGCGCGTACAGCAGGCCCTTCTCGCGCTGGTTGAACACCAGCCCGGTGACGTAACCGCCGCCCACCACCTGGGCGTTCTTCCACGCATACGATCCGGCCGCGGCCGTCGTCTGAGTCTCACCGGTCTTCACCAGCTTCCACTGCTGGTTGGTGGTGCCACGGCCGGGATACTGGACGACTACCGCGCCGTCGGCAGTGGAGCCTCCGGAGACGTCCAGGACCTGGCCGCTCCTGCGGGACGTGAGAGTGACGGCGTCGCTACCGCTCACCTCGTCGATCCGCCACTCCTGCGAAGTGGAGGAGCTGTCGGTCTGCTGCTCGGCGGCGGCCGCCTGAGCGGTCGAATTACCCGCTATGCCCAGCACCTTGCCGCTGTTGCGGTTCACCAGCTCGTAGTAGCCGTCCCCGGCCGACTTCAGCCTCCACTGCTGATTGGCGGTGTTCTGGTCGGTGTATTGCTGGATACGAGTGCCGTCAGCGGTGGAGAAGCCGTTGACGTCCAACACCTTGCCGCTGCGCACCGAAACCAGCTCGTAGTAGGCATCGCCGTCGACCGTCGCCGCCTGCGAGTCCTCCTGCGCGAACAGGAGATACGGCACGAGGACAGCGGGCACGCCGAGCAGCAGACCGGTGGCGGTCCAGCGCCGACGATGACGCCCGCGCCGCCCGCCGTTCGTGGGGTTGTTCATGAGGGGGGTGTTCTCCTTGTAAGCCGTTCACCACAGAAACCCGGATCCCGGCCACCGAAATCGACCGGATCCGCTCCCTTGTGGTCACAGACGCCGCACAGGGTTGCCGCGAGCCGGGAACTTTTTTTGGGTTGCCTCGTGGCGCGCGGCGGCCGTGTGACCCTTGAAGCGCAACGCGCGGGGCCGCGCCTGCATCGGCGCGGCCCCGCGTTGTCAGTGGTCCCGTTCAGGTCCCGTCGTCAGCGGCCCCGTTCCGGACCGCGCCCGCTGCTCACAGTCCTCCGGTGTACTCGAAGATGTAGAGCCCGTGGTCGCGGTCGGAGGCGGCGACGTACTCCTTGCCGCCGGACTCGAAGACCTGGGCGCCCCAGAAGTTGTTGCCGCCCTCGTCGATGTAGCGGCCCACCTCGACGATCTCGTTGTCGACGATCTTCGCGACGCGCAGACCGGCCGCGTAGTACGAGAAGTAGAGCAGGTCGGCCCGCTTCTCGGAGACGGCCACCTCATGGATGGAGAGGTCACCGGATCCCGTCGCGAGGGCCGGGTCGTGCGCCTCGGGAACGGCGTAGGTGTCCAGCTCGGTGAGCTTGCCGCTCTCGTTGCGGTACAGATGCGCGTAGCCCCAGCCGTCGAAGTACGACGAGAAGGTCAGCCGGTCGCCCTTGGTGCCGAGCGCAACGGGCAGCTGTGCGGGGCCGGTTCCGGCCATGCAGGCCGCGTCGTCGTAGGGCTGGCCGAAGATGGCGAAGCCCTGGCCGCGCGGTGCGACGCCGAAGGTCGGGATGTCGCCCTCGACGCTCATGCCGAGGGTCTGGTCGCAGGCGTCCGTTCCGGTGCGGTTGAAGACGAGTACGGCGTCGTAGCCGCCGGCCGCGATGACGTTCGCGACCTTCTCGCTGAAGTTGCACACTCCGCGCTCGACGACGGCGACGTCCACCGCGCTCGGGTCACCGGCGGGGACCGCCGGGTCGCCGATGCAGGCCCGGCCGACGAAGACGGAGTCGCCGGTGATGGTCTGCCCCTCCTCCAGGCGCGTGGTGTTGCTGCCCTGGCTGGCCGTGATGTCGGTGCCGTCGGTGACGTTGCGGGCGGTGAGCGCGTACGGCCCGAAGTCCTCGTCGGCGCCGATGACGTACTTGTTGTCGAGGGTGAACTCGGCCTGGTGGGCGTTGCCTTCGGGCGCCACCTCGAACCCGCTCTCCAGCGCCTCGGGGTCGAGCGCGGCGAAGTCGGTGTCGCCGAGGTAGGTGGCCTTGGTCGGGTCGGTCACGTCGAGGGTGACGTAGCCGGCGTCCCAGTAGGAGGCGAGCATGATCTGCCGGCCGCCGATCTCCTTGACGACCATGTCGTGCAGGAAGATCTCGCTGAGGTTGGCCGGGGCGTCCTGGACGATCTGCGGGAACGCCTCGTCGAGGTCGTACTCCGCGATGACCTTGGCCTTCTTCGGGTTGGTGATGTCGACGATGTCGACATCGGGGCCCTCTTCGTTGTCGACGATGACCGCGTACGCCTTGTCGCCCGCATCCCAGGCGAACACGCTGTGGATGTCGTTGGCGTCCTTCTTGCCCTGGCCCATGACCGTGTGGTCACCGACGCCCTCGGCGAGCGGGGTCGGATGGGTCGGGTCGCTGACGTCGTAGAGGTTCATGCCGCCGAAGCCGGCGGCCTCCTTGCACTTCTCGTTGTTGCTGACCAGCACGTCCCCGTTGAAGTACGGGGTGTCGATGTGCAGGGTCTGGATGCCCTCGCCCGGTGCGCTGCCCTCCTTCGCCTGGATGAAGGCGACCTCCTTGGGCGCGGCGGGCTTGCGGATGTCCACCACGTGCACGCCGTTGTACTTGCAGGTCGCGCCGCCCCAGGCGGCGAGGTAGGCGTACCCCTTGAAGACGCCGACGTCGGCGATCTTCTCGGGCTCGACGTTCTTCAGGCCGAGTTTGCTGACGAGCCGGACGTTCTCACTTCCGGCGGGGAGATGGCCCTCGTCACCACCGTGCTGGTGGCTGTGGTGATCGTGTGTGGCCCCGGCGTTGTCGATACCGCCGTCGTCGGCGGAGACACCGTCATGTGCTCGGGCGACACCGGCGAAGGAACCGGCGACGAGGCCTGCCGCGGCGAGACAACTCGCGGCGCGTACGCGGACCCTCGCTCTGCCCATGGCTCTTCCCATGGCTCTCCTTGGTGTGAGAGTGAAGAAGCGCGGGGGGCAGCGAGGGGAACCTACTCTGTGCGTGGCCTGTGAGGAAAGGGTTGGGGAGCCGCGTTAACGTGATCGTATTCGGCGTCGGTTTCCGATGGGGTGCCAGTGGTCCCCGTCTCCCGCGACACCTCCGGTGTCCTCTGCGTGTTCTGACTGCCGGTGACCCAGATCGACATCGACGATGACGCCCTGGAACGTGTGATGGCTCTGTCCAAGGTCAGGACGAAGAAGGAGGCCGTCAACCTCGCTCTGCGCTTCTACGCCGAGCAGCAGGAGCGTGCCGCGCGCATCAGCCGCCACTTCGAGCGAGCGCGTGAGTGGGGTGCTGTCGAGGACGCCGAGCGTCTGCACCGGGCGGAGAAGAACAGCCGGTGATCTACCTGCTCGACACCTCTGGCCTGGTCCGGTTGCTCCGCGACCCGAAACTGCAATCGGCCTGGTACGACGCGATCGACGCCGGGGCCATCGCATCCTGCTACGTGCAGCGCGCCGAGTTCCTCCACAGTGCCCGGAACGGACGCGAGTACGACGAGATCACGGAGATGTTCACCGACCTCTGCCCCGATGCGGCCGTCCCGAAGAACGCGGGGCGCTGGATCGGCGCAGTGCAGCACCGTATGGCCCAGGCAGGTGAGCACCGCAGCGCTGCGGCGGTGGACCTCGTCATCGCCGCGACCGCAGCCCATCACGGACTGACCGTCCTGCACGACGACACCGACTACCGAGCCATTACCCGGCACGCATCCGACCTGACCGAGCACAACATCCACGACATCGTCTGAGTCCGGCGGCCACCGCGACCGTCTTGTGTGCCACCACCCAGATCCGTTCCCTGGGGAAGCGGTCCATCTCCTGGGGGAAGCCGACGGAGGGATTGAGCGCGCGGTATCCGGCGTCCTGGAGCGCCTGGGTGACGCTGCGGGCGGCGTGGTTGGCCTGTTCGTCGGCCTGGTGGAACTCCTGGTCGGCCACACTGCGGGCGGGGGAGCGGCAGTTGTCGCGGTTCATCCGGACCGCCATCGCGATCAGGCTGCGGGTGCCGGGCAGCGCGGACTGCGCGTACTCGCGCTCGCCGGCCAGGTCGGGGTGGTCCAGGCTCACCGCGGCCGCGTCGTCCGCACCGGCCGCCAGGCACAGCTCACGCAGCCAGGTCGCGTCGATCACCGCGGGCGGGCGACCCGAGGCTCCGGTCCTGCGCCGGGCGAGCAGGGCCCGAGCCGAGAGCTGTGCCACGTCGTGCGCGAATGGAACTCGCCGGTATCTTCGGCTCGTCGGCGTCCGAGCGATCTTGAAACCGTCGTGGCAGCGATGACGCGGTGGGTTCAAAATCCCACACTGCCCGTCGCCGACTGCGTCTGTATCCCCCTGGTCCTGCGCACAGAATCAGCACGAAGGGCGCCGTGCGTGGTCCGGCTCGGCGCCCTCCGATGTCCGTCGTCGGTCATTGCGCTATGACCAGGGCAGAACCAGGGCGCCCCAGGCGACGACGGGGCCGAGGGCGACGATTCCGCCGGTGTAGCCGATGACCTGGCGGTAGAAGCGGCGGGCGTCCACCCCACGGGCGTTGCTGAGGACGAGTGCTCCGTTGGTCGAGAAGGGGGAGGTGTCGACGATCGTCGTGGAGACGGCGAGCGCGGCGATCAGTCCGACGGCGCTGAGGTGGCTGGAGAGCAGCAGCGGTACGGCGATGGGGATGATCGCTGTGAGGATCGCGGTGGAGGAGGCGAAGGCGGAGGTGATGGCCACGGTGAAACACAGCAGCAGGGCGACGACGAGCGGGGCGCCCAGGCCCGCGGCGTGTTCGGAGATCTCCTCGATGATGCCGGCCTTCTCCAGCATCGCGATGTACGTCATCATGCCCGCGACCAGCAGCAGGGTGGACCAGCTGACGCCGTCCACGGCCTTCTCCTGCCGCTTTATGTCCACCAGGGCCAGCAGGGCGCCGGCAGCCAGCGCAAGGAAGCCGATCTCCAGGTGGAAGCCGAGCGCGCCGACGACGAGGGCCACCAGGGAGGCGAGGGTGAGCCACTGCCGCCAGTCGGGCCTGCCGGAGACGGCGAGGTCCTCGTCGTCGGCTGCCTCCGCGGCGCCCTCGACCAGCGGGGCGGGACGCTTGGCGAGCAGGGCGTAGGTGAGGATCGAGAGCAGCAGGTTGATCACGAAGCTGGCGCTGAACAGCGCCACGGCGGAGACCTGCAGATCGGTCTCGTCGACGAGGCCGAGCACCAGCGCACCGGAGACGGCCAGCGGGGAGAACGCGCCCGCGTGTCCGCCGCTGATCACCATCATGCCGACGACCAGCGGGTTGAGCTTGTAGCGGTAGGCGAAGTTCATGCCGATCGGCGCGAGGATCGCGACCGCGGCCGGGGTGAACGTACCGAACGCCGTCAGCAGGGCGGCCACCAGGAAGAGCACCCAGGGGATGAGTTGCACCTTGCCGCGTACCAGCCGCACCCCGGCCGCGACGAGCCAGTCGATGGTGCCGTTGCGGCGGGCGACGGAGAACAGGTAGGTGACTCCGACGATGGTGACGAAGAGCTTCGCCGGGAACCCCTCGAAGATCTCGTCCTCGGTGAGGCCGAGCGAGGCGGTGCCGACCGCGAAGGTGGCGACGAAGGCGAGGATGCCCAGGTTGATCGGCAGCACGGTGCCGACCACGAACATCACCAGCAGGGCGCCTATGGAGATCACTTCAGCAGACATCTTTGTCCTTGGTGCGGTGGGGACGGGGTGGCGCGCCCCAAGGGCGCGAGGGTATCCCGGTGCGGACGGCTGGGAACCGGCCTGACCGAGGTGATGTTCGTCGCGGCTCAGGCGACTTGCGGGCCGGCTGCTTGCGGTACGTAGATTCGGGCGTCGGCGAGCAGACGGGCCGCGCGCTGCACGGTGACCCGGTGCGGCAGGCCGTCCCTTATGTCGGTGCAGCGGACCGCGACGACACCGGCGGGTGTGCCGAGGCGCAGCCACTCGTCGGTCGGGCCGCCCGTGGTCCGGGAGACCACGGACCCCTCCAGCAGCCCGGCCGCCGCGACGGCCACGGCAGAGGTCAGGCCGATCGCGGGGTGCGGGGCGTTCATGGAGAGCATGCGCACCGACACGTCGTAGTCCTCGGCACCGATCGGTTCACCGAGGGTGGTGGTGTACGGCACCGGCGGGCCGACCAGGCCCACCTTGGGCACCGCGTCGCCCGGTTCCTCGCCCGGCCGGAGCAGCCCCATCAGGGGTGCGGCGGTATGACGGACGGTGCGCAGCCAGGGGACGTCCGCGCTCATCCGCTCCAGTGACTCGGCACCGGTACGCCCGGCACTGGCGGCGTCGACAAGGACGACCGGAGCTCCCGCGGTCACCATGCTCACGCGTACCGGCTCGGCGGCGCCGACCCGCAGGTCCTGGGCGGCCTGGCCGGTGGGGAGCAGTGAGCCGGTGGTGCCACCGGCCGGGTCGCGGAAGGTGAGGCCGACCGCGACCCCGCCGGCCCGGGTGCCGGGTACCGTCTGGCGGCCGAAGTGGTGCACCACGCCTCCGGGGGTGTCGACGATCCCTTCGAGGACCGCGCCGGTATTGGTGTTGCGCATCACCACGCGTGTCCGGTCGCCGGTGACCGGAACCATTCCTTTGCTCACCGCGTACAGGGCGACGCCGGTGGCGCAGTTGCCGCAGTTGCTCGTCCACTCCACCGAGCCCGTCCCGATGCCGACTTGAGCGAACAGGTAGTCGACGTCGACGCCAGGCTGGAGTGAGGCGCTGACCACGGCCGCTTTCGAGGTGGTGGGGGTCGCTCCACCCACCCCGTCCAGCTCCACGGGGTCGGTGGCGCCGTACGCGGAGACCAGCAGCCGTTCGAGGTCGCCACGGTCGGCAGGGACTTCGACCTGGTTGAACAGCCAGCACTTGCTTGTGCCGCCACGCACCAGGGTCGCGGGAATGTGCACGTCTGAGGCTCTTCCTGGATCAACGGAGGTAGGGAGGGCCGAGAAGCGGTTACGGGCGCATTGCGGGCCGGTGAACCGCTCGGCGATTGCGGAGACCTTCGCAGAGGCATGACTTCGGAACAATCGCGGTTCGCTTCACCTGGGTTTAGCTCAGCTAAAGTCGACGGCATGCTCAACGTGCGCCGTCTGCTGCTGCTCACCGAGGCCACCGAACGCGGTTCACTCACTGCCGCGGCACAAGCCCTCGGCATGACCACCTCCGCCGCCTCCCAGCAGATGTCCCTGCTGGAGCAGGAGGCAGGGCAGCCGCTGATCGAGCGGCTGCCACGCGGTATCCGCCCCACCCCGGCGGGTGCCGCGCTGGCCGAACGCGGTCAGGCCATCCGCCGGGAACTGCGTGCCGCCCAGGCCGACCTGGACTCCTTCACCGCCCTCGACCAGGGCACCTTGCGGCTCGGTTCCTTCCCCACGGCGAGCGCGTCCCTGCTGCCGCTGGCGCTCACGCGTTTCCGCCGCCGCCACGCCGGCATCCGCATCGAGGTACGCGCCGGAGTCCTCGCGGAGCTCAGAGAGATGCTGCACACCGGCGAGGTGGAGCAGGGGCTGCTCTGGGACTACGAATGGAACCGCCTCGACGATCCGGCGCTCGCCCTCACCCACCTGCTGGACGACCCCACAGTGCTGGTCGTCCCTGCCGACTCACCCCTGCGCACACATCCCTCCGTGCGCCTCGGCGACCTCGCCGACCAGGAGTGGATCATCCGCGCCGACAACCACCCCGTCGCCGACGTCCTGCGCCGAAGCTGTCGCCAGGCGGGATTCGAGCCGCGCATCGCCTACTCATCGCACGACTACCAGGAGGCGCAGGCCATGGTCGCCGCCGGTCTCGGCATCGCTCTCGCACCCCGCCTGGCCCTCACCAGCCGACGCAGCGACGTACGCCTCCTGCCGTTCGCCTCCGACGTCCCGGCCCCCACCCGCCGCATCCTCCTCGCACGCGCCGCGACACGCCCCGCCACCCCACCCGCCCAGGCGATGGCCCGCGTCCTGCGCACGGTGGCGCAGCGATTCACCGCCCCAGACCTGCACCGGGCCCAGCTTGGGGCGGTCCGGCGGAGCTGACGGTGCGGCCAAGCGGTTCCCGCTGGTCGTCGAGGAACATCCGGTGGGCCCATGCGGTCCGGATCCCACGCCATCCAGAACAAGCGGATGGCCGGCGTCGGCCAGCGCGTAGCACAAGCAGTCAAGGGCAGGCAGGCGCTGCTGGACGCGCCGGCGCTGGAGGGCTTCGCTCGCCCGGAGGTCACACTGACCGGGGCACTGGAGCAGGCCGCCGACTTTTCCGCCGACCGGCTCACCGCGCTCGCCCGTACCTACGTGAGTTGATTGAGAGCGGACAGTGCCGGAGCGAGGTCCGCGAGGGTCCGTTCGCCCGCCTGGCCGTGCCGCTGACCGCTTCGCTCCAGGGCCTCACCGTACTGGCGCTGAGCGGCGCACTCTCCACAGAGCAGATCGAGGATGGCCTGGCCGAGACAATCGCGGTTCTGCTGCGCGGCTATGCGCCGTGAGCCGTTGACGTCAGCCCCGCGCCGCGTGCAAGAGATCCGCGGCCCAGTCGTCTGGCTGGCGCGACCGTCGCAGGAACGGGCGCTGTGGCTGTGGGCGCCCCTGTGCTGCAGCCTGGCGACACGGCCGCGTGGCGGGGAGCTGCCGACGAAGGGCCTCGCACGCCTCATCTGTGATCTGCCGCTTTACGTAAGCGACTTCGCAGACATGGCGCACGGCAGTGGCGCAGGCTACTTAGGCCACACGAAGGGCACGCCACCCTCAAATTGGACTAGACAACAAACAACCCCAGGCCACTGACCTGGGGTTTCATCATGGAGCGGGTGACGAGAATCGAACTCGCGCTCTCAGCTTGGGAAGCGACGGCGCTTGCGCGGACGGTGAGCTCCTGACCTGCGAATATGTCGCTTGCGGTGCAGCTTCGAGGGCTGGTTTTGCACCGCTGATTACCGTGGTTGTCCGGTCTTATGGGCACGCTTTGGGCACGAGCCGACGCCTGGATGCTGTGCAGGGCTCGACTCGTCCGTTGCGGCGCTGCTTCACCGGGGGCGGGAGTCGCTTACATGCCGTATTGCAGGTGCGCACCGGGAGCCTCTGTTCGGTCATCTGCCCAGGATTGAAGGCGGATGTGCGGGAAGGCCAGAGGCTCCCGCTCGCCCAAGCGTCCCGGTCATCGTCCGGGCGCACTCCATCGCATTCAAATCCAGACGAGTCCCTGCTGCTGCGAGAACACGGGTCCCGGGCGGGCAGTTCGGCATCGTACATCGGCATCGAGTCAGGACCCGGTGCCGCCGAGCTGGCTCACCAGGTTTTCGCGGCGGCCAGCAGGTGCTCGCGGACGAGTGTCACGTGCGGGTTCGCGGAGTTGCCCGGGCGCTGGACGAGGTAGGAGGTGTTGATCGGCGGGTCCTCCGGCTGGTGGAGCAGACGGAGGGCGCCGGAGGCGAGTTCGGAGCGGCACAGATAGCTGGGCAGGACGCTCCAGCCGGCGCCGACGGTGACGGCGGTGAGGACGCTGCGCAGGTCGGGGACGGTGATCGCGGCCTGGGCGTGCAGACGGCGGTCGAAGACGTGGCGCCAGTAGCGGCGGGCGATGGGCAGATCCTCGGCGTAGGCGATCAGCGGGAGGCTCTCCAGGGCAGTGGGCAGCTCCTGCCCCTTGAGCCGTTCTGCCCATCCCGGTGCGGCGACCAGGACGAACTCCTCGTCGCCGAGGAGTTCGGCGTGCAGCGTCCGGCCACGGGGCCGCCGGGTGGCGACGACGAGGTCGTGGCGCCCGGCCCGCAGTTCTTCCAGCAGTGCTTCGGTCAGCCCGGTGGCCATCCGCAGTCGTACGCCCTGCGCGACCAGCTGGGCCAGCACCGTGAGGCCGAGCGTGCCCAGGAATTCCGCCGGTCCCGCCAGATGGACCGGCGCCTCGGTACTGCTCGGTTCCTCGCCGCTGATGACGGCCAACTGGTCGAGGGGCGCCGACAGCCGGGCGGCGAGTTCGTCCGCGTGGGGCAGCGGAGTGACGCCTTGCGCCCGGCGTACGAACAGCTCGCGGCCCAGGCGTCTCTCCAGTGCCCGGATGTGCGTGGTGACGGTGGACTGCGACAGGCTCAGCCGGCGCGCCGCGGCGGTGAAGGAGCCCAGGCGGTGCACCGCGAGGAAGGTGCGCAGCAGGTTCAGGTCCAGCGGACCGGAGCCATGAATGTCGTGATCGCTCACGGCTTCGAGCCTACGAGGTAGGCAGGCCGGCCAGGTGCCGTATGTCCCCGGGCCAGCCATCGGTTCTTCGATACCCGGTATCGGGCTCTTCATTGGCGCCGATACATCAACAGCTTTAGCTTCGAAGCCAGGGGCCGCCCAGGAGACGAGGGAAAAGTGAGACGGAAAAAGATTCTTGCGGTCGTGACCAATCAGGCCACCTATGGGGCGAGCGAGCACCGGACCGGACTGTGGCTGGCCGAGCTCGTCCATTTCTACGACAAGGCCGTGAAGGCCGGTCACACGGTGGACGTGGTGAGCCCGGCGGGCGGCGAGGTGCCGCTCGACCCTCGTAGCCTCGGTCGCCTGTTCGTCGACCGGACGGTTCGCGGATCTCGACGACCAAGCCTTCATGGACGCCCTGAAAGCCACCCCTTCCGTTGCCGACACAGATCCGGACGACTACTCCACGATCTTCTTCACGGGTGGTCACGGCACCATGTGGGACTTCCCCGACAGCGCCGGCCTGCAGCGCACGGCCCAGGCCATCTACGCCGACGGCGGCATCGTCTCCTCGGTGTGCCACGGCGCCTGCGCCCTCATCAACCTCCGCGACACCGACGGAAACCCTCTGGTACGGAACCGCACCGTCACCGGCTTCGCGACGGTCGAGGAACGACTGGCCGGCGTGAAGAGCAGGGTGCCGTTCCTTCTGGAGGACGAACTGCGCGCGAAGGGCGCCAAGTACGTGCGCTCCACCATCCCGATGACACCGCACGCCGTGCGCGACGGCCGCCTGATCACGGGACAGAACCCGGTGTCCACCAAGGCCGTCAGCGACTTGATCCTCGCTGCCCTGGCCGGCACCGAACAACAACCCAGCTGAACCCGCCTCTAGGAGACCGCACCATGTCGAAGATCCTTTTCGTGATGACCGGCGCCGACCACTGGACGCTCGCCGACGGCACCAAGCACCCGACCGGCTTCTGGGCCGAGGAAGCCGTCACCCCGTACCAGGCGTTCACCGCCGCCGGCCACGAGATCGTCGTCGCCACGCCGGGCGGCGTCGTACCGCCCCTGGACCAGGGAAGCCTGGCGCCGCAGTTCAACGGCGGCGAGGAGGGCGCGAAGAAGGTGGCGGACGCCCTCGCCTCGATCAGCGAGCTCCAGCACCCCGTCAAGCTGGAGGACGTCGTCCTCGACGACTATGCCGCCGTCTTCTACCCCGGTGGCCACGGCCCGATGGAGGACCTGGCCGTCGACGCCACCTCCGGCAAGCTCCTCATCGACACCCTCGCCTCGGGCAAGCCGCTCGGCGTGGTCTGCCACGCCCCGGCCGCGCTGCTGGCAGCCACCGATGCCGACGGCGGCAACGCCTTCGCCGGCTACCGGCTCACCGGCTTCAGCAACGCAGAGGAAATCCAGAGCGGTCTGGCGGCGGGCGCCAAGTGGCTGCTCCAGGACCGCCTGGTCGAGATCGGCGCGGACTACCAGGAGGGCGAGCCGTGGGCCCCGAACGTGGTCGTCGACCGCAACCTGGTCACCGGCCAGAACCCCGCCTCCGCCGGACCCGCCGCAGCCGAACTGCTCAAGAAGCTGACCTGACCCAGGGCTTCGGGACGACCACCCCGGCCCGTCCTGACTGGGCGGCGCGCCGAACAGGCGGAGAGCTCTGAGGGTTTTCCTCGATCTAGGGCACACAGAGGGCACGGCCCCCAAAATGGACTAGATAACAAACAAACCCCAGGCCATTGACCTGGGGTTTCATCCTGGAGCGGGTGACGAGAATCGAACTCGCGCTCTCAGCTTGGGAAGCGACGGCGCTTGGGCGGGCTCCTCTGCTTTGACCTGCGTAGGTACCTTCCCTCTGAGGTGGTTGTGAGGGGCGGATCGCACCGCCTTTGACCGCTGTTTTCCGCTCTTACGGGCACGCGGAGGGCGCGGGCCTCGGAAGGGGAGAGGCCGACGCTTCCGGCGGTACAACCATGCATGGGCTGCCGCGTGCGGAGATCAGATGCTGACGTGACGTTGCGGACGCGTACGCAAACTCCCGCCTAAGGTCCTGCCTGGCGGGTCCCCACGCCTGCCCCGCGCGAGCATGTGGTCGGTGACCGCGGCACCGAGCCCAGCGGCCAAGTCCTGGTGGGTGGTTGTGAAACGGGCGGCGCCGTCGAACGCCTCGCGCAGTACGGGCAGATCGCGTACCACCAGCGGAACTCCCGCGGCGGGTGCCTCCATCGCGGCGAGTTCGACGCCCTACTTGACGGAGGGGAAGGCGAAAGCACCTCCCAGACCTGCACTCTCACCTTCGAGATGGGATGCGACCCGGGGACCGGTGTCCGCGCTGGGCCTCCTCGCCTACGAGCGTGGAGTCCTCGCGGCCGGTGGTGCGGCCCAGGGTGCCACCGGCGAGCCGCTCGCGCAGCGAGGGTGCGGCGATCACCTGTCCGGGATCCTTACGGACGTGAAGACCGGTGGCCGGCACCCGGGATCTCAAAAACCCGGAGAAGTTCGCCATTCCACCTACGTCGCCCGTCGGGGAGGACGAGGCGCCAGGGGCATTGAGGACCTGCCCACCTGGCCGGTCTCCGAGAAAACAGCGTCGGGGCGGCAACCTTCTCGTCATCTGCGGCAACTGGGAGCCGGAAGGCCGAGTCGAACTACCGGATGGACGGGCATGTGGGCAACGAAGCACGCCGCGCCGCAACCGTGGCGCAGGCGCGGACTGGCCACGGGCATTCCCTTGCGCTGCTGGTCGGCGGTGTGCTGGCGTGCCGTCCCCCCGGAGAGCGGAAGCGGTGAAGTACCACCGACATCTACGGGGAGCGGCTGACCGTCGACGGCACCGCCGTGCAGCCGGACATCGCGCAGCCGACCGGCGTCCGGTTCGCCCGGCATCGACCAGTTCGCCGGTCAGCCTTCACCGCCCCGCAACCGAGCACGACCACCGTTCGAATCCCAGACGGAGCACTGTTAGGCTGCGCCCCCCGTTGTTGTTAAACACGCAACCAATGCGCACATCATGGCAAGGAGAGGGCGACCGGGGGATGGTCCTCGATGACGCGTCCGCGGAGTTCCACGAATTCTTCGAACGCCACTATGCCGAACTCGCCCGTCTGGCATACCTCCTGACCGGCGAGACCGACGCGGCGGACGACCTCGCCGCGGATGCCCTGGTCGCCTTGTGGCAGCGCTGGGACCGGTTGCGGCAGGCCGACCACCCGCTCGCCTACGCCCGCGGTGTGGTGGCCAACCTGGCGCGGGGGCGGATCCGCAGCTCGGTGCGGGAGCGACGTCGGATCACGCTGTTCTGGTCCCGCAGCCCCGAGAAGGTGGAGGGGCCGGACACGACGGCCGTGCTGGACGTCCGCGCGGCGCTCGCCCGGCTGCCGTACCGCAAGCGCGCCTGCGTGGTGCTGCGACACGCCCTCGACCTGTCGGAGAAGGACACGGCGGCGGCGCTGGGCATATCGGTCGGAACGGTGAAGAGCCAGACCTCGAAGGGGATGGCCGAGCTGCAAAAGCTACTGGGCGCACGAGCGGCCGGGGACCTGGTGCCAGGGAGGAGGAACCGGTGAACGAGGAGATCGACCGTCGGCTGCGCGAGGCCGCCGAGGCCCACCGGCCCGACCGCGCGCGGATGCTGGCCCGGGTGGAACGCGGCATGGCCGGCCCCGCCGTCCGTCACCGTGCGCGGCCCTTCGCGAGGTCCGGGACCAGGGTCGCCCTCGCCGGGCTCGCCGCCGGCGGCATCCTGACGACCGGCGGCCTCGCCGTCGCCGCCATCGTCGCGAAGCCGTCGCCGCCCACCGTGACCACGCCCGCCAGCCTGCCCCCGGCCGTCAGCTCCCCGCCCCCGACATCGGCCCGCCCGACCCCTGTCGTGCCGCCCCCGGCCACCACCCCGGGCAGCTCGCGCCCGACTCCGTCGGCCACCGGCACCGGCACCAGCCCCTCGCCGACCGCCGACGAGAGCCGGAACGGGCCGCTGCGGTCGGCCGGCTCGCTGGATCCGAAGAGCACCGTCTACTGGACGCAGAGCAACCTCGTCCTCAAGACGACGCAGCCGCTCACCTCGCTCACGGTCGAGATCCGGATCGTGCAGACCGGCGGTACGAAGAACACCGGCACCTGGCAGACCCTGCCGAGCGGTGACTTCACCCTCACCGTCCAGGAGGCCGGCGGCGCGCTGGTCTACCGCTGGGTCCTCAAGCCGGGCCTGACCGTGCCGGCCGGGAGCCATGAGTTCGCCGCGCAGTTCAACAACGGCACCGACGGCGCGCGCAGTGCCGCGGGCGACGGCTATCGCGTCGACGCACAGGGTTCGGGCGGCTCCGCGTCGGTCCGGGGAGGGTTCGTCCCGGCACGGTGAACGCCGCTGCGCGGCAAGGCGACGACGGCGGCCGTGAAAATGCTTCCCTTGATCGCGGCAACCTTTGTGTGCGGGGCGGCAACTGACAGGTATCCGGGGCCGGATCAAGGCCCGCTGTGCCAGAAGGACATACCGTTGTCAGATCAGAACCGCTCTCATCGCCGCCGTCCGGCGACCCGCCGCGTGATCGCCGTCGCCGTGGTTCTCGCCGCTGCGGGTGCCGCCGTACCACTGGTCGCCCTGGCCGCACTCACGCCGGAGGCCTCCGCACCGGCCACGGCCGCCGACGCGGCGGCCGGCAGCGGCCGTTACTTCGGTACGGCGGTGGCCGCGGGCAGGCTCGGCGACTCCACGTACTCCGCCATTCTCGACCGGGAATTCAAGATGATCACCCCGGAGAACGAGATGAAGTGGGACGCCATCGAACCCTCCCGCGGGAAGTTCACCTTCGCCGCCGCCGACTCGATCGTCAGCCACGCCTCCGCGCACGGCCAGCGCCTGCGCGGCCACACCCTGGTCTGGCACTCCCAACTGCCCGCCTGGGTCAAGTCCATCACCGACGCAGGCACCCTGCGCACGGTGATGAAGGACCACATCACCCAGACGATGTCCCACTACAAGGGCAAGATCTACGCCTGGGACGTGGTCAACGAGGCCTTCGCCGACGGCGGCAGCGGCCGGCACCGCAGCTCCGTGTTCCAGGACGTACTGGGCGACGGCTTCATCGAGGAGGCCTTCCGCACCGCCCGGAACGTCGACCCCTCCGCCAAGCTCTGCTACAACGACTACAACATCGAGAACTGGTCCGACGCCAAGACCCAGGGCGTCTACAAGATGGTCAAGGACTTCAAGTCCCGCGGTGTGCCCATCGACTGCGTCGGCCTCCAGAGCCACTTCGGCGCAGGCGGCCCGCCGGCCAGCTTCCAGACCACCCTGTCCAACTTCGCCGCGCTCGGCGTGGACGTCCAGATCACCGAGCTCGACATCGCCCAGGCGTCCGCCACCGCGTACAGCAACGCCGTCCAGGCGTGCATGAACGTCGCTCGCTGCACGGGCATCACGGTGTGGGGCATCCGCGACAGCGACTCCTGGCGCACCGGTGAGAATGCCCTGCTGTTCGACGCGGGCGGCAACAAGAAGCCCGCCTACAGCGCGGTGCTCAGCGCCCTGGGCGGCAGCAGCGGCAGCGGCAGTGGCGGCACACAGGCCGGGGGCATCACCTCCGGCACCGTCTACACGCTCTCCAACGCGGCCTCCGGACGCGTTCTCGACCAGCCCGCGGGACAGAACGACAACGGCACCCCGCTCCAGGTGTGGGACGCCAGCGGCGCCGCCAACCAGCAGTGGCGGGCCAACCGGAACAGCGACGGCTCCTACACCCTCACCAACATCGCCAGCGGCCGGGTACTGGACGAGCCGGCAGGCCGGACGGCCAACGGGACGAGGATGACGGTCTGGGACGCCAACGGCGGCGCCCACCAGCGCTGGAAGGCCCGCCAGAACAGCGACGGCTCCTACACCCTCACCAACGTCGCCAGCGGCCGCGCGCTGGAGGTCCCCGGCGGCCGGACCGCCAACGGCACTCCCGTCCAGATCTGGGACACCAACGGCGGCGGCAACCAACGCTGGAACTTCCAGCCGACCACGGCGCCGAAGAGCGACACGTGTGCTCTTCCGTCGACGTACCGGTGGACCTCGACGGGCGCGCTGGCGCAGCCGGCGAACGGGTGGGCCTCGCTGAAGGACTTCACCACCACGACGTACAACGGCAAGCACCTGGTCTACGGGTCGAACTACTCGGGATCGGCCTACGGCTCGATGGCGTTCAGCCCCTTCACGAACTGGTCGGACATGGCGTCGGCCCGCCAGACCGGCATGAGCCAGAAGACGGTGGCGCCCACGCTGTTCTACTTCGCGCCCAAGAAGATCTGGGTGCTGGCGTACCAGTGGGGTCCGTCGCCCTTCAGCTACCGCACCTCCAGCGACCCCACCAACCCCGACGGCTGGTCCGCGCCGCAGCCGCTGTTCACCGGCAGCATCCCCCGCACCGACTCCCCGACCGGGCCGATCGACCAGACCCTGATCGCCGACGACAAGAACATCCACCTGTTCTTCGCCGGTGACAACGGCAAGATCTACAAGTCGAGCATGCCGATCGGGAACTTCCCCGGCAGCTTCGGTTCCTCGTACACGACGGTCATGAGCGACACGGTGAAGAACCTGTTCGAGGCACCGCAGGTCTACAAGGTCCAGGGCCAGAACCAGTACCTCATGATCGTCGAGGCCCGCGGTGCGAGCGAGCAGCGCTACTTCCGCTCCTTCACCGCCACCAGCCTCAACGGCCCCTGGACCCCGCAGGCCGCCACCGAGTCCAACCCCTTCGCAGGCAAGGCCAACAGCGGCGCCACCTGGACCAACGACATCAGCCACGGCGACCTGGTCCGCGCCAACCCCGACCAGACCATGACCATCGACCCCTGCAACCTGCAGTTCCTCTACCAGGGCAAGTCCCCCAACACACCGCCGAACACCTCCTACGACAACCTGCCGTACCGGCCCGGCATCCTCACCCTGAAGCGCTGACCCGCCACGGTGATGGCGATCGGGTGCGCCGCACCGGCGCGTAGACGAGCGGTCTACGGCGTGGGCACCTCCACCCGCTGACCGCTCCTCACCGCATCGAGGAACCCCAGCCGTGCGCCGGCTGGGGTTCCAGTCGTCTGGGGACCAGACGGAGGCTCGGCGAGGCTTGTCGGGCTGATGGGTGGGCTCCTGGTCCTCCTGCGCGGTGTGGGTGCCGGCGTCCCGAGCCGCATTCACCTTCCGCCGCATCGGCGCATTCATCGACCGGACGGCCCGCACTGTCCCGGCCTCGCGGTCGAACTCGGCTTCCCCGCCGTCACCGGTCAGCACGATCGTCCCCTTCCGGAGAAGTCCTCAGCCCGACGCAGACGACGAAATGCGCCCCCATCGAAGAGATGGGGGCGCATTCGCCGGCTTCGCCTACTTGAGTCGTGTACCACCCGAGTTGTGATACGCGATCGTCTTGCGGATCAGGTTTCCGCCGTCGGTCTCGGGCGTCGTCTGCTCCGTCCACCCCGCACCGAACAGCAGGCCGGCGATGTGGGCGTTCGCCACCTGGTCCATGTGGCCGAAGAGCCAGTCCACCTTGTCGTCCTTGAAGTGGCCGGGAGTGTTGTTCCCCGCCATGTTGCCCACGGGGATCTGCCACAGGACCACCGGCTTGCCCACGGACTCGGCCATCGTCTTCCAGAACTTCAGCGAGGCGGCGGCCTTCTGGTCGGTCCAGAAGGTGTCACGGCTGCCGTGGGCCGGCTGTGCGTACCAGCCCGCGTCGCGGTCCGACACATCGGTGACCAGGAAGTCGGCGTTCTTCGCCCCGAGGTCCGCGTAGTCCTTGACGCACTTCTGGAGGTTGCTCTCCCAGTCGAAGCAGGAGAGGTGCAGCCCCACGGCGGCGTTCGGCGCGTACTTGTGCGCCATCGAGATCAGGCACTGGGCGAGTCCGGCGGCGCTGTTCTCCTGCGATCCGCAGTCCGTCGGGTTGGCGCCCGTGACCTGCGCGGGAACCTGGTGCAGATTGCCGAGCGACCGGGCGAAGCCCCAGAAGTCGGGCTCCAGGTCGATCATGTCGTGGGACTTGCCGATCTTCTGGAGGAAGAACCGGTAGTCGTTCAGGTACTTGGTGAGCAGGTCACGCCTGTCGATGGCCTTGACCTCGCCCGGGCCGTCACCCTCGCCCGCCATGTCGCCGAGGTCGCGCAACGAGTACCAGGTCCACAGGTACTTCTGCGGTCGCGACTTGCCCTGGTAGGTCGCCTTGGCCGCCACGCTGTCCTGCCAGGTCACCTGGTTTCCGGGCGCCGTGCTGGTGCCGCCCCAGCAGCCCCACCAGGCCGACCACTCAGCCTTGCAACGCGATGCCGTATAGGCGTCCGACGAGGGCGCGGGCTGGCTGTGTATATAGGCGTAGCGCACGTCGAACGGCGCGGCGTTCGCCGAGGCGTCAGTCATCGAACCGCCGATGAACACCTTGTCGCTGCCCATGAAACGTGGCGTCGAGCTGCCGTTGGCGGGGGTCGGAGACGTCGGCGGCGATGCCGGAGTGCTGCCGCCGGGCGTGGGCGTGCTGCCGGAGTTCCCCGTGTTCCCGGTGCCGCCGGCGACGCTACCGGCCGCGACGAGCTTCCACTGCTGGTTGGCACCGCCCCGGTCGCGGTTCTGGACGACGTCGCCCCCGTTGGCCTTGGTGGCGTTCTCGACACCGACAGCCATGCCACTGAAGCGATTGACCAGACGCACGTAGCCGTTCGACGACTTGGCCAGTTTGAACTGCTGGTTGGTGGCGTTCAGGTCTTTCCACTGCACGACGGCGGTGCCGGCGGTCTTCGACCAGCCGTAGTCGTCCAGCACCTTGCCGGAGGTCCGGTTCTGCAGCCGGTAGTACCCGTCACCCGAGTCGACGAACCGCCACTGCTGGTTGGCCCCGCCGTGACGGCTCCACTGCACCACCGCCGCGCCGTCGTTCTTGGCGGAGCCGCGGTCGTCCAGCACCTTGCCGCTGTTGCGGTTGACCAGCACGTACCACTTCTTCAGATCCAGGGTCTTCTGGTCCGCCGAAGCCTGGTTGACCACGACAGCCGAGCCGGCCACGACCACCAGGGCGAGACCTCCCCAGAGACCCCGACGCGCGAGCAACCGACGGCCACGATGCTTCGGGCGGTCACCGCGCGCGCCGCCGTCGGCACGGTGGCCGCCGACGCGGGACGCCACCGGTGACTTGGGTGGGCCTGGGACATGTCTGTGCTCTGGTTCCAGGGACATGCCTGCGCTCTCTCTTTCAGCCGTTGCATTTGACCGGACCACTTGGCCGGACAACGCCTAGTGGTCCGAGAGGCCGAAAAGGTTGCCGCGAAGATCCGCAGATTTTTCGCCTTGACCGCTTCCCGTTCGCCGCGGAGCACGGCAGACCTGACGCCGGCGGAGGCGAACGCCTGACGGCTGGTCGGGGAGGATGGGTGACAGCAGCGCGATCCCGCCCCGGCAAGGCCGCTCCGAGCGCCTCGCCGACCTCGCGGAAGGACACGATGGTTCGCGCCGGGCAGTCTTCCGAGAAGGCCGCGCTGATCTTTCAGCACTCCGACGAGGAGCGGCAGCGCGAGGTGGCCGCCCGACTCGACGACCTGGTGCGCGCCGAGCGTGCGAAGCACCACAAGGACGACCCGGCGCACCACAATGAGGAGGCTGCCGAGAGCTAATGGTGCGGTTGTGGTGCGGCAGGCGCCCACCGGTCTAGACAACAAACAAGGCCCAGGTCTCTGACCTGGGCCTTAATCATGGAGCGGGTGACGAGAATCGAACTCGCGCTCTCAGCTTGGGAAGCTTAGGTCATCTGGAGATCATCCGGACCTCTGGCCTGCCGAAACGGCTTGATCGCCACCCCTCGGTGCGCTGCCTCTTTGCCCCGTGATTCCCCGCTGTTCCCCGCCCGTTCTGGCACGCGTGTGGCACGCGCTCACCGGGTCGGTAGCCAGTCCCGAGCTGGTTGAAGGTGAAGTCGAACAGCGCTGTGTGCCCCCAATGCCAACGGCGGCCCTCGGCATTCAGCTGGGCCTTCGAACGCGGGTCGGCTGGCAGTGCGGCCTGTTCAAGGACGTAGCGTGTTCTCGCTGTGCCTCTGCGGACCGAGATGGTGAGGTCGTGACGCACGGGGCGTTCATCTGCCTGACCTTCGGCAACGAGACCAACCCCCCCTTCCGCGAGGTTGAGTTACGTACCAGCTGTCAGTCCCTCCCTCTAGGCTAGGGACTCGTTGGTTGGCCGGAGCAGGCATGAGGAGATGCAACTTTGACAGTCGTCCCTCCCACCCACCTGGTGGACCGGGCTGGAGTGTCTCGGGCCGCATACTTGGTCACCACCCAATTGGGCTGGATCTTCCGTGAACAGGAGACCAGTGATATTGGAATTGACGCCCACATTGAGGTGGTCGAGGGGGCTGACCTCCCTAGCAGCGCCTCTGGACGAGGAACTGGCCGACTGTTGGCTGTACAGATAAAGTCTGGCGCCAGTCAATTCACAAAGTCGACAGATCTCGGGTGGTGGTTCTATTGCGACGCGAACCATGTCGAGTATTGGATGAATCACTCACTTCCAGTCACTCTCATGCTGTTCGAGCCAGAATCTGAGCAAATTTACTGGCAGCACGTGAACGATGATACGGTCATTGTCGCAGGGCAGGGCCATAAAGTGCTTGTCCCTTTGAAGAATAAACTGAATGAATCCTGCAGAAATGACCTCGGCATTCCGGCTCGAAGTCAGATCAGTGGCGGCACGATAACAACGAAACCTACGCGAGTCACATCTGTACGACAAGCTGACTATGAGCTGGCAGGTGCCATCGATCTGCTGGTTTCAGTTATGGGCAAGACGGTAGAAGAAGCGACGCCGAAAGACTTCCGCTTCGCCTTTGCTTCTCAGCTGCGCGCGCTGCATCGCCGTGCTGGAGCACCCGATCTCGATATTGTGTCGTCGAAGACCGGTTACGAGGTCGCGAAGCTGGCTTCCTATCTTAAGGGAGTTACTCACCCAAGTAGAGGTCGGGTTGTCGCAATCGTTGAAGCGCTCATTGAATGTGCATGCGAAAGAGAAATCAAGATTCCGGGCTACCTGACAGACATGCGCGCATGGGAGAGAATGTGGCGTGTTGCAGACAAGCCGGGGATGCAGAAGATACTTAAGAACAAAGCGCAAAAGGGTATTCATCTGTCCCGGCGATCCTAAAACATTGGTGGCGTCCCGCCAGGCGGTGTAACGAATCAAGGTGCCGGAATCCGCAGTTCATCTCTGTCTTGCAGAGCGCGCAACTCTGCGTTGATCAAGTCCGTTCTGGGATGTTCGTCAGCGATGCACGTCGCGGGCTACCAGGCACAGAAGGCATTGAGGACTACCTAGGGCCTGCGCCGCGTTGAGACACGGGCATGAGAGAGCGTTCACAACTGACAGCGCAACGCCTTACGGCGACGGCGTCTCATCGTTAAAGTACCCGAGCAGCTAGAGAACTCTGTCTCGACTGGAATCATCCTAGGCGCTGCACGCTTCCCGGACGAATCTCCTCCAGATCGAAGGGAAACGGGCCCTCAATTCCGAGAAACGTGGTTCTAATGAGCCCTCTCGACGTGCAAACCATTCCCCGATGCCGTGCTCGTCTTCACGGATCTCTCTCAGGAGTTTGCCCGTGGACTTTTTTGGTTCGACGCTCGAAAGTAGGTAGTCAACGGCTTCGTTGTATCGTGCGATTACGCGGCGTCTCCCTTCAACGACAGCCTCGTGATTAATGAAGGATATGACCTCCACGGTTGACTCACCCTTAGGGTCGAAATCCTCGTCGAGGAAACGGGCTGCCAAGTATCCGGTTTTGGTGTCAAGGATCAAAAAGTCCCAGGGGTCTTCTCTCGTAGGATTAATAATCAAAGGTTTCCCGTCCTTGTCCCTGGGGAACCTTGCGCCTTTCTTCCTGTTGCACTCTGGGCATACCAGGATGAAGTTGTTCCATGCGAAAGCCTGGGAGTAGTCCACTGAGATCGGAGTGAAGTGGTCAACGTCAGCGGAACGAGAATCGCAACAGTAAACGCAGCGCTGGCGCTGACCGTTCATCTCTTTCAACGCTTCAAGTACTGGCCGGCTCTTTACTGATCTGCGATAGCTGTTCCACTCCGTCCTCGCGGTCTCTTTATTTGTTGCCTTCCTTCGCCTTGCCGCTAGGTCGCAACGCGTAGAAAAGTCAAGATTGGTTCGGTAGATCCTTCTCATCTGCTTCCCGTCACTCCGCTTCAGCGAAGAGCGACAGCTGTTCCAACTCGCTGGATTCATCATTTGTGAGCTTTCCAGCGATCTGCTTTGCTCGCAGTCGGGAGTGTCTCTTATTAGCTGCAACGGCTCGTGGAGAGCGGGTGTGACTCATTCCGAAAGCAGGCGTGAGGAGGATTTGGTCCGGCTTCCCCGCGATCACCCGATTGAAATCATCAGGGGCAAGCTGGAACGGTTGCCCCTGACCGGGCTGAGGCATGTGGTACACCCTGCCCCTGTCAGCTGCTTGGCATACGAGCGGGCTGTGCGTCGTGACGATGAATTGGACCAGCGGGAAATGCTTCTTAAGCCAAAATCCAATCTCTCGCTGCCAAGCAGGGTGCAGGTGTGAGTCCACTTCATCAATGATCACCACGCCTGGGCGATTGATGTAAGTGGATCCGTCATCGCGTTTCTTGGTCAAATCTGTTGTTCCGTAAACGTCCACCATATGGCGGAAGATGTCGATCAGCATTGCGAGTGCAGATCGGTACCCTTCACTCATGTCCGCGAGAGGCATCCGCCGGCCAGCAGAATCCGTAAGCCAGATCCCCTCAGAGTTAACTTCGCTGACTGCCATTCCCTGACGCAAGAAGTCGTCATTAAGTAGCTCAAGGAGGCTTTCCAGGGCGACCTTTTCAGATTCCTGCTGCTCCAGCTTCTTATAGTTAAGCTGTTTAACCCATTGTTCGCACTCTGCAAGGGTTGCATCCTCTTTAAAAAGAGTGGCGAATCTGGGAACACGCCCAGGGATTACCATCAGTCGCTGCGCGTCGGGTGAACTGCCGTAGAGGCGACGAAAGGGTCCGTATCCAAGGGAGAACCAGCCTTGTGTTCCTGGAGCCCACGGGCCGTTGAATGCTCCCTTCTTTTTGTTTCTGTACACGTCTACAGAAGAAATTACCCACGCGCTTGTTTCGCGAGAGAAGCCAATTTCGGCCCAAAAAGTATTTTGGACGGGGAATCCACCCTTAGCGGTGCGATCCCACTCTCTGAAGGGTTTGATTTCAACCGAGATGGTTCCTGATTCCTCGCCCTCGGTAACCCATCCTCGGGTGTCCGTTAGGAGTACGCGTGAATCATCTGGCCCTAGAATCGCCATGCAGATGGATTTCAGGAGGGCAGTCTTTCCAGACCCGTTGTCGCCAGTGATCACTGCCCAGCCTGCGTGTTCTCCATCGAAACCGGAGAAGTCAAGGTCTGCGCTCTCAAAACCTTTAATGTTCTTGAGTACTACTCTCTCGATGTACAAGACAGTTCTCCGATGTCGGCCACAGTTCCTGCGACAGTGCTCCTCTGAGCAGCATAGGGACGGCGCTGGTCTGTTGGCAGGATCACGGAGCAGAAGCTTCACCTATGAGGTCGGCGGAGCGGGTTTGGCCGGTGGCCTGCCCGGTCTGGGGTCGAGCATGATCAGGGGACCGTACGCTGGCCAGCAACTCGGGCAGGCTTTGGGCCTGACCGCAATTAGCACGAGTGGTCCCCTGGTCTTGCTCGACGCGGGACCCGGACCGGGGAGGTGGCTAAAGCCGTGGAGCCGACCGCCCCAGCCACGACGTACCCCTTCTCTGGCATCAGGCGGCTGCATGCTTTGAGCGCGGAACGGGCGCCGGCCGGGCTGGAGCGGGGCGGAGACAGACATCCGATGCGGTTGATCAGTCAAACTGTGTCGGGGAAGGCGGCCTGTTCGTCGTAGGGGATGCGGTGGGTGAGGCAGTGGTGGAGGCAGCCGAGTAGCCGGTTGAAGAGGTTGCGTTGGGCTGCGACGTGTCGTTCTTCGGTCGCTCGGCGGTGGTCGTAGTGGGCTCGTGCGCCGGTTGACGCGGTGAGGGCGGCGAAAGCCCAGTTGTAGCCGGCTGAGGCGAGGCGCTGGTTCTTGATGCGTCTGGCCAGGACGGTCGTCTTGCGTCCGGAGGATCTGGTGATGGGAGCGGATCCGGCGTAGGCCTTGAGAGCGCGGGCGGTGGCGAAGCGGGTGTGGTCGTCGCCGAGCTCGGCCAGGACGCGGGCGCCAGTGAGGTGGCCGAGGCCGGGGAAGCTGGTGATGATCTCGGCGTCCTGGTGGGTGGTGAAGGCGTCGACGACCGCAGCCTCCAGCTCGTCGGCGCTTGCGCAGGCTGCGTTGAACTGCCGCAGTAGGGCCTGGGTCTTGGTCCCCATGGCGTCTTCGACGAGGGGCGGTTGGTGCATCTGCGGTTCGCGCAGTAAGGCGTAGAGGCGTTCGACCTCGCCGGTGATCTCGCGTTGGCGGCCGGCCGTCTTGAGGATGGACCGGAGCTGGGAACGGGTGAGCTGGGCGGCCTGTGTGGGTGTGGGGACCGCGGCCAGCAGGGTGCGAGTGACGGGTGAGGCGAGGCCCTCGCGGAAGTGCCTGAAGACGGTGAGGAAGGCGGGGAAGTACTCGCGCAGGTGGGAGCGCAGCCGGTTGCCGGTCTGGACGCGGTCCCAGACGGCGTCCTGCTGGGCTCGGGCCAGGACGGTGATGGCCTGAGCGAGGTGGCTGTCTGCGGGCAGAGGACGGTGTTCGGCGGGGTCGGTGCGCAGGATGTGGGCCAGGACTTTGGCGTCGAGGTGGTCCGATTTCTTGCGGCTGAGTGCGTAGCGGTCGCGGTAGCGGGCGGCGGTGAGCGGGTTGATGACGTAGATCGGTCGGCCGGTGGCACGCAGACAGGCGACCAGGAGTCCGTGAGAGGTCTCGATGGCGACGGGGATCGGGTTGTCGGAACGGTCGCCGTGGCGGGCCAGAAGGTCGAGGAGCTGGGCCAGGCCCTCGGGGCTGTCGTCGATGCGGAGCTTGGCGAGGAGGGTGCCCCTCTCGTTGAGCAGGGCGATGTCGTGGTGGTCGGTGGCCCAGTCGATACCGCAGAACACAGTGGTCATAGAGGTGTCCTCTGGTTGGCGTGGTGTGCTGGTCCTCGCCTGGCAGGGGATGCGCGTCTTCCTAATGGCAGGGCTCAAGGGCCCGTCATCCGATCAGTCGTTCGCAATCCCAGCGGTCGTCAGGGGTCTCGGTCAGCTGCGGAACTGCGCGTTCGCCGAGCGGTGAGAGGTGTTCCTTGGCGGCGGCTTGGACCACGAACCAACGATGCCGCTGTTGTGTCCTTCGGCGGGTGGGGGCGGGTTCGGCGGGTGCGTGCCCCAGATAGACCTCCTGCACCTTCGGATCCGCCTGTACGTCGGCGA